>PSMG01000081.1:0-2222 GCA_040290035.1 Chitinophagaceae bacterium
CTGGTAACAAAGCAGATTGAAGGATGAAAAATAAGTAGCATCCAACCTGAGATGAACAGATTTTCGTTTAACCCACATTGCAGTTACCCAGAAAGAAAATCAAGACTATTGTGGTTTAGGCTATTTTTCATTTCCGCAAGGGGGACTACAGATTTTTTTCGGGTGAAGGGTTGATATTTGAAATTTAAAGCTGAATAGATTTTGCTTACCTGGTCTGTTGGTTCACTGCATTGTCTGATGATGATTTGTTGATCATAGTCGTTATTCATTGTAGTGGTTACTATTTTTTGCGAGTTCATTATTCTAACTATATCCCGCCATTCGTTGCTGATGCCTTTTTGTTTGAGCTGATAGCGGATTGTATTTACCACCCAATAAGCCAACAGACCCAGATGAAGATGAGCCATTGCTGCGGTATCGGTTTTATGATAAACAGGCCGAAGATCAAGATCAGTTTTTAATACCCGGAAGGTGGCTTCTATTTCCCTGATGGTATTATAAATTGTCCATTGCACCTGTTCATCTTTCTGGTCAAGGGTAGTACGAAGTAAGTAATAACCCTCTTTCTTTTCAACAGGCTTTTGCTTCCAGGTTATATTAGTAACAGTTCCCTTCTTATTTGCTTCGGTGCCTATATCGTAATACTTATGAATGCTTTGATATTTTGTTTTGAGCCTGCCGATTCGTTCCCATACTTTTTCCTGTTTTTTTACTCCGCCTTTTTTACCAATACCTTCTTTTATTTGTGAAAGCCCTTGTTCAAACCGCTCTGAAAAACGGCTGTTCATTCCAGATTCTTTCAGCGCTTTGGCTGCACTGTGTACCCGAAGCCAGGTATCGGTACTGCCTTCTGCTGTTACTTTCTGAAGGGTAAGTTCCTGCTGTTTTTTATCACATATCTTAACCGGTTTGCTTTCTGTATCTACCGTGTATTTATTCATCCCCGACCTTGATACACACATATACTCAAACTTGTTTTTCTTAAGCAATTTCAGATTATCTTCTGTGGCAATGCCTGCATCTAATACCACTACAGGACGACGTTCAGTGGATGAAGTTCGTGCTGATAATTCAGCGATGATCTGCGCTAAGGTTTTACTGTCTGCTATGTTGCCTTCAAATATTTGAGAATACTTTAAAAAGCCTTCTGTATTTACTACCACTGCAAGCACTACCAAACGGGCATCACTGCGCTTTTCTTTGCTCCTTCCAAACCTGGCTATTTTGCTGCTGCGCATAGACCCTTCAAAATAAGTATTGGTAAGGTCGTAAAGGATGATTTTATCAGTAAGGTCAAAGAGTTCATTGGTGCGTTTACTTAAATGTTTTTCGAGATCATCTTTTACTTTATATAATCGCTTGCTGGTGTCGTAGAGTTTGTCTTTGGTTATCTTCTCTGTGGGGTAACCTGTAAGCTCGCAAACTGCCGAATTTTCTTTTATCCGCTGGCTTGTGCGCAGTTCGCTTGCAGGATAAGTTGCCCGGCTGATGATGTGCATAAGAGCTAATTGTATATGTTCTTCAGTCCAATCGTTTTTAGTCAAAAAAGTGCGAATGTCTAACTGGTTAAGCACCTGCATACAAAGCCACTCTGCACCTGCTTCCCGAACGTTTTTGTTGGTTACCGTATCGGTATCTATGCGTTGATAATCTTTGCCGGCAGCTATATCAAGGCGTTGCTTTTCCTTAATTTCTGCAAAATATTTTTGTGCTAATTTTTCTATAAGGGCATCGGAGTTGGGGAATAAATTTTGTTTTCCGGTATGGCTTTGCTTTACCAATTCATCTATGCGGGCAGCAAGTGCTTTCTTTTGATCTGTTTCAGGTAACTCTTCCAGTGAGCCAAGATGAAGGATGGTTTGATGACGAACTGTATTATCAAAGCGATAGCTTTCACATAAGCGATAATGTCTCTTTCGCTCACCGGTAGTTTTTATGGTTTTGAAGATCACTTTGAGAAACATTCATCAAAGCTATTTCAAACAACCACGGGGTACAATTTGGGCTGCGGGGACTACAATGCCTTTTCAAAAAAAGGGATATTGATTTTCAATGTTTAAGCAATCGCAACTTTATAAATAGCAGCTCCTTTTAACAATTATTGGCACCTTTTTTAACAAGTGGAGAGGATGAGGCTGCAATATGGGTTAAATGAGTATAAGTTCAGGTTTAATCTTAGAAATATGCGACACAGGATTTTTGATATACTTATTGGACGTTTA
>PSMG01000004.1:0-83246 GCA_040290035.1 Chitinophagaceae bacterium
TTAACTAACCACCAGTAAGTTTAGTATCAAAGATAATTGAAAAATGGCTTCGTTGTACCGGGAACTCAAAAATTATCCTTTAGAATTAAACACAAATCCCGAACTTGTGAGCTGCACTGAATGAAGTCCACCTCTCTGTTCAAAAGCTTGTCCTTGCTGGTTTTTCTAAACTTTCTGGTAAAACCGGTATGGATTCTTTTTATCGATCGCCAAGTGCAGAATAGTGTAGGTCAGGAGGCTTACGGAAGCTATTTTGCCATTTTAAACTTATCTATTGTTTTAAGTTTTATTGCCGATGCAGGATTAACCAATATGGTCAACCAGCAATTAGCTTCCGGAACTGCCTTCTCCTTAAAGCAAATTATTCGATATAAAGTTTTCTTATCGCTCTTATATGTGGGTTTGGTATTTTCCGTTGCTTCTTTTTCCGGTTTAAAGAATTGGTTTCTTATTTCAGGCGTTGTATTTATTCAACTGCTTACTTCCTATCTTGTTTTATTGCGAAACATTATTACAGCGCACCAGTATTTCGGAACAGATGCCTGGTTGTCTGTGATTGATAAGGGGTTGATGATTCTCTTGGCGGGTAGCTTTATTTATCTACCCGTGTTTGCAGGGATTAATGTTCGTTTGTTTTTAACCATTCAAATTATATGCACCACTTTTTCAATACTAATAGCTGTATTTATTTTAAACAAGAAGAAAATAAGCACCAAAGGCCAGGTTATTGGTTTTGCTAAAATCATACAAGCAATGCTTCCTTTTTCGGTCATCATTTTACTAATGGGAATGCACTATAGGCTGGATGGTTTTTTGTTGAACCTCCTTTACACAAACGGCGCTTATGAAACAGGCGTATATGCTGGCGCCTATCGTCTTTTAGATGCAAGTAATATGGTAGGGTATTTAGCGGCGTCCTTCATAGTTCCCTTTATCGCCAAAAACAAAAGCAATATTTTGCTGGTTGAAGAAACAATACATTCCTTACGACACCTGCTTTTACTTGGTTGTGCCGTACTTGTCACTTTCACCCTTGTATTTGCACCTGAACTGCAACAATTGCTTTATCATAATAACAATGCCCATAACATTTCAGTACTGCAATTATGCTTAATGGCTTTGCCGGGTTATTTCTTGGTGCATATCTATGGCTCGCTATTAACTGCTACCAACCAGCTAAGAACTTTTATAGCAATAACTACCCTTGCTGTTTTACTGAATATTGTTTTAAATCTTTTATTAATCAGAACTTATGGTGCAGCGGGGTGTTGTGTTGCGGCTATTGCAAGCCAAAGCTTTTGCGGTCTTGCTTGTTTTATCATAGGAAGTAAAAAAACGGGCATTCAACTCTCTTTGAAAACAATGTTCCTTTACATTATTTCAGCTATTGGTTTATACTTTATTTTCTATTGGGGAAAAAATGCTGCTTTAAACTATTGGCTACTGTTTGGCCTTGGTTCTTTTATGGTCCTATTGATCTTATTTACACAGATTGCTTATTTTAGAAAACTTTTTTTCAACTTTCGATAACTGAACTAGATGCCTGATTTACTAACTGTTTTCTCCAAGCGATGGGAGACCATTCTTACTATTACAATTGCTGCTGTATTACTTACCACTGTTGCGTTACTTTTTGTTCCGGATCGTTACTTGGCAACAGTAACTGCCCTGCCAGCCAACAGTGTTACAGTGGATAAGGCCCGGTTTTTCAACAACAACATTCAAGCACTTTACTCGGAAATTGGAACACCAGATGACTTAGATCGAATTGTAGGTTCGGGGAAACTGGATACTATTTACAAAGCTGCCGCCAAAGAAATCAACTTAGAAAACTACTATCACTCCGGCAATATAACTAATGCTGCTGCCAAGCTTAAAGAAAACACGAAGATCACAAAAAGCGAATATGGCGAATTGAAGATACGGGTGTGGGATAAAGATGCAAACATTGCGGCTGCTGCTGCCAATGCTTTGTTCAACGCATTGCAACAAATTCATCGCACTATTCAAACACAAAACTTTGCCCTTTTTGTGCAAAAACTGCAAGCTGATTATGCACAAAAACAAAAAGACTATATCCAAACAGCAGATTCATTGAAAAAAGTTTCCGGACCAATTGCTGATGTATTGAATGCAAAAAAAGCAGCGCAGTTAGAACAATTGCAACAGTATGATAAATTGATTTCTGAATACCAGTTGATGATCAATACCAACGCACCCGCATTAATGTTGGTTGAACCGGCAAGACATTCGGCCCGGCCAGACGAGCCAAAGAGAGGACTAACCATTGCATTAGTCTTTTTTGCAGCTCTAATTTTTTCTTTTTTGCTTTCACTGTTCATCGAAACGAGAAGCACACGTGGGTAGACAGTTAAAGTATACCTTTTATGTTGTTTCGCTGCTTTGTCTTTTTTTTGGAGCATGCCTGTTAGCTGTATTAATCAACCAGCCAGCAATTATTTTTATACCTATTGGATTGATGGTTGGCATATGGCTATTGCAAAATTTGCAATGGCTTTTTTTTGTGCTGATGGTTACCATTCCCTGGTCAACCGAATTTAAGTTTAACCCCACATTAGGAACCGATCTACCCGACGAGCCGTTGATGCTGCTCACAGCTTTATCTGTTTTGATTTATTGCATTGCTAACAGAAAAAAGATATTACTCCACAAGTTGCATCCTTTATTGTTCATCATTTCATTACAAATTGTCTGGATAACAGTGTCTGTAATTTGTTCAACAGATGTCTTGGTATCCTTTAAGTTTTCATTAGCTAAGGGCTGGTTCCTGCTTTCCTTTATTGGTGCACCGTTAATTTTATTTTTAGACGAAAAACAAATCAAACGCACTGCAATTGCGGTCGCTATTTCCATGTTTTTGTTGACTTGCCTGGCATTAGTAAAACATGCATCGTATGGTTTTACGTTTGCCAGGATAAACGATAGCCTCGTTCCTTTTTTTCGTAACCATGTTAACTATTCGGCAGTATTGGTTTTCATTATTCCATTATTTGCTTCCTTTTATCCTTTTGTGCGATCACGGGGTGTGAAAGCGTTGCTTATTTTCATTCTTATCATTCTTACGGCAGCTGTTTATTTATCCTATGCAAGAGGCGCATGGCTGGCACTGATTATTGGTGTTGCAGCTTATTGGTTGTTGAAGAAAAAAGCGTTGTTCGCAACTTTTATAGCTGTTATTATCGCCTGTCTAAGTTTGGTTTACTGGCTGCAAAAAAATGATAACTACTTACGCTTTGCACATCATTATAAAACCACCATCTTTCACACCAATTTTGAAGAGCATTTAGTAGCAACTTATAAACTAAAAGACGTTTCCACGGCGGAACGTTTTTATCGCTGGATTGCTGGTGCACGAATGATAAAAGACCGGTGGCAAACAGGTTATGGCCCAAACAGTTTCTATGAAAATTATAAGGAATACGGCATACCTGCTTTTCGCACTTGGGTAAGTGATAATAAAGATCACTCTACCGTGCATAACTATTTTCTGCTTACGTTCATTGAACAAGGCTTGGTTGGCTTTGTATTAGTGCTGCTGTTATTCGCATCTTTCTTTTGGTATGCACAAAAAATTTATCATCGCATTAAGGATAAATTTTGGAAGGTTGTAGTGGCAACAGTCACGGTCATTTTCTCTATGGTCTGTACTGTAAATTTTTTAAGTGATTTGATTGAAACAGATAAAATCGGTAGCTTTTTTTACATATGCATTGCTACGTTAATTGTTGCCGACATGAAAAGCAAAAAATCAAATTTTCCCTCTCACGCTCAGAGCATCTCTTAATCCATTGCCCAATAAGTTAAAAGCAAGCACCAAAAGCATGATGGCAAAACCCGGTGCTAAAGCCAACATAGGATTTTGCGTAATGATAAAATTATAATTCTCCTTAATCATCAGTCCCCAGCTAGGTTGTGGCGGCTGCACACCGACACCTAAAAAGCTTAACCCCGCTTCGATCACAATTGCGGAAGCAAAATTGGATGCTGCAATAACAAGGATGGGCCCTAAAATATTTGGAAGTATGTGTCGTGCAATGATTCTGAAGTTTGAAAAGCCTAATGCACGGGCCGCTTCTACATATTGCAATTCTCTTGTCGCCAATACCTGTCCTCTTACCAATCGGGCTACGTTCACCCACATCGTTAAACCAACAGCAACAAACACTTGCCAGAAACCTTTGCCCAATAAAAGCGTTATTGCAAACACTAAA
This sequence comes from Chitinophagaceae bacterium, assembly GCA_040290035.1. Classification (GTDB taxonomy): domain Bacteria; phylum Bacteroidota; class Bacteroidia; order Chitinophagales; family Chitinophagaceae; genus Flavisolibacter. The sequence goes on from PSMG01000004.1 coordinate 4,233, forward strand.
AGCAAAGTAGGAATGCTCCAGATGACATTGATCAACCACATAATGGCTTCATCCCATTTACCTCTAAAATAGCCAGCCACTGCTCCTAAGAAAATACCTACTGTAAGTGATATTAAAACGGTGATAATGCCAACACTTAAACTTACCCGAGTGCCAATGATCAACCTGCTCAAAATATCACGGCCATATCGGTCTGTACCTAAGTAAAATTTCTTTGTAACAATAGGATTTGGTGCCAAATCATTTTTAGCAAATGTTATTGGTTCCGTTATTCCTTCATCAATAAACTTCGCCACAAAAATACTGTCGCCTCTTTCTTTCCAACTGCTAATAGGTATATTATCATATTCATCCGACTTACCGCTGACTGCCCTTGAAAAAAGGTTAGTTGCAGCTACTTTTTGTTTTTTTACACAGATAAAAGTTTGCTCGTACCCAGGCTTTTCGCCTCCTATTTCCAGAATAATTCTATTGGCATAAGGTGATGCATCTGGCGCAAGAAAATATCCAAACAACGCAAGAAAAATAGCAATGACAATGATGCACAACCCAATCAATGCACCTTTATTCTTCTTCAGGCGTTTCCATGTGGCTTGCCAAAATGTAGGTGCATGTTCATTCATGAAGGAAAGATAATTTATTTTGTTTGTCGTCCTTTCCATTCATAATTACCAAACTGGCTAATAGCTCCTATAATTATTGTGTAGATGATATGAATGGGTTGCAGAAATATGAAATACTTCAACAGCTTTTGTTCTTTATAAAACTTAGCAACAGAAGCTACAAATGGAAGTTCGATAGCTGTTTTTCCAACTAAATAAAAGAGCACCAACTGCCAATAGGTGGCATTTATTAAAGCCGCAACAAGTAAAACAAAAAATAATAAGTTGAATGAATAAACAAACACTAATACTGCTTTTAATTTTCCGTCAGTGTATGCCGTTGATTTACTTGCCCATCGTTTGCGTTGATTAATGAATGCTTTCCAGGTAAGCATAGGTTGCGTGGTAACGATAGCTTCATTACTTTTTAAATAGGTAACAGCATGTTTATCTTTTTGCCACAGCTTTTGCATAAGCAAGAGATCATCCCCGGATGCGACATTATCAATTCCTTCAAAACCATTTGCATTCATAAAAGATTGCCTGGTATAAGCAAGGTTGGCCCCATTAGCCATTGTATGAAAATGCGACGAAACAGCAGAAGCAGTAATTCCTTGCAACACTATAAAATCCATGGCTTGCAAAATTTGCAGTAAACTATTATTGTAGATGAATTGAACAGGCGCAGCGATAAAAGAAGTATTCGTTGTTTGATAATAAGCAGCTATCGTAGCCAACCATGTGCCGGGCACAATGCAATCGGCATCTGTAGTAACGATTAATTCCCCAGTGGCTGATCGTACACCTGTTTCAATAGCCTTCTTTTTTGATGATGTTTCTTTTGCTGTATTCGAATGAATGAGTTTGACTCTTTCACTCAAAAATGGCTTTATTACTTCTCTTGTATTATCATTTGAATAATCATCTACAACGATCACTTCAAATAAATGCATTGGATAGGTTTGGTCTTGCAGAGCTTTTAATAAAATAGGCAGGTTTCGCTCTTCATTTCTTGCTGCAATAACTACAGATATGTTGATAGAAGGTTTTGTCGTGGCTTTAAAACTTTTCGTTTGTAACCAATGATACCAATAAAAAAAAATGAGTACTGCATATAGCAGCAAAAAAAAGGTAATTGTGAAAAGCAGTATCATTCCGTCAAAACTAAGGCTCTGTAAAATTTTTCTACTGCATTTGTTTATATGGAAAAAAGACGTAGTTTTAAGTAGTTGCATAAACAACTATATGCCAGACAACCATTTTAAAAAAGGCGAACTATACAGCTTTATCACAGGTAAGGCTTCTACCGCAATAGCAAGACGCTTGCAGAAGAAGTTCAATGTCACTAACCTAAACTTAACCATTGAACAATGGAGTGTATTATACCATTTATGGAAAGAAGATGGGTTAAGCCAACAAGAATTGTGCAATGCTACCTTTCGTGATAAACCAAGTATTACACGCTTAGTGGATAACCTGGAGAAATTGAATTTGGTGAAACGTGTTGGTCACGAGCAAGACCGGCGCATCAACAAAATTTACCTGACCAAAGAAGCTAAAAAGCTTCAGGAACAAACAATGGAGCTGGCAGAAGAAACTTTGAACGAAGCATTGGCAGGTGTGCCAGCTGAGTACATCAACATTTGTAAAGAAGTGTTGCAGCAGGTGTATGAAAACTTGTCGGAGAACATTGTGCGTACAAACAAAAGGGCATAATACTATTTCAAAACAAACTATTAAACTGTAAACACCATGGAAGCAGTAATCAACTCAACTCTTAAAGGTGGCGAATGGATCATTAAAGAAGGAAACCCTTCAGACACGTTCATACCCGAAGAATTTTCGGAAGAGCAAAGAATGATACGCGATATGTGTCAGCAATTTTTGCAAACAGAAGTTATTCCCAACCTTGATCGTATTGATTCGATGGAGCCTGGCCTCATGCGTTCGCTGGTAGAAAAAGCAGGTGAGCAGGGTTTGTTGGCCGCTTCTTTTCCGGAAGAATATGGTGGGCTAGGAAAAGATTTTATCACTTCAACCATCATCAATGATTATTTAGGTGCTGGCCACTCTTTCTCAGTTGCTATCGCCGCACATACCGGTATTGGTACGCTTCCTATTTTATATTTTGGTAATGAAGAACAAAAAAGAAAATACATCCCCAAATTGATCACTGGTGAATGGGTTGGTGCTTATGGTTTAACGGAACCAAACAGCGGTAGTGATGCCTTAAGTGCAAAAACAAATGCAAGGTTAAGTGATGATGGAAAGTATTATATCCTCAATGGTCAGAAATGCTGGATCACCAACGGAGGCTTTGCAGATGTATTTACTGTATTCGCCAAAATTGATGGTGAAAAATTCACAGCCTTTATTGTCGAACGAGGATTTGAAGGATTTACCAACGGACCTGAAGAGCACAAAATGGGTATTAAAGGTTCCTCTACCGTGCAGCTCTATTTTCAAGACTGTAAAGTGCCGGTGGAAAATATATTGGGTGAAATAGGCAAGGGCCACAAGATTGCCTTCAACATCTTAAACATTGGTCGTTTAAAATTATGCGCTGCTGCGTTAGGTGGTGCAAAGCTGGCTATTGGGGATGCAGTTGATTATGCAAATACCCGTGAGCAATTCAAATTGCCGATTGCAAAGTTTGGCGCTATCAAACACAAGCTGGCAGAAATGGCGATCAAAGTTTTTGCCGGCGAAAGTGCATTGTATCGCACCGCTAAATGGATTGATGATAAAGAGAAAGAAGAAATGGAAAGCGGTAAGCCATTTAACGAAGCCTTATTAAATGCTGCGGAAGAATATGCCATTGAATGTGCTATTCTTAAAGTGTTTGGCAGTGAAGCCTTAGATTATGTGGTAGATGAAAACGTACAGATTCATGGTGGCAATGGTTTTAGTGCGGAATACAATGCATCCCGTGCTTATCGTGATAGTCGTATCAACAGAATATTTGAAGGCACCAACGAGATCAACCGTTTGCTCACCGTTGATATGACATTGAAGAGAGCCATGAAAGGCCAGTTGAATATTATGGGCCCTGCCATGAAAGTTTCACAGGAGTTAATGTCTATTCCTGATTTTGGCGAGCAAGATGAAACACCTTTTGCTTACGAACGCAAGCTCATTGCAAACTTCAAAAAGACCTTACTGCTTACAGCAGGAGCCGCTGCGCAAAAATTGATGATGCAATTAGAAAGAGAACAAGAGATCTTGATGAACATTGCTGACATTGCTATGGATACGTTTATTGCAGAAAGTTTGTTGCTAAGAGTAATGAAACTTTTGAAAAGAGGCAACGCAGACATTTACAAAGACATGCTGGGTTGTTTCTTGTACGACGCAGCTGATCGTATCAATAAAAATGCAAAAGATGCGGTAAATGCTTTTGCTGAAGGTGATGAACAACGAATGATCTTGTTAGGCATTAAACGTTTTACCAAAACAGAACCTTTTAATGCAAAAGAAGCAAGACGAAGGATTTCAAAAGCGATGATTGAAGCCAATAAATATCCTTTTTAAATAACAAAAGCCTCCGACGATACGGAGGCTTTTTCTTTTCAGTACTATTCCTTAATTATTGAAAAAAAGCGCTAACTCTTTTCGTACTACTTTGGCCTCTCTTAAACGCTTAATACGAGTGCGCATTAAATACAAACCAACCGCCATCAGTGTAGAAGCGAAACCTGATGAAATAAAATATAGCAAGAACGCATCAGCCACATAAGGCGTTTGCTGTATGTAATAAAAATAATAGACCAATCCATAACAGGTATAAGCAAAAAGTATTGAAGCAAGCATAAGCGTCCTGCCCGCATTCTTGCCATGTATAACAGTAAACTTTATCTGTCGTGAGAAGAGGAAGAAGGTATAAGCAAGTACAATAAAAATGCCTGGACCCATCACATAAACTACAGCTTCTTTTTGTAAACCATATATGGTAGCAATGGCTATTTCATAACCAATGAACACAGCCGTTAGATAATGCACCTTGCGTTGCTTTTGTTTATTCGGACAAAAGAATAACAATGCTATTAGCATTAGTGGCACATCTAAATAATTATTCAACACACCGGCAGCTCTTCTAAAATCGGTAGACATAGGAATGTGATACTCCGACATAATACTGTAAGCTGCGGTCATCAAATAATAAATCATTAAGGCGGTGAGGCTGCGGTGTTTGTACAATCGATAAATAAGAATGATTGCAACAGGGAAAAAGAAGGCAACGATAGAGGCAACACCAAAAAAGGTATTCCAACTCATAGGGTTCGGTTTTTTAGGATTTGGATTCAGTCTTGCGACTGTGGATTTAACATAAAAATAATAGGCAAATTTTAATGAACCTAGTCTCTTTAAAAAATTGAGTGTTAGCACTTAAGCCCTTTCGTAAGTCTACGAATGCTTTGAGCAATTGTACTTAAATTGCTCCAATGAAAAAGTGCCTTCTGCTTATTTGCTGCGTGTTTTCACTTAGGCTCTTTGCACAACAAAACATCATTTTAGGAAGAACTGTTGGTCGTTTGCCCTTTCTTGATTATGGATTGGGAGAAGACCGTTTGGGCGGTGCAAAAATGGGTTACTTGGATACTAATGTATTTGTAAAAGTGATTGATAGTATAAAGAATGTTTATAAGGTTGAGCTGTCTAAAAATCACATCGCTTATTTATCTAAGAACAATTTCAGAAGAGATACTTCAATTAAAATGCAGGCTTCTTATTTAACATCAAGCTGGCGAGTATGGGGCGATGATAAATATGATTATGTTTCTATTGGCTTGCCCGAACGATTGCCTTATAAAAGCAGCATGCAAATATGTCCATCAAAAATTGTAATTGATATATACGGAGCAGTAAGCAATACCAATTGGATCACCCAATTGCAAACAGTAAAAGAAGTAAGCAATGTTTGGTACGAACAAGTAGAAGATGACGTGTTTCGTGTTAACATTGATCTGCAACATGTACAGCATTGGGGCTATTTTGTTTACTATAATAAAAACGCTTTGCAGATACGTATCAAACGTCAACCCAAATCACTTAAACCAAAAAATTTATTCATTGCTATAGATGCTGGCCATGGTGGTGCGCAGGAAGGTGCGGATGGTCTCACTTCTAAAGTAAAAGAGAAAGAGTACACGCTAAAAATTGCGAAGCAAGTACAAGCCTATTTAGAGAAGAGAGGTTTCACTGTTTTCATGACCCGCACACAAGACACAGACATAACTATGATAGATCGGACACTTATACTACGACAACAAGATCCAAACTTCATGCTTTCCATTCACCTTAATTCATCAGGCAATTCAAAAGTGCAAGGTGTAAGTACGTATTATCGTTATGTAGGTTTCCGACCACTAACACAATTTGTACTAAACCGAATGTTGCAGTTAGGGCTAAACAATTTTGGCAATGTAGGTGCTTTCAATTTTTCATTAAGCGGCCCAACAGAATATCCTAATTGTTTGGTAGAGGTTGCTTTTTTAAGTAATGAAGAAGATGAGAAAAAAATTTTGGATGAGCATTTTCATAAAGCAGTAGCTAAGCAGATTTATAAAGGAATTAAAGACTGGTTGAAATGGTGCAAACAGTAAGGATCATAAAAAACACCTCATTGACCTTTATCCTATTATTTAGTTCAAAGCCTGTTTATTAAGATTAAGTAAGCAATTAAATTATTTACATAAAGTTGTTGAGCTTTCTTAACCATTTATCGGTACAACATTCGCTGGTAGAATAAGTAGTTTTACAAAAGAGATGAAACAATTAAGCGAAGCCACCTATAAAAATGATTTCGTTGCGCAGTTTAAAGGCGATACAACCGGCAGCGCAAAGCCACGTCAAACACCTGGTGTTTTTTATGGACTAATCAAACCAACACCTGTGAAAGAGCCGCTGCTTTTAGCATGGTCAGATGAATTGGCAAAAGAGCTAGGGCTAACACGACCTACAGATTCTAAAGAAATAGATTTGCTTGCAGGCAACACTATTCTTCCAAATATGAAATCGTATGCTGCTCGTTATGGCGGCCATCAGTTTGGCAACTGGGCAGGGCAACTTGGCGATGGAAGAGCCATTACTTTAAGCGAACTGATCACTTCACAAAACAAAAAATTTGAACTGCAACTAAAAGGTGCCGGGCCTACGCCTTACTCTCGTCGGGCCGACGGCAGAGCTGTTTTGCGTTCATCTGTACGTGAATATTTGATGAGCGAAGCAATGTATTATTTGGGTGTGCCTACCACAAGAGCTTTAAGCCTTGTTGCGACCGGTGATGATGTATTGCGTGATATGTTTTACAATGGGCACCCTGCGTATGAGCCTGGAGCCATTGTGATGCGTGTGGCACCAACATTTTTACGCTTTGGTAATTACGAAATTTTTACAGCGCTGGGTGAAACAGAAAACTTAAAAAAGCTGGTGAACTGGACTATTGAACAACATTTTCCACATATTAAAGGCAAGAATAAAGTTTTACAATGGTTTAGAGAAGTGGTCATAAAAACGGCAGCTTTAATGGTAGAGTGGATGCGTGTAGGTTTTGTGCACGGAGTAATGAATACTGATAACATGTCTATTCTTGGGTTGACCATTGACTATGGGCCTTATTCATTTGTAGATGATTTTGATTTGAACTTTACACCCAATACCACCGATCTTCCAGGCCGCAGGTATGCATTTGGCAAACAACCTTCTGTTGCTAAATGGAATTTGGGATGCTTAGCAGGCGCTCTTGCACCACTATTCCCGGATACCAAAGAACTAGTAAGTGTGTTGGAAGAATACGATGAAGCATTTTGGATGCGCTATTACCGAATGATGGGTGACAAAACAGGCATTGATGATATTAATGAAGATGATGTAACGCTACTACGCAATTTTGAAAAAACATTGAATCATACTAAAGCAGATATGACCATATTTTTTCAATTGCTTATTAATTTGCCCATGAATGCAAATGAGGAAAAACTAATTGCGCACTTTAATGATAGTTTTTATTCGGAATTGAATGAAGAACAAAAAACAGAGTTCTTTACTTTACTAAAAGACTATATTCAACGAGTTAATAAAAACAAGATTAGTGCTGAAGAACGGGTTGCTTTAATGAAGCGTACTAATCCGCGATTCATTCTTCGTAATTATTTATTGCATCAGGCTATTGAAGAATTAACAAATGGCGAAGACAAACTATTTGCACAATTGCAGCAAGCCATGAAAGAACCGTATACCAATAAATGGGATCAGTTCTTTGCCAAACGTCCCGACTGGGCCAGCAGAACGGCAGGTTGTTCGATGCTTAGTTGCAGTTCATAAAGAATTATTCAGATTCTTTTTCTTCCACTGGCAAGCTCACCCAATGATGGCCGTCTTGCGCAATCAGGGCCTCTGCGTCTTCTGGCCCCCATGTGCCAGGTGAATAGTTAGGAAAATCAACCGGTGGTTTACTTTGCCAAACTTCCAAAATAGGTGTGATAATCTTCCATGCAGCTTCCACCTGGTCGGCACGCATGAATAATGTTGGATTACCTTCGATCACATCTTCCAATAATGTTTCATAAGCTTCCGGTTGATCATCACCATATTCATCCGCATAACTAAAAATCATATCCACCGGACGTAAATTCATTTCAGGTCCAGGTTGTTTTGCCTGGAAACGTAAACGAATATCCATTTGCGGCTGAATGGAAATGGTCAATCGATTGGGTCGCCATGTTTGTACAGCTTGTTCAGGGAAGGCGTATGTTGGTGCCGACTTGAATTGGATCACGATCAAACTTGCTTTTTCACTTAAACATTTACCCGTGCGTACATAAAACGGAATATTACGCCAACGCCAATTGTCTACAAAGAACTGCACAGCCGCAAAAGTTTCAACGTTTGATTTTGGCGCTACTTTTTCCCCCTGCCGATAAGCCTTTACCTTCTCTCCTTTCAACCAACCTGCACTGTACTGACCACGCACTGCATGTTGATAAACATCTTCTTTATTGAACTTTCGAATAGCATTCAATACGTCCACTTTTTTATTGCGTACTTCATCTGCATCAAATGATACGGGCGGCTCCATAGCTATCATACACAACAGCTGCAGCATGTGATTTTGCACCATGTCACGCAAGGCACCGGCTTGTTCATAATAACTACCTCGGTTTTCAACACTTACTTCTTCTGCAACGGTTATTTGTACATGCTCAATGTAATTGCAATTCCAAATAGGTTCGAATAAGGCATTCGCAAAACGAAGCGCTAAAATATTTTGTACTGTTTCTTTTCCGAGATAATGATCGATGCGATAGATCTGCTCTTCCTTAAACATCTTTTGCAGGAGCACATTTAACTTTTGTGCACTGTCTAAATCATGCCCGAATGGCTTTTCAAACACTATACGATGACGCTTCGGATCAGTAGCCAATTTTGCAGCATGCAGTTTTTTGGCAATGATGGGTGCTAACTGTGGCGCTACCGACATGTAATAAATCACATTCGGTTCCGTGTTCCATTCTTTAGCCAGTTTATCTATTTGTTTCGTAAGCTTTTCGTAAGTCTTTTCATCTTCCAAATCCAAATCAAAATAGTCCAAGCAACGAGAAAAGCTGTTCCACTCTTTTTGCAATTCCTCTTTGCGACGAGAAAACTCTTTTACACCTTCATGTGCATTTTTTCGATAAGCAGCAGTTGTAAACTTTGTTCTGCCAATACCTACAATGCAAAATTCTTCTGGCAGGTATTTATCGATGTATAAATTATATAAAGCGGGAATTAGTTTACGATGTGTAAGATCGCCGCTTCCTCCGAAGATGAAGATGATCGTTGGTTCTTTGGGTTGTGCCATAATTATTGATTTACGTGCCACTCAGTATGGAACACGCCTGGTTTATCGATGCGTTGATAAGTATGTGCCCCGAAATAATCTCTTTGCGCCTGAATTAAATTCACTGGTAAGCGATCCGTACAAAATGCTTCAAAATAAGATAATGCACTCATGATGCTGGGAACAGGAATGCCAGCCTGCATGGCAAGTGCAATTACATTCTTTACACTTTGATAAGTTGGTTTAATAAGAGTAGCAATTTCGTCGTCAAGCAAAATATTTGGCTGGTGATTGTTGCGCTTAAACACAGAAGAAAAATTGACTAACATCGTAGAACGAATAATGCAACCCGACTTCCAAACATTTACTACATCTGGCAGTGGAATTTGCATATCCAATTCGGCAGATGCTTTGGCCAACATACTTAAGCCTTGTGCGTAAGCAATCAGGAAAGAGAAGAAAAGAGTGCCTTCTAATTGAGACAATAGTTGCTGATGACCTTCTTTGATTTTGTTGATAGTTGGTTGATAGAGTTTTGATGCAGCTACACGCAATTCTTTGTACACAGAAAGTTCACGCATGGCCACGGCCATATCAATGGTTGGAATAGATACTGGCAATTCCATTGCCTCTTGCGAGGTCCATTTACCTGTACCTTTTGAACCAGCCTGGTCTAAAATCTTATCAACCAAATAACCGCCATCTTCACTATCCAATGTTTTGAATACCACAGCCGTTATTTCAATGAGATAAGATTTTAGTCTTCCTTCATTCCACCCTGCAAACGTGGTATGAAGTTCCTCATTACTAAAACTAGCTCCACGACGTAAAAGATCGTATACCTCGCTAATGATTTGCAACATGGCGTACTCAATACCATTGTGCACCATTTTCACATAATGCCCCGCAGCGCCTTTGCCCATATACGCTACACAAGGCACGCCATCTGCTTTGGCAGCTACTGCTTCAAGTATTGGTTTCAGATATTGATAAGCACCTTGATCGCCACCTGGCATCATGCTTGGACCAAGGCGAGCTCCCATTTGTCCGCCAGATACACCCATTCCAAAAAAATGAAACCCTTTTTCTTGCAGGTAATTCACCCGGCGAAGTGTGTCTTTAAAATAAGAGTTACCGCCATCAATTACAATGTCATCTTTCTCTAAATAAGGCAGCAAGTTTTCAATCACATCATCTACTGGCTTACCGGCTGGCACCAACATCATTATTTTTCGTGGACGCTTTAATCCTTGCATCATCTCTTCCAACTTCACGGTTCCCTTTACAGTTGTTCCCGGTTTTGCTGCTTCTTCAAGGTCTTTTGCCTTTTTGGGGTTTGTATCATAACCAATCACACCAAAACCATGATCGGCCATGTTCAATAATAAATTACTGCCCATCACGCCAATACCTACCATTCCAAAGTCGTACTGCGGTTCCATATTTATTGTTTTCGTGTAGAATCTTGTTTGGGACGCTGTTCATTACCCACCAGTGGCGGCGCTTTGCTAACAGGCTCCGTTGCTCCATGATGACAGGTATAACAAGTGACCATTAGCTGCGCATTTAAATCGTGTTTGCCGCCAGTCACATCAAAATACTTGTCGTTGATCTTGTTCGTCATTGTCATCATATTTCTTGCCACGAGTTTGTGCTTGTTCTCGTCAGAAGCAAAATCCCATTTTTTGGTTTCTTCATTGCGCATATGGCAATAATTACAGCGGACGCCAAGTGATTGTGAAAAATGGTGCATTACGCTGTCCATCTGCTCATGCGTAATATTTTTAGGAAGGATCTTGAGGTTTTTATATTGTGGGTCATCTTTAGAAGTGAACGCAAAAGAAACAAGGATCAAAAAAACAAAGGAAGCGAGTACGAGGAATATTTTCTTCATAATTTGATTTAATGTTTGAACTATAAAATTAAGCCTTAACAAAATTTAGCCGTTATTCATTCGTAAATTTGTAGGCTAAACCGCACAGCATGGGCAATTTAGTTCAAGAGTTTAACGATTACCGGGAAAAAATGAACGAGGTGATACTCAGCAAGAAAAATTTGGTGATGAAACGCCTCTGGAACCTTGATACCAATACATACGATGATGGAGCTATAGATAAAAAAACGAAAGAAATGTTGGGCTTAGTGGCCAGCATGGTTTTGCGCTGTGATGATTGCATCAAGTATCATTTAGGTAAATGCCATGAATTAGGTGTGAATACGGAGCAGATGTACGAGATTTTTGCCGTAGCCAACATTGTTGGGGGTACCATCGTTATTCCACATACCCGCCGTGCAGCGGAATACTGGGAAGAATTAGTCAATAATATGAAGTAAATCATTTGTAATGCTCAAAGGATCATCGTAGTTTACTTTTCAAACCGACCGAAGTGTCATTTTTTGATTATGGAAACATTAACACCGCATACTACCGAAGTTAAATTAAATACAGCGCTTACTGCTAAAGACTTTGCTACCGACCAGGAAGTACGCTGGTGCCCGGGTTGTGGCGACTATTCTATTTTAGCACAAGTGCAGAAAGTAATGCCGATGTTGGGCATTCCTCGTGAAAACATTGCCATTATCTCTGGTATTGGTTGTTCATCACGTTTTCCTTACTACATGAACGTTTACGGCATGCACTCTATTCACGGTCGTGCAACAGCCATCGCTAGTGGCTTAAAAGCATCGCGTCCGGATTTGAGTGTATGGATTGTAACGGGTGATGGCGATAGCTTGAGCATTGGTGGTAATCATACCATACACCTGCTGCGCAGAAATTTTGATGTAAATGTGTTGATATTTAATAACCAGATTTATGGTTTGACCAAGGGACAATACTCGCCTACATCAGAAGAGAATAAAATCACCAAGTCTACGCCGTTTGGAAGCATCGATCATCCATTCAATCCATTGGCTTTAGCTATGGGTGCTGATGCGACCTTTATTGCACGCAGTATGGATCGTGATCCAAAACATTTGCAAAGCATGTTGATCAGGGCACATGCGCATCATGGCGCTTCGTTCCTGGAGATCTATCAAAACTGTAACATCTTTAACGATGGTGCTTTTGAAGTCTTTACGGAAAAAAGCACAAAAGCAGATGAGGCACTGTTCTTAGAGCAAGGGCAGCCATTGATCTTCGGTGCTAATAAAGACAAGGGCATTAAGTTGGATGGCTTCAACCCGGTTGTAGTAAATCTGAACAAAGGCCATAGTGCTGATGATCTTTGGGTACATGATGAAGCAGATATTTATAAAGCACAAATCTTAGTGCGCATGTTTGACAATCCAAAAGCAGATCAACACTTGCCACGTCCGTTTGGTGTATTCTATCAGGCCATACGTCCAACGTATGAAGACATGCTGCAACAACAAATAGCAAATGCCAAGGAAAAACGAATAGCTGATTTAGACAAGTTGCTGCGTGGAAATGAAGTTTGGGAAATTGTTTAAAATATAGACAGATAATTAGTTTAAATGCCGCCTCAAAGCGGCATTTTGTATGTAAATCAGGAAAAAGATATTTTCAATCCACTATTTTAGCAAACGCTTATCCTGCCAAAGTTTTAAGGGGTTGTGCGATTAAAGATGCTGCTACGAAAACTGTTTTTACTTATAAGTTTTTATTTTCTCTTATTTACAACAGCAAATGCACAATGTACGGGTGTCATTAACAGCTTTCCTTACCAGGAAGATTTTGAAACAAGCAATGGCGGTTGGACAACAGGTGGAACTGCTTCGGATTGGACATGGGGAACATCTGTAAAACCAGTTATACATACCGCAGCTAGCGGAACAAAATGCTGGATCAAAGGTGGTTTAACCTCTAGTCACTACAACAACAACGAAAACTCATGGCTGCAAAGTCCTTGTTTCAACTTCACCAATGTTGTTCATCCCTATATTAAGTTCAATGCTTTTTGGGAAACAGAAAAAAAATACGACGGCGCTTCCTTGCGATACTCTATTGATGGCGGTACAACGTGGAATTTATTAGGCTCTTACGCTGATTCGCTGAACTGCCCATCCAGCAACTGGTTTAACACGCAAAACATAACAGCACTAGGCTTTGATGGTTGGACAGGAAACATACAAACAACTTCTGCCTGTAATGGCGGTTCCGGCGGTGGCAGAGGCAATGGGTATTAGCACAACACGCCATAGACAATTTAGCAGGTAAACCGCAGGTATTGTTTCGTTTTACGTTTGGGGCCGGCAGTGTTTGCAACGATTATGACGGCTTTGCCGTAGACGATATTTGGATTGGTGAAGTGCCACCTGTTAGTGCACCTTACTTCACATACACCTGCAGTGCTACAAAAACAATTTCTTTTACATCAACTGTGAATGGCTGCGCAACTTATGCATAGAACTTCGGCGAACCTTCCTCGCCAAATAACACTTCTACAGCCTCAAATCCATTGCACAACTATGCGGCTGCAGGCCAATACATTGTAACGCTTGTAGCGTCCATCAATGGTATTGCACAGCCACCTGTACAAAAAACAATTTCTATTATTGATGTTACTGCTGTAGAGCTCAACATGATCAATTGCTTTGGCGATAAAAATGGTGCGGCAGCGGCATCTGTCATTCCATCGGGCAATTATGCTTACCAATGGAATACAGTGCCAGCGCAGAATACGCAAACAGCTTTAGGCTTAGGAGCCGGCACGTACACAGTACAAGTATCCGGCACTAATGTATGCCCCACCTCGGCAAGTGTTACGCTTACGCAGCCTTCAAAATTGCAACACCAAACGTCCTTTACTAATGCTGTTTGTACAAGTCCTAGCGGTACGGCAACTGTTTTAGAAACAGGTGGTGCTGCGCCATATAGTTACAATTGGTCACCTTCGGGTGGAACTAGTGCATCTGAACAAAATCTATCCGCAGGTAATTACATTGTAAGTATTACTGATGATAATGGTTGCGTTGATACCGTACATTTTATTATCCAAAGCATTAACCCATTACACATCTCCTTAGGCAATGATACACTCGTATGCCCTGGAGAAAAACTATTGCTTTATCCCGGACGTTTTAGTTCTTATGTATGGCAGGATAATTCTGCAGATACTGCTTTTAATGTTGTCAAAACAGGCAAATACAACGTACGTGTGATGGATGCTAATGGTTGTACGGCACAGGCTCAAATAAATGTAACAGTGGATTGTTCTGATATCTATTTTCCTAATGCTATTACCCCTAATGATGATGGCTTGAATGATAGCTTTGGAGCAATTGGCAACGTACCCATTGTAAAAAATTACAAGTTGCAGGTGTTTAGCAGATGGGGCAATGTGGTTTTTGAGACCACAAATCCTTATCAGCATTGGAATGGAAAAGAGAATTGCCGGACCATCAATACAAATGCCTTTGTATGGCTAGCCACTTATACATTGCGTGGTAAATCAAGAACACAAAAAGGCACCGTGTTATTATTACATTGATTATTCGCAGTAGCTCAATAATTTTTTCGCCACATTCACAAGGTTATCAAAGTTGACCGGCTTTGTAATTAATTCCACATTTTTCTTGGCAAAAAACAATTTATCCAAAGCGCTGGATGATGTGCTTAAAACCACGGTTGGTATTTTGTAGAAATTATCCTGCTGTTGAAATGCCACCAAGGTTTCCTTACCGTCCATTTTAGGCATATTAATATATATTAATATCTAACACAATCGGGCAAGGAAGTGTTCCCTCTTTATGCATTTCCCAAAGTTTGGCTAAGGCATCGGTCCCATCTTCTGCTTCTAGTAAACGGTAGCTTTTATTGACCGTCTCCAAAGCTTTTATTAATAGTTCCAGGTCATCCGGGTCATCATCCACGCATAATATTGTACGATTGGCACTCATTAGTAAAGCTACTATTTCAAATAACTTGCCATTGTTGGGATGAGGCTCCCCAAAATTTTTCTTGATGAGTTAAAGGCTAATGTCGAAAGTGAAGACCATAACGTTCTTTGGCCAATTCATCTTTCCATTGTTCAATCACTTTTTTGTAGGCCTTACCAACAGGCATAATATTTCTATCAAGATCATATAAACCCAATGCGTTTACATTACCGTTGTTTTCACGCAAGGCCGTATCCCAATCCACCTGGTGTGTCAGACTATACCAGGTAAATCCAACGATAGGCACACCATCCTGTTTTAACTGATGCACATTAGCCCATTCTTTATAAAACCATTGTACACTATCGGGCATGGCAATATTAGTTTCGGTATGCATTATCGGCAAGCGATAACGACTATAATATTGATGCGTGATGACATAATAGCCAAAGATCTCTCCCGATGGTTCAGTACTTCCATCAGTATGTACCAAATGCTCATTGGTTACATAATAATCATTGCCCATAATACATTGAGCAGTTACTTGGTTTTCCTGGAACCAATGATAATCTGCACGGGTCATACCGTTGTCCAACAAATACTCGTACATGTTTGCTGTGAGTGGATAACCATAAGTGAGATCAAGTGAAAGAAATCGTCGTTCGTTGTAAAAGTTGGCGAACTTCTGTGCTTCGGGACGTGAGGCGTGAAAGTATTCCGATGATTCACTTTGAATAAACGTAGCATCTGGTTGTATTGCCAATATTTCCTGCATGGCCAGCACATTGGCTTTACAGATATGCATTAAGGCGGTAACAAAACCTTTATCGGTTTTTAACGATTCGTTCCACCAGCCATATAAGCCGGAAAAAGTAGCGGTGATAAAAATTTCATTCACTGGTGTATAAAACTGCAAGTCAGGAAAACGTTTAGCAAAAGCACAAGCATATTCAGCAAAGTATTTCGGAAAATCAGGGTTCTGAAAATCACCAATCCAATCGGGTACCCCGAAATGACACAAGTCGACAATGGGTGTAATGTCTAGCTCCTTTAAGCGGCAAAATGTTTTATCAGCAAAATCCCAATCATATTTCCCCGGGCCAAGAAATGTTTTGTACAAAGGCGGACCGTATCGCAGAAAATTAATGCCTAGCTCTTTTACCAACTGAAAATCTTTCTCCCAATTCTCATAATGCTTTGCCTTTTCCATTTCATCTACCCGGAAAGAGGAGCCATCTGCCAACCGAATCAAAGGATAACTATTCTCGATGCCCGTCGCAAACATGAACTGATTCTTCAATGCCATAACTGTAATTCATTTCGTAAAATGCGAATCATCAATCGTGAATAAAAATTCCATCAACTCAAAATTCACTATTGACCATTCACTTTATAAAACATCCAATCGTCCGCCGTCAACTACCAGAGTTGTTCCGTTAATAAAACTTGCATCGTCCGATGCTAAAAAGCAAATAGCTGCTGCTAATTGCTCGGGCCTGCCAATTGCTCCTTCTACTTTTTCAGCACCGCTTTTTACATTCGGATTGTTCCAAAGCATAGGCGTATCTACTGCACCAGGTGCAATGCAATTGATGCGTACTTGCGATGACGGGTATTCCAAACTCACGCCTCTTGAGAAAGCTTCCATACCGCCTTTGCTACTAGCATAAGGTATAACGTTCGCAGTGGTTTCATGCGCATGCACCGAGCTCACGTTAACAATAGCCCCGCCTTTCATATGCGGAATAATGTATTTGCAAAAAAGGAAAACCGATTTAAGATTTACCGTGAGCACTTTGTCCCAATCAGCAGGATCAAGATCAACGATTTTGGTAAAGGTCATCATCGCCGCATTATTTACCATAACATCAATGCGGTTCCAGGTACTTAATGCAGTATCCACGCAGTTTTTGATGTCAGTTTCGATACCTATATCTGCCTTGCAAAATTTTGCTTCGCCACCGGCTTTGCTAATTATATCTACCGTTTCATTCCCGACTTCTTCGTTTCTGTCAATGACCAATACCTTCCCACCTTCGGAGGCACACCGTTCTGCTGTTGCTCTTCCAATGCCGGATCCGGCACCAGTAATAAGAACAACCTTATCTGTGAAGCGCATAATTTTTTCTTTTTAAAGTAAAAAAATTATGCCCTACACTTAGCTTTCTCCTGTTATCCGTCATAAAATCATCATCTCTTTAACTAAGCTTAACAAATGAAAAGTGCAGCAATAGCTTGTTTACGCATAGAGTTTGTAAGTTTGCAAGGCAAAATTCGATTCCATGAAGTTTGAAAAGATTCATAATAAAGGGCAAGCGCAGCTGTTTCAAAATCCTGCGTTGGAGTTCCTTACCAAAACTCACCCGCTAGTTATTTGGGGAATCTATTTACCTGTGGTGATTGGCTTTCCTTATTATGCTGTTAACCGTTTGGATTTTGCTGCCAGTCGAATAGCCATTCTTTTCTTATGTGGCATGTTCTTTTGGACCTTATTTGAATACATAATGCACCGATGGGTGTTTCATATGATAGCGGAAAGTCAACGGGCTCAAAAAATTGTCTACGTAATGCATGGCAACCATCATCATTACCCGAGAGATAAGGAACGTTTATTTATGCCACCAGTGCCCAGCATCATCATTGCTTCAGTCATTTTTAGTTTGATGTATGCGCTGATGAAAGATTCGGCGATCGTTTTCTTCCCTGGTTTTATGTTGGGTTATTTAATGTATGGCTCTATGCACTATGCTATTCATGCGTGGAATCCTCCATTCAAATGGATGAAACCTTTGTGGCGTAATCACCACATGCATCATTATAAGGATGAGCACAAAGGGTTTGGGGTAAGCACTACTATTTGGGACAGGGTTTTCGGTACTATGTTCGATTTGAAAAAAGAAAAAGAAGACAAAGAGAAGGTTGCTGCCTTGATGTACACAAAAAAATAAGTCGTTTATTTAAAATAGTTTGAGGTTCAAGCATGGTCTTGAACCTTTTTTATACAACAGCTATGGGACAAAAAAAATTGGTTCGGTTTGCAGAGTTAGAAACATTCAAAAACGTATTGCAATACCCTGAAGAAATGCCGGGAGCATGGAACCGGTTTTTTAAAAATAGTAATCCCATTGTGTTAGAATTAGCCTGCGGCAAAGGCGAATACACGCTTGGCCTTGCGCAACTTTATCCGAACAAAAACTTTATTGGCGTTGATGTGAAAGGAAACCGTTTATGGGTTGGTGCTAAAAAAGCAAATCAGCACAACCTGCATAATGTTGCTTTTCTACGAGTTCAAATAGAACGCCTCACAGAGTTTTTTGCTACAGAAGAAGTAGATGAAATATGGATCACCTTTCCCGACCCGCAACTCAGAATTTCCAAAGCAAAAAAGCGCCTAACCCATCCAAAGTTTTTGCGCCTGTATTATCAATTATTAAAGCCCAGTGGAAAGATTCATTTAAAAACAGACAGCCCGGATCTGTATCGCTTTACTAAAAAAGTGATTGATATGTACGGCTGCAACTTGTGTAAGGATCTGGATGATGTTTATGCAGAACCCGGTATTCCTACCGAGTTGCAAATTAAAACACATTACGAAAGATTGGACATCGCCGGCAGCAATCGCATTCATTATTTATGTTTCACTTTGCCCGAAGTACTTCCATCCAAAGAAATGGATGCTGCCTTACAACAATTTTTGAAAGATGAAGCAGGAGTTGATTGAAGGTGAAGATTATTATTTCAATAAGAAAGGACTTCTGACTTTTACCGCAACCTATTTATTAGATCGTGGCTATTGTTGTGGTAATGGTTGCAAACATTGTCCTTACAATTACGAAGCTGTTCCCGAACCAAAACGTTCTGACCTACTCCAAAAAAGAAAGAATGAGTAGAACTTCTTACTTTAGGATTTCGAATTTCTTTTTTAGAATTTTACATACATGCCTTCTAAAAAACCAACTGCAGAAAAACTAAAAACGGTTACACCATCAGGTAAAAAAGACGAAAGTTTTTTTGAAGCTGTATTCGATGTAGTGCGACAAATACCCAAAGGTCGAGTTACCTCTTATGGCGCTATTGCCGCAGCCTTAGGCACTAAACTTTCTGCACGCATGGTGGGTTGGGCTATGAACGCTTCTCATGCAATGAAACCTAAAGTGCCGGCACATAGAGTAGTAAACAGAAATGGTTTGCTCACCGGCAAAATGCATTTTGCTTACCCGGAACAAATGCAGGAGTTATTGGAAAAAGAAGGTGTGAACGTAATAGACGACCAGGTACAGGACTTCACTAAAAAATTTTGGGACCCAGCAAAAGAATTAGGGCTTTAAATATGATCATTCCATTTCAAACCATTGATTGGTCTAACGTTCCCAAAGAAGAACACAAAGTAGAAAGCGGCACTTCATTTTGGCAAACAAAACAATTTGGTGACCTGCGTTTGCGCATTGTAACATACAGTGCAGGTTACATCGCTGATCATTGGTGTCAAAAGGGACATATTGTTCATTGCCTGGAAGGATCATTTATAAGTGAGCTGCAAAACGGTGAGCAATTCACCTTAACAAAAGGAATGACTTATATCGTAACGGATGAAGCTAGCAGCCATCGCTCCGTTTCTGAAAATGGTGTTACGCTTTTAATTAGTGATGGAGGATTTTTAAAATAACGAATGAAATATTTATTCTTTCTGCTCATCATCTTCACAGCTTGTCATACCATGCCTAAAACACATGCCTTTCGTTTAAAGCCAAACGCTGATCTGCGTAAAGAAATTGAAGCTTTTGTAAAGCAAAACAATATCCAGGCCGGATGGATCAGTTGCGGTGTTGGCAGTTTAACTAATTACAATATCCGCTTCGCCAATCAGCCAAATGGCACAAGCGATAGCGGCCATTTTGAAATTGTTAGTTTGATTGGAACAGTTTCTACCAATGGTTCACACATTCATATTAGCGTAAGCGATAGCACTGGCAAAACTATTGGTGGACATTTGCTCGAAAACAATATTGTTTATACCACAGGGGAAGTCGTTATCCAGGAAACGGATGAATATCTTTTCACCAGAGAAAAAGACGGCACTACCCCTTGGGAAGAATTGCAGGTGAAAAAGAAATAACGGACTACCTACATTTGCTTCCATGATTTTTAATCTTGCAGAACTAAAGGCTGTTGACAAACAATATTATTTACAGCATGTGATTGCACCACGTCCTATTTGTTTTGCTTCTACTATTGACAAAGAAGGCAATGTTAACCTGAGTCCTTTTAGTTTTTTCAATATGTTTTCTTCTCATCCGCCTGTTGTGATCTTTTCGCCGGCTCGTAGGGTGAGAGATAATACTACCAAGCATACGCTACAAAATGTTTTAGAAGTACCTGAAGTGGTGATCAATATTGTTACTTATGATATGGTGCAACAAGCTTCGCTGGCCAGTTGCGAATATGGCAAAGGTGTTGATGAATTTATTAAAGCTGGTTTTACCAAAGAAGCCGCAACCATTGTGAAACCGCCAATGGTAAAAGAAAGCAAGGCCAAATTGGAGTGCAAGGTGCTTGAAGTAAAATCATTGGGAGAAGAAGGCGGTGCAGGCCAATTGGTTATTTGCGAAGTGCGGGTATTGCACATTGCAGATGAATTGCTGAATGAAAATAAAAAGTTTGATCAAACAAGTTTAGAGTTAGTTGCCCGCCTTGGCGGTGATTGGTATTGCCGTGTCAGTAAAGAAAACCTGTTTAAAGTAGAAAAGCCAAATACGCAACTGGGTATTGGTATTGATAGCCTGCCAGAAGCCATTCGGTTTAGCAGTATTCTTACCGGTAATCATTTAGGACAACTGGCCAACGTTAATGAAATGCCGGTGATAGAACCTTCGTTTAATGATGAACACCTGAAAAATATTATTCAGTATTATTCTGTTTCGCCTGCTGAAATGGAAAAAGAATTACACCGTTATGCGGCCAAATTATTGAATGACGGTAAAGTGCCTGAAGCCTGGCAAGTATTACTTTCTTTGGATGCAGTATAGAGTTTACCTTCATTCATATCCGCATACTTGCACATCTATAAATAACGGTCAGCTTCTTGCAAGGTGTTATACTAAAACAATAAAGTGTCCGGTTCGGAAAAAAACAATTTACTGGCCTTTGCGGCAGATACCCAAGCACCTATGCTTGTGGAAACACTTTTATTGAAACCATTTCGCAATCGGGAAGCCACCAAGCTTTTATTTCAAAATGTATTGCAGCAAAAACCTTGTGCTTTTTTCTTGTTGGGTGATGTGGTAAATTTGGGTTATAGTAAACGGCAATGGAAACCGATTGATCATTATTTAGCGACCTTACGTTCGCATGATATTGCGGTGCATGCCATCTTAGGCAACCACGAAGTGATGGGCCGTCCAAAAGAAGGGCAACGCATGTTTCAAAAACGTTTTCCCGATCATAAAAGAACAGGTTATGTGGTTATAAAAGATGAGGTTGCTGTGGTGTTGGTAAATTCCAATTTCAATGCGCTTAGCAAAACGGAAACAGCCGACCAGGCAAAGTGGTATCAAACCACACAGGAAACTTTAGATGCCGATCCTACTATTGAATTTATAATTACAGGGTGTCATCATTCACCTTTTACCAATAGTCGTATCGTAGCGCCTTCTAAAGAAGTAGAAGAACAATTTGTGCCTGCTTTCTTACAATCTAAAAAAAGTCAATTGTTCTTATCAGGGCATTGCCATGCCTTTGAACATTATAAAGTAGGCGGCAAAGATTTTATGGTGATTGGAGGCGGTGGCGGTTTGCGCCAGCCACTCCGACAAGGCATCGGAACTTTGACCGATTTAGCATCAGAGTACAAACCAATGTTTCACTATATCACTATTCGCAAATCAGCAGACCATTTACACGCGATCTCGTTGCATTTAAAAAAAGATTTCAGCGGTTTTGAAGTAGGCTTGCAATTAGACATTAAACGATATACAGAATTGACAACTTCCCCATAAATAAAAAAGCTGCAAACAATGCCTGCAGCTTCAATCTTATAATTTACTACCTCACTTCATATAGCCTTGCTCCTGCCATGCTTTCACGCCTGCTTTCAGAAATGCGTTCAACTCTTTTTCGGCCATCTGTTCCGGCTTTTTAAAATTGAAACATGCTTTCCCTTTTAATGATTTGATCATGGTAGGAATAATTGATTCAAACTTTGCTTCATTGTAGTAAATAGGAAAAAATAAAACGAGATCATGTCTTTTCGAGCCACTACAGAAGAAAAATACATGCCCGGTACCATTTCTTTTTTACTACTATAAGGCAAAGGCTTATTGCCAATCAACTCAAAGCAATCAGGCTTGTCTTTTGAAACGATCATTGGCGGTGTTTGCTTCTGCAGTGCCGTTTTAATGGTTTCAAAAATTTGTGCTCTTACTTCTGGTGTAAGTGGCATCGAACAATTAATTATTCACTAAATACTTTCGTTGCGAAGCATAAAGCGCCACAAAAAAAATGGCAATCACAGCGCCTACAGCCAAACCAATTCCTGCAGAAAGGTTAACACCCATCAATATCGGTGTGATGATCAATGGAACTAATTCCCCTATGGTATAAATAGCAAAACCACCTTTCTTTAGTTTGCGCATTTGCAGAGCACCAACTAAACAAAGTGTTGTAAATACTAAGCCTACGATCAATATGATGTACCTATAATCGTGTGACTTCTTCAGCATTTCCATAGAACCTTCTATCATTTTGCCCATAGTACTATCTCCTAATTTGTCTTGGGCCTCTTGCATTTTTTCTAAATTCTGTTGGTAATTAGTAGCACTATAAAAACTCCAAAGTGAACTGAGGTATGAAATAGCACATCCAATAAAAGTAAGAACAGTTAATGTGTTGAGCATACCCGGTAACTCTTTTGGCTGCTCTAAAATGTCGTTAGTTTCAGTTGTTCTGTATTCCATAAGAGAAAATTTTTGGTAAGATAAAAGCTAATGCGCAGCTAAGCAAGTATTAAAGATTAGTAACACCTTTTCTGCTCAAAATTTATTTGGGTCTGCTTTCATTCCGTTAACTTCACGCACTTTTAAAATAATAATGGCATTATTAGAAAAATATTTGGTTGTAAAAAAGTCAACCATTCCCGGTGCAGGTAATGGTTTATTCACTACAGTTGATATTCCAAAAGAAACACGAATTGTAGAATACAAGGGCAGACGCACCACCTGGAAGGAAGTAAAGAACGACACTAAGAATGCTTATATCTATACCATTAATAACAATAATGTGATTGATGCTGAAAAAACTCTGAGTGCATTGGCCCGTTATGCAAATGATGCCAGGGGTTTCACCCGCATTAAAGGCGTTACTAATAATTGCGTTTATGTAAATGAAGGCGGAAGAGCATTCATTGAATCAGTAAAAAATATTCCCGCAGGTTCTGAAATTTTCGTAGACTACACACAAGATTATTGGAAAACGATGAAGCAAAACCTGAAAGACCAGGGACTGTGGAAGAAGCCATCAAAGAAAGCCACAAAGACTGCAAGCACCAAGCAAAAAACAGCTACTAAAAAGAAAGCTACCTCCAGGAAAAAAGCTTAGAACAAACTCATTTGCTGCGGTTTTGATACAGTTGGCAAAACAGCGTTGTGCGTGATGCAATAAAGTACTGTTTCCTGATAGCGAGAGGCAACCACCACCTTGGTAGTGCCGGCGCATTCTGTAAACAATTCTTCCACCAGCTTTGGGCAATTATTTTCCTGCGACAGATGCGAAAGAATCAAATGGCTCATATGCGCAGGCTTATAGTTTTGAAACAACTGAACTGCCTGCTTATTGGAAAGGTGACCTTTACCGCCGCTGATCCTTCGTTTTAAATAAATGGGATAACGACCACCGTGCAATAATTCTTCATCATAATTGGCTTCTAAAAAAGCAGTATGACATTGATTGAAGTGATAACGCAATGCTTCGCAAGGTTTGCCGATGTCTGTAAACACACCAACATTAATTTCATTACCACGCACTACAAAACTGTGTGCATCTACTACATCATGTTCTTTTTGAAAAGAGGTAATATGCAACGAACCAATAGAAACAGTTTGATTGAATTGAAATGAAACAACTTGATCGGCAGGTAATTGAAAGGGGCAATGTTGTAATGTTTGCGAAGTAATAAAAACCGGAAGCTGATACTTTTTAGCTAAACGGTAAAGTCCCCTGATGTGATCAGAATGCTCATGAGAGATAAACACTGCCTTTACTTTATGCATCGAAAGTTGTAAGCGTTGCATACGTCGAACAATTTCCCGGCAAGAAATGCCTACATCAATCAGCACGGCTTCACGTTCTTTGCCCACGTAATAGCAATTGCCATTACTGCCTGATGCTATGGATGCAATAAATAAAGACCTGAACAGCAAAGAAACAGCTTTTGGGGAAGGTTTTTAGCTGCTTTTGCAAAGAATTATAAACTACCAATAATGGTCATTACTATTGATAACAGCACAATGCATTTCCAGCAATTGGTAGTAGTAAAAAGGCTTTTGTTTTTCATGTATTAAAGCTCCTAAATAAAGGTCGGTTCCGGTGTTAAGGCTTCACCAACTTTTCAGCCCTGAACAGCGGGTCGGCAGCTTGTAAAATCTTTGCTTTCAACTTTGGATTATAGTGAGGGTGTGCTTTCAAAAAATTACGCACCAGATCGGCTGCTTCTTTCGTACCATAATTGCCAAAGGTTGCTGTAAGCCATACAGAAGGAAAAAAGACATCACCTGTCTGTTGAATTTCTTCCAGCATGTTCAAACTCTGAGCTAAATATTTTTGAGAGTTACTCGTACGAACTGGATGGTGCAGGTATGCTAAAGCATCAGCTACCCAGGCTTCTTTTTTACGAATCTTCTGGTCCTTTAATGAAGCAAAAAATTGATCACGAACTTTTTCATGGGGCGAAACAGCAGGTATGATAAACTCCAGTGTCGCTTTCCGATCAAGATTGGTAATGCGCTGCAATTGTCGTTCTAAAATGCTGCTATCTATAGTGCTCTTAACAGCGATCGCTAGAGCCAAGGACGTATATTCATCTTCATTTAATTTGATATCCAAAGGTGGATTTCTATATTTCCATAAAGCATATAAATGATTCAAATCAGTTTCGGTAAGAGCAATGTTTTGATACGTTCGAAACAGCACTTTTCTTTTGTTGGCGCTATTCACCTTTGTTAAACTATTCCACAAGCTTTCTTCAATAGAAGACGCTATAGCCTTGCGTTGGGAAGCACTGATAAAATGCCAGTAGATGTCAGTGAGTTGCCCTGCAATCAAACTTAAATTCAATTCCTCTTCTTCTTTTGCCCATAAACTTTGATAGAAGCGAATCAATTGCATTGGTGTAACCGCATTACCCGCAAGCATGTTTTCATACAAATTAATATAAGCCGATGCTCGCATTAACGGACTCTGTAAACTGATGTGAAGTATGGTTGTATCTACCGGGAACAAACCATAACCTTGCCCTGATGAATTAAACAAAATAGATTGCGGCAACGGTTTACCTTCCAATTCTTTCAGCACTACTTGCTGTGCATTCATGTAGATTGTATGTTCTTCTACACGATCAGGATAGATCAACGCTATTTCAAAGAATTGCGGCAGCAGGTAATTAGTGCTTTGCTCGCCCCTTTGTGTGATCGCGAAATTGGAAATCTGTCCCTCTTTTGATTGCATCGAATAACTGATGACGGGTCGGCCCGGTGTATTCACCCATACTTTATTCCATGCTTGCAGATCGGCAGGTGTACGTTCATCTAAAATGCTGATTAAGTCTGGCCAGGTAGCATTGCCAAAACTGTATTTTTTCAGATAAGCTCTTAAACCATCCCTGAATTTTTCCTCACCCATCAAACGTTCCAGTTGACGCATCATTACTGGTGCCTTATCATAAATAATAGGTCCGTACAAACTGCCTGCTTCCTGCAAATTGGTCAACTCTTGTCGTATGGGGTTGGCACCTGCAGTTCGGTCTACAGCATAAGCCCTTGGAAAATGCGTAGTCAAAAATTTCAGTTCATAATTGGATGCATTGCCTTGGGTGATTTTGTCGGCCATAAAATTGGCAAACACTTCTTTCATCCACACGTCATTGAACCATTGCATCGTCACCAGATCGCCAAACCACATGTGCGATGTTTCGTGGGCTATTAAATTACTTCGTGCATTTTGTTGATCCTTTGTAGCCCCTGAATCCAAAAACAAAGTGGCAGCTTTATAATCAATAGCACCAACATGTTCCATACCGCCATATTGAAAGTCGGGAATAGCAATGAAGTCAAACTTTTCGAATGGATATTTTATGCCTGTATATGTTTCTAAAAATTGTAAGGCATGAGCATGTTGTTGGTAAATACTATCAACACTCAACCTAATCTTTATTGGATCAGTTTCCCGGTAATAGAAGTTCATTGCTCTTCCATCCTGCTGCTGAATATCATTTGTGAATTTTCCTGCAGAGAAAGAGAAAAGGTAAGTTGGAATGAGATCTGACTCAATAAAGCGTAGCTGCTTTACATAAACATCGCTTTGATTTACCAAAGCTGAATCTTTAAGTGGTGCATTAGTCAATGCCTGCCAGTTGTTTGGAATGATTAGCGAAACTGTAAATCGTGCTTTTAGATTAGGCTGATCAAAACAAGGAAATAAAGTTCTTGCACGATCAGGAACCAGCAAGGTGTAGAGATATTCATCATTTCGATTAAGCGAAAGATCGCCGGCAGTAAACTCAATTTGTATGTTATTCTTTCCTTTCTTTAAATACTTTGGTGCAATTATGATATGTTCATTTTCAAAAACAAAAGGAACTTCTTTCCCATCAATCGCAATTTGTTTTAGATGATCGCTGGCCTCTTTAAAATCAATTTGTAGTGGCGCCGCATTATTGCTCAATTCAAAACTAATGGTTTCTTTAGCTGCAATAGGCGCTGTCTTTACAGGTGGAATAGAGAAGTAAAGTTGGTAGTGTATATCTGAAATTGATTGCTTGCGCTGCTCCGCCAATTGCAGCGACACACCTTTTTCTACTTTTTGTGCATTGGTAGACATGAATACAAGTAGCAACAAAAAACTCCAACAAATCTTATTCATTGGATTAAATTAAAACAAACCGCATTTACTTGGTCTTCTTTTTCAGCCAGCGATTAAGTGGTCTTGCCCTGGCGGGAAGTTTTTCTTCATCACCTAATAATATGCCCCAGGGCTGCAAGCCTTCAATCCTGTCAAAAACAACTTTGGTAATAGCGAGATAAGGGATAGCGAGGAACATACCGGAAATGCCCCAAAGCAGTTCACCGACAACGACGCCTAAAACAACAATCAGTGGATTGATCTGAACATGTGAGCCAACAATTTTGGGCATCAAAAAATTACTATCTACTAAATGAATAATGACTACAGTAATTGCTACGTACACTGCATGAATAGGAATTGAAGTAGCAATAGTAACCAAAGCACTAATGACTAATGCCGTAAAAATGCCAACATAAGGAACTACATTAAATACGCCAACAATAAGGCCTAAAAGAAAGGCGTACTTGATACCTAGCATTAAAAAAACAGTAATGGCTACTGCAGAAACAATCAGCATTTCGAAAAACAAACCCACTACATAACTGCGAATGATATGTTTTACCTGGATAATGATATCTGCAATAATAGGTGCTGCTTTTTGTTCGAAGGCAACAGTGATGAAACGTACCAGCAATCTTCGGTACAGCAACATAAAAAAGGTATAGAGAAAAATAAAGACTAAGAATAACAATAAGGACGAAAGGGATAAAACCGTTTTACCAAGGATAGCCGTTCCAGAATGTGATAGGCTTTCTGTGGTGCTATTAATATAGTTTAATTGTTTTTCTATATCAATATGCCAATGACTGTTAAGCCACAATTGCATGTTGTAAAAAAGAATGCGCATCTGTGATTTAAACAGTGGCCAGTCTTGCAGCATCGACCCTATTTGTGCAGCAATCACATACACCAATAAAAACAAACCAATGACAAACAACAATACAGCAACAATAGAAGATGCAGTGCGAGAGAAATGTAATTTGTTTTCCATGAAATTAACAGCAGGCAATAGCAGCACCGCAAACAAAAAAGAAAACAGTAAAGGAATGATGATACGTTCGCCTAAAATAGCAAAATAGCCAAACAGCAATAAAATGATTAGTATAAATGCCAGACGTGCATAAAAAGGGAAAACAACTTCCTGCTTCATCCTGTTTTGTTTATGCAAATATCAGACAAGTCTTTTCTATTTGTATCTTTCAGCATGGCTCGAATGCTTTTTTCTTTTTTGTTGATGAGTTGCTGCCTATATCTTCAGGCGCAAAGAACGGATAGCTTTTTACTGAACTTATTATATCGGGTAAATCATCCTGCCATCAACAAAGTCATTAACGATCCGCAAACTTACCGGGTGCAGATCATCTACACACAGATCAACCGTGATAAGCATAACAAACCATCATTTACAAACTATTACTTCAACTTTGACCCCGAGTTATATTTCAATCCTGCATCAACAGTAAAAATGCCGCTTGCTTTTTTATCGCTGGAAAAACTGAACCAGATAAATATAAAAGGTGTGAACAAATACACACCCATGCAGTTTGACAGCAGTTATGCAGGCCAGCGTCCTTTATATAAGGACACAACAGCACAAAATGGTTTACCGTCTATTGCCCAATTTATTCGTCGTGCCTTTTTAATTAGCGAAAACGATCCATACAATCGCATGTACCAGTTTGTAGGACAGCAAACGATTAATCGAAATCTACATGCAAAAGGGTACAAAGATGTACGCATCACCAGGCAGTTCATGGGCTTTACACCAGAGCAAAACCGTCATACAAATCCAATTCGTTTTATTAAAGAAGATGGAAGCTTGATTTATGCACAGCCGGCAGCATATAATACAGACACATTTGATTTTAGCAGAAAAATCAAAATTGGCAAAGGTTATTTAAACAAGAATGATAGTTTGATAAACCAACCTTTTGATTTTACAGAGCATAACAATCTTTCCTTATTAGACCTTCAGCAAATGCTGCAATCAGTTTTGTTTCCTGAGTCTGTACCAGCGAAGCAACGCTTTGATTTGGGAAAAGAGGACTACCAGTTTTTGTATCAATACCTCTCACAGTATCCTTCCGAAACACCGTATCCTAAATATGACACAGCCCATTTTTACGACAGCTATGTGAAGTTCTTTTTTCACGACAGTACGCACAAAATGCCACCAAACATCCGTGTATTCAACAAAGTAGGTTGGGCTTATGGTTTCAGTACAGATGTTTCTTATGTGATCGATTTTAAAAACAAGGTGGAGTTTATGATAGCAACCACCGTGTACACAAATAGCGATGGCATTTTAAACGATAACAAATACGATTATGAAACTATTGCTTTGCCATTCACTTATCAATTAGGCCAAGCTATTTATCAATACGAGTTGGCTCGACCAAGAAAATACAAACCGGACTTAACTGCTTTCAAAATCAATTACGAACATCGTGATCCGGCTGATAAAAGAAAAGCATTAACCGAAGTAGATAACTAACGAACTTTTTTCCACCATTCGCGAAAATCATTCGTTCCTGTCAACAACAATTCTTCGCCGATCATTGGGCTAAGTATTTGGAGGCTTTTTTCATTGGCTGCATTCGTCACACGCTCTATTGGTTCATCCCATGCGTGTAACGAAAGCGCAAACTTTGCCCAATGCACAGGCAACAACTTTGTTGCTTTTAGATCAATGGCTGCCTGCGCTGTTTCTTCCGGCATCATGTGAATGTATTTCCAGTATTCGTTGTATTGCCCACATTCAAGTATTGCCAAATCGAACGGACCATACGCATCGACTATTTGTTTGAAGTGCGTATCATAACCACTATCGCCGCCCAAATACAAATTAGAAGTTGGCGTTTTTAAAATAAAAGAGATCCAAAGTGTGTTGTTGCGCCTGGTCGTTCTACCTGAAAAATGCCTTCCTGTTTTTGCCGTAATGGAGCAACCATTTGTTAAATCAACAATTTCATTCCAATCCAGTTCAATAATATTTTCTTTAGCAAATCCCCAGCGTTCGAAGTGAGCACCCACACCTAAGCCTATAACTACTTTGCCCACTTTTGATTTGATACGATCAATGGTTTTATAATCTAGGTGGTCATAATGCATAATGATCATGCGACAACAATAAATAATCAATAGCAGGAATTTCATCTGCATCGTACACATCACTGCCTTCAAAGCTTTTCGTCAAAAACGCAAGGGGCGAAGCATTGCCACTTAATATAGGATCAATCAAAAATTTCTTGCCATCTATTTGCAAAAAATAAGAAGAGTGTCCAAACCAAATAATCACATCTTCATCAGGCGACAGTGTATGCAGATCTGTTTTCTTAGAAGGAATGCGAACTCGGGACTTGTTGCGTGGCGATTTATGAAAAAAGAATGCGACCTCACTGAAGTAAGAAACTTGCAAATACATTACCTGCAAAAAGCAAAAGAAATCGAAAGAGATTTAGAAATATATATTGGCATGCCGGATAAAATAATACTTGAATGTTTCAAATCTTTACAGGATCATGCTCAATTGCCTTCGTTAACCGAACTGGATAGTCCTGTTGCTGATGAAATCAATACCAATGTATGGGCGCCTCAATACACTGGTGGGTTTCAAAAAAGATGAAGTGCAGCAAATGCAGGCGCAAGGCCGTAAAGTTTTTGTTTGGTCCTTGGACCATCCTCTCATGATTGAACTTTATTTAAAAGAAGGAGGATTTGACGGCATTGTTACCAATGCAGCACCTGTAGCCTTTCATACCTACTATACCAATCAGAAATTGCCTGTAAAAAACTAAGCGGCAGGATTCATTTTCCAGATGTTGAACGTACGAGCTTGTTCTTGTTCCCGTTCCCATACTGCAACAGTTGCATGTCCTGGCTTTACCGAACGAACTAATTCAGCACTCTTGTGAATGATCTTTCTTCTTCTTTTTTCTGTGTTCTCTCTAGGCATTTCCATAATCACAAATTTTCCAAATTAAAACTAGAAAACCGTGCCAAAAATTAAAATCATGATATTAAGCTAGTACAGTAAACTTATTTATCTGCCTACGCTATTTACAGCCAGTGATACTAGATTAATTTATCAGGCATAGTTTGTGTGCCCACTATGAGGTCAAAAAAAATACATTCATTAAAAACAATGTTATGGCAGAGATACATGTGCAGGCAAAGAAACACAATAGTACCACTTGGGTGTAGGTTCTGATTGCTTTGTTAATTGTAGCTGCGGTTGTGTACTTCGTTACCCGCAACAATAACAACAATGCAAATACGAACAGCATTAATAAAAACAGATCCACTTCTTACATACAGCCACCGGCTGTTATGCGTGAAGTGTAACAATGATTGATGAACAAAAGCATTTGCTTTAAAAACAATGAGTATGGACAACATGAAACATAGACGATTGCAGGAACTCGATCGTTCTGACTTTGAAATTGTACACGGCGAACCTGATATACCTGGTTGGGATGTAAAATTGGGTGATGGTAAAAAGGTAGGTAATGTAGAAGAATTAATTGTAGATGCACAGGAAAAGAAAGTACGTTACATGGTAGTTGATCTCGATGATAATGACATTGGCTTAACGAAAGACCAAAAAGTATTGATACCAATTGGCTTTGCCGAACTGTATGCAAAAGATGATGACCTGATCATTCCCAATGTGGAAGCACCGCAATTACGTGATTTACCGGGTTATCACAGGAATGAACTAACGCCGGAGATAGAACAAACCATCTGTGAAATATTCGATCGGCGTCACAGCACCACTGCCAAAGAAGCAGTAGTAACAGAACAATCATTATATCGCCAGACCTATTTCAACGATGATAATTTATACAAGCATCGATTGAATGAATTGGAAACAAAACAGGCGTCAGACTATGAACGTAGTATGAAACTTGGGGAAAGGCGTAACCGACAATCGGAATCTGCGGAAAGAAACGAACAGCATCATGAATCTGAAAAAGAAAACGAAGCATCAAGAATGCAATTGGTGCATCAGCGCAGGAGTAATTATGAACAACGCAGGTACACCGATGACGAACGCTCTGCAAGAACAGGTAAAAGCATTGAAGACCGGATAAGGGATGAAGGATTAAGAGATGCGTAAAAGAAAAGCGACAGCACAACTGTCGCTTTTTTATGTGCGTTTAAATAAACACTTTTGCAGCCATGAATGGGCTAAAGGTTGTGGGTGTCAATAAAACAGAAAATGAAAATCGAGTATTGAACGATGTTCATTTTAGCCAACAACCTTTTGAAAGGCTTGCCATTGCTGGCGCTACAGGTTCTGGCAAAACAAGCTTGCTCAGGATCATTGCAGGCTTGCTGCAACCCGACAGCGGCGCAGTCTTCTTCAATGAAGAACGTGTGCTGGGTCCATTGGAAAGATTGATTCCGGGTCATCCAAAGATTGCTTACTTATCGCAGCACTTCGAATTACGTCATCACTATCATGTTGCAGAAGTATTGGACATGGCCAATCTTCTTACAGAAACAGAAGCCAGGAATATCTATTCTATTTGCCATATTGATCATTTACTAAATCGTTGGACGCACCAGCTTTCCGGCGGGGAAAGGCAACGTATTGCTTTAGCAAGATTGTTAGTAACGGCACCCAAACTTTTATTGTTAGATGAACCTTATTCAAACCTGGATACGCAACATAAAACTCTTTTAAAAGAGGTATTGCAAACCGTTGGTGAAGAGCTTCAACTCAGTTGCATTTTAGTGTCACATGATCAAATGGACACATTGCCTTGGGCTCATAAAATCTTAGTGTTGCAAGATGGTCGCTTAGTACAGGAAGCGGCTCCACAAACTATTTATATTCATCCTGTCAATGAATATGTTGCTTCTTTGTTTGGCAAATACAATTCCGTAACACCTGAACTGCTCAAGTTATTTCCTACTTTAAAGAACTCAAAATTTATTCGTCCCGAACAAATCCATATCGCCAACTCAGGTGTAGAGGCTATCGTAGTTCACTCCTCATTTATGGGAAGTCATTACGGGTTAACGCTAACCATCGGCACACAGCAACTTACTGCTTATCATCCACACCCCTTGCCACATAATTGTGAAGTCTTTATTACAATCAATCCTATATCGGCATAAAGTTTTCTGCATTTCTACAAAAGCAGTTATGGCTACCGAAAAAGACAAACAACCGCAAACACAACCCAATGTAGGCAATGCAAGCAATCCTTCACCACAAGATCCAACCTTTCAAACTACAGGGTCTTCGCTGTTAGGTGAAGGTCCTGAAAAATATTTGCGAGAGGTCAGCAGTCCAGAAGATTATCCTGATGCAAAAGATGAAGATGATATGAATGATACGTGGCAAAAGAACAATAACAACTTATCATGCACCTTATTGACGAGCTATGTGTTAAAACGTTTTGTACCATAAAACACAAAATTTAAACATTAAACACGAACTTGTCTAAATTTAGTTCTCTTAAAACGTTCCCTTAAAGACGTTACCCCTTTAACCATGTACACGAATTGTCAATTGTTTTTGAATGGTGCTAAACGCATAAAAGGTTATTCTGCTAATGAAATCATTGGTAAACATTTCTCTACTTTTTATATCACTGAAGACCTAGAAAGCAAAAAGCCCGAACGTGAATTAAAGATTGCTGTAGCCACAGGTAAATATGAAGAAGAAGGTTGGCGTGTACGTAAAAACGGCTCTTTGTTTTAGGCCAATGTGGTGATCACTGCTTTATTCAATGAACAAAACAAACTCATTGGTTTTTCCAAAGTAACCCGTTATCTAACTGAACGCAAGGAATACGAAGAAAATTTGCGCCAGAGCGAAGAACGTTATCGTTCACTGGTAGAACAGGTAGGCGATTACGGAATTGTCATGATGGATGAAAAAAGAAGAATTACCAGTTGGAATGCTGGTGCACGGCGCATTAATGGTTATATCTCTGATGAAATCATTGGTAAATAGTTTTCTATCTTCTATCTTGAAGAAGGCATCATCAATGCCAAGCCCTCACACGAATTGAAAACGGCTATTAAAGAAGGTAAGTACGAAGAAGAAGGCTGGCGATTGCGAAAAGATGGCTCTCGTTTTTGGACAAGAACTGTTATTACAGCCGTATAACAACAATGACACCTTGATCGGTTTTTCAAAAGTTACTCGTGATCTTACAGAACCTAAGGCATCAGAGCTGGAACTAAGAGACAGCCATGATCGCTATTGTACGTTAAGTGAAGAGTTATGCCTTATCAATACTCACTTGTCTAATGCCAATGACGAGTTGAGGCAATTCACTTCTATTGTATCGCATGATTTGCAGGAGCCCATCCGAACCAGTAAAAGCTTTTTGCAGTTGATTAATTTGAAGATTGATTGAGCACAACAAGCAGAGTTGAAGAATTACATCAACAAGTCTATAACGGCATCCAATGGTATGCGGAAGCTGATTCAAAATCTATTACAATATTCCCAATTGGGAAAAATAGAATCATCCGATGACAGAGTAAGCGTTGATGAAATTTTAAATCATCCCTTGCAGAACCTGCGCACTTCTGTCGATGGCAGCAGGGCTCAGATTACTATTGAGAATGAAGTAGATTTTATTGCAGGAGACAGGGTAGAATTGGTGCAACTCACCAGGGATAAGTCTCCGGGTGACGAAGTAATTCGTTAAAATTCACCAATAAAGAAAACCCTAAAGTAAAGATCAAATGCTTCCGTGAAAACGGGTATGTAAATTTTGCAATAAGTGATAATGGTATTGGCATTGCAGAAACCGACTTAAACAAAGTATTTAAAATCTTCCGCAGGTTCAACACGGAAAAAGATTATCCGACCTGAATCAGAAGTGGGCAAAGGCACTACTTTCTATTTTACATTGAAAGAAGAAAACAAAGAGGGAGTATTGGCAAATGAAAAAGTATAGGATCATTGTTGTGGAAAATGATGAAGACGAACAGTTCTTCATGCGTGAGGGATTTAAAACTGCTGACCTGTTTAAGTTGGTAGAAATGTTCAAAAACGATGATATATTATTGGAATGGTTAGAAGCACATCGGAACCATTTGCCTGACATTATTCTTTCCGATTTGAACATGCCCGGCAAGAATGTTTAAGATATTACTGAAGCAGTAAAATCCACACCTGCTTACGAGCACATTCCTGTGATCATCACATCAACGTCATCTACGAAATCAATAATGGATAAATGTCTCAACCTGGGCGCTTCCGATTATATTGTGAAGCCCGATACATTTATTGAATATGTGCCTTATATACAAAAGTTGAGGCAGTTGATTGAATCAAAGCAATTAGTTAAATACTAATGATTTATTGGTAAACGAATAACAAAGCTGGCACCCATTCCTTTGTCGCCATTTGCTTTGATAGTACCTTTGTGACGCTCCACTATTTTTTGACAAAGTGCAAGGCCCAAACCTATGCCGTCATATTTTTCTTTGGAATGAAGCCGTGAAAAGGGCTTGAAGATTTGTTGCTTATCTGCAGGGTCAAAACCAATTCCGTTGTCGCTTACTGTTATCATAAATGCTTCTTCAGTTTGCATATAGGTAATCGAAATTTGGGGAACAACATCTGCTTTTGCAAACTTGATGGAGTTATTGATAAGATTATAAAACAATTGATAGATCAATAGCGGCGCTCCGTAAATAGTAGGGAGATGGCTATAACTAATTACTGCTTTTTGCCGCTGCACTAATACTTCTAAAT
The DNA here is from genome assembly GCA_040290035.1 of Chitinophagaceae bacterium. Lineage (GTDB taxonomy): Bacteria > Bacteroidota > Bacteroidia > Chitinophagales > Chitinophagaceae > Flavisolibacter. Next base: position 40,339 of record PSMG01000004.1, read on the forward strand.
CCAATTCAATGTTTCGAATCGTATCGTTTAAGTCAACCATCTCAAACGATTGCTCTACGCCATTAAGTGTTGAGTACAACAACACGCCATCAATCATGGCATACATGCGTTGTGCAGCGCTGTCAATCTTATCAATGTATTCTTTTGCCTTTGGGGGCAGTTCTTCTTTAAACTCACTACTTAGCCGACTGACAAAAGTTCTCACCTTACGCACTGGTTCTTTCAAATCATGCGATGCGACGTGTGCAAACTGTTGCAGGTCTTCGTTGGAACGATGTAACTCTTTGGTGCGTTCAGCAACCAAATGTTCCAGTTGTTGTGCTAATGTTTTTTGGTCATGAATATCTGTGAACGATCCAATCCATTTTACAATAACACCGTTTTCGTCACGCAAGGGTTCACCTTGTCCGTAATGCCAGCGGTATGCACCATTTTTATTTTTTAAACGTACCTGTATTTTATAATGCAATCCTTTTTGCAATGATTCATTCCATGCTTTGTTGATACCAGGTAAATCATTGGGATGCACGATGCTAACCCATGAGTTCGGCCCTAAGGCTATACCAGTATATTCTTCCCAACGAGATGAAGCATATAGCCGGTTACCCGCAGCATCGGTTATCCAAACCAATTGCGAAAGCGTTTCTGCCAACTGCCTGAACTGTTCTTCGCTCTGACGCAATGAGGCTTCTGCCTTGCGCTGCTCAGAAATATTAGTGTGAACGCCTACCCATTCACGTATACTGCCATCATCCTGAAATACAGGAACCGCTTGTATTGAAAAGATACCCCAGCTACCGTCCTTTAATTTTAAGCGGTGTTCAAACACAAACATTTTGCGTTCACGCACTGCTTCATTCCATGCATCAATAGTGGGTTGTGCATCCTCCGGGTGTACTGCTTGTGCCCAACCATAGCCTTGGTACTCGGCAAAGCTTTGTCCTGTAAGTGCTGCCCAGCCAGGTTGTTCACCCGTCATTTGCCCGGTAGCGTTATTTGTCCAAAGCACGCCTTGCACTTCTGCAATGGCTGCCTGGAATCGTTGTTCGCTTTCTTCAATTTTTTTCCGGTTCTCCACCTGGTCGGTCACATCAGTAGCAATAGCAATGATGCCGGCTATCGTGCCATTTGTATTACGTAGAGGTTCCCATACAAAATTGAAATAACCGTAGTGGCTTTTACCCTTGCGGTGTAATTCAACAACATATTCCCTTGCAGCAAATGACTCGCCGGTAGTCATCAATTTCTGGGCAATAGGAAGCATTTGTTGTTTAATCTCAGGAAGTGCATCAAATATTGTTTTACCTATTAGCTCTTCTTTTTTTAGGTCAACCAATGCGAGGTACGCTTCATTGGCAGTTTGGCAAACCAAATCAGGCCCCAGAAAAATAGCGACGCCTACTGGTGCCTGTGCAAACAAACTTTGAATAAATGCAAAGTGTTTAGAATAGGTGAACAGATCAGCAGAAATAGTTTCGGTATCGAGGCGTGCTTCCATTTATTGTACCTTCTTTAAAGTAAAATTATTGATTCATTAAGTTAGCAAAAGTGAATAAGCAAGATTTGCTATTTCACACCATAAACATTGATCATCAGCTTGCGCATAGGCAAATTGATCGGAAGCGAGTCAGTATAAATCGCCACTTCAAACTTCAGATCTTTAATGCTCTTATAATCATCTAGCATAAACATATCGTTCGACGAAATAGGCAGCCATTCCTTTGGTGTAAATGCACCTTTGAACAAAGCAATTACATCATGTTTACTCCAGAATAAATATTTCTTCTGCCAGTTTTTATCATCAATTATGGCAAAACGCAAGGTTGGATGAGGGTCTTCGTAAGGAAGGCTTACATCCGCTGTCGTTTCCACATACAAATACTTATAGCCTTTCGGCACATTGAACATAGGCGCCAATCCTGTATCAGATGCATTGCGGTAAATGGTTTTGGCTACACTATCGTTGTACGACCATACCAACTCTTTCTTACCCGGGAAGAAGTTTTGATCCGCCGGATACACTTTGTTCTTCTCGCATACATAATCGTTTACTGCTTTAAAGTTTTCCCGCAGCCGGATCATTTTTTCTTTCAGGGTATCGTTCTTGTAAGGCTGCAATAAAAGAGTTGGTGTTAGCTTGTATAATTGGTCATCACTCAGGAAATAATCTTTGTACAGGTAATCTTTGATCTCCCGACTCCAACTCATAAACGCCATCGAGTGAATATTACGAAACTGTGTAGCGGTATCCAATACATCACCCAACCAATGTACCTGATCAGGCTGCCATTGTAATCGATAATTGTGTTGTAGCAAAGCACTGATCGTTGGTGCAATATTGTTGTGCGAATTCACCGACAAAAACTTTTGCGCTTTCTTCAGCATAGGCGAGTAAATGATCAGTGGAATATGATAATCATCAATTGGACCCGTAGAAGGAAACGAACCAATATGATGATCACCGGTAATGAGGAAAATGGTGTTGTTGTATTCCGAACGCCTGGCATAATCAGCAAAAAACTTTTTAATGCAATCATCCGAGAACATGAAGGTGGTTAAAACAGATTTAGTACTACGCAACGTTTGCTTTATGGTAGCTGAAACCTTCATGGTTTTTAATTTCTGATCAAATAGTTTTTCATACAACGGCTTTTGCTCGAACAGATAAGGCATGTGCGTGGTGCCGGTATGATAAATATTGAAATACGTTTTTTTGCCAATAGAATCCAACACTTCAAAACTGCGTTGGTATAAAGCATCATCCGGATAGCCCATGCTCCATCCTTCTTCACCCACACCCATCTTTTTATACTTGGCCGGGTATTGCGATAAGATAAAATCAGTTCCCTGCAAACGTATGTAGCCACCCATGTTATCAAAATCCATGTTGAAGCCCGTCATGAAATTGGTGAAGTAACCATTGCGTTTGGCAATTTTGATCAGCGACAAATGATCGGGCATTACGTTCATAATGGAAAAGCCTTTTTTGCCATAAGGCACCGAACTGGAGATAGCTGGCTGCGATGCAAACTTACCCGGTGCTGTGCTCAGGAAGTTGTCCCATGTAAGGCTATGCTGGGAAAGAGAATCCAAAAATGGTGTAAAGCTGCCCGCATAAGCTGTAGATCCGGTGAAATCTTTAGATAGTCCTTCTATTACCAGTATTACAATGTTGGGTAGTGTTGGCCCTAGGTTAAAGAATGGACCTAACACATCACGAGCGTCATTCTTATGCAACAACGGATATTCTGTGCTGGTAAATTGGAAAGGTTGATTCTGTTGATAGAAGGCAATCTCGCTTAACAATTGCCTATCGGTAAGTTGCGCCTGTTGTTTATGTGTGAGATAATGATAACTATCGTGCAACCAATAGCTGAATTTATTACTGGTTAAATAATACGATGACTTTTGCTCAAACCAATCAGCCGAAGGATTAGAATAGCCAACAAAAAGGAGCGACAATACACTCACCAACCCATACACAGCATATACTTTAGGCGCTGGTTTTAGCTTTCGGCCAAATGAGCGGTAGATCAAAAAATACAGGCCCACATAAAGCAACAAGGGCAGATACACTTTTACGCCACTGGTCAGCATTTGTTTTACTGTAGTCCATGAGTCAGCGCTATTGCGGGTAAAAAACTCATGATCAAACGGTGTGGTGCGTTCTGAAAAAGTAATAAGCAAACCAATATAACAAAGCAGGAAGAGTACATTGCTTGTGTGAAAAACAACCACCGCCATTTTTCGATGTAGTTTCCACAGCAAAAAGAAAACAAGAAAGAATACAAAGCTGTACTGAGCCCAAAGCCACACATCATAACCAAGCCCTAACAGCTCAAAACTCCAAGGGTGGCCAACAAATACTTTAGCCGCAATGGCTACATATTCATACACCCGCACCAGGCAGATGGTTATCAGTAAGGTAATAGCTATATTAAAGAACTGTTGTAACAGTAGCTTCCGTTCGTGTGACATTTGTGACAAGAGAATAGTGGGCTGCTAATTTAAGCCAGCCCAGCAGTACATAGTGTTATTATTCGATAAGTGACTGTATTGTTTCGACCATTGGCATAGCATGATTGCATTGCCTTTGACAATAATCAGTCGCTTTGCTTTCTAAACTCATAAACAATAGCTGGTAACATAGGTAGCTTTAACTACCATGAAAAAGATCGGTTACGTTTTATCAGGTGGTGGTGCAAGAGGCTTTGCACATTTAGGTATGTTGCAGGCTTTGGAAGAAATGAATGTCCGTCCAAATGCCATAGCAGCAACCAGTGTTGGCGCAGCTATGGCTGCCTTGTATGCCGTGGGTAAGCCACCAGTAGAAATCATGGAGCTGCTCAAAAAAAACAATTACTTTAGATGGAGTAATCTTACATTAAATGGCTCTGGTTTATTTTCCATGGATGTATTGCGCCAGCTTTTGCACGAAGAAGTAAAAGTGGACGATTTTGATGCCTTACCTATAAAGTTGTTTTTCGCAACTACCGATTTGAATAATGGCGACTCGATCATCTTTTCCGAAGGAAAACTGTTTCATACTATTGTGGCCTCTGCTTCTATTCCGGTATTGTTCAAACCCACTATTATTGGCGAACGTGTTTTAGTGGATGGTGGCTTACTCAATAATTTTCCGGCAGAAGCTTTATTACCTTATTGCGATGTCATCATCGGCTCTCATGTAAATAAAATAGAAAATGGAATGGGCAGCGCTTCGCTCTTTAAAACCTTCAACATTCTGGAGTGCTGCTTTCATTTAGCTATTTCACAGCACGTACAGGCCAAAGCCGGTCTGTGCGACGTCTTTATTGAACCATCCCTTTCCGGTTTTGATATGTACGATATCAAACAGGCCGAAAAGATTTTTACTATTGGTACAATACTACGCTGCAGCAAAAAGCCGCTATTTTAAACAGTCTTACTGCAAACCAAACTGTTAAAGAAGAATTGGCTGAATTAGTATTTTAATGGCTTACCGTTAATTCTTTTCGGGCACCTTCATTACCTGTTCTGTCCACAGCGCTTACGGCAACTTTATTTAAGAAAGCAGCTTGTTTATTTACCGTTATTATTTGAGGTAATACCACTGTGCGTTCACCTTTATTAATAATGGTATAATCCCACTTATCACCGTATTGATAATACACTACCCAGCGAAACACATCTTTAAAATTGGGATGCGACCAAACAACTTGTACAAAGCTATCGCTTGTTCTCATTTGCACATTCGTTGGCATTGCAGGCGGCGTAGCATCCAACCACGAACTGGCAGGTACTAATGCGGGTCTTTTATAAACGCCTTCCATCATTGCTCTTTGCAGCGCCGGATTTTGTGTGTCGGAAGAAATACTCCAATGAATGACGCCTTTATCCTTTGGCATCATACCTCTGGTAATCAAAATTTGACTTAGCGTTTCATTCACCGAACGGTAACCTGTATCTCTGCCTACGTTAATGCCTGGCCATAGATGCCTTCCTTTCAGGTTCTGCTCTTTCCACCAACCAAGCAACACCGGGAAGCTGGTAGTCAATCGTGTGGTTGGCCAATATAATTGCGGTGAAAAATAATCGATCCAACCTTTATTCAGCCAAAGCTTTGCATCGGCATACAAAATATCATATTGATCAAAACAACAAATACCTTCCGGGTTGTTAGGTCGCCAAATACCAAACGGGCTTAAGCCAAACTTCACCCACTTCTTTTCTTTTTTGATAGCTGTATATAATCGTTGCACCAGGTCATTCACTGCCTTGCGGCGATAGTCGCCACGAGAAAGTTTACCGCCACCTTTTACATAAGCTGCATAGGATACACTATCAGGAAAATCTTCGCCTTTGTTGTACTCACGATACGGATAGAAATAATCATCAAAATGAATACCGTCAATATCATAGCGGCGAACAATATCCATTACCACTGCTGTGGTATGATCTTGTGTACCTTTTAAAGCCGGATCCATCCACCAATAACCCTGTTCCTTAAGTTGCAACATAAGGTTTGGTTTTCTTTTTACAATAGAAGAATCAGTAACAGGCCCGCCAGATGGATGATGAGCACGGTAAGGATTCAGCCACGCGTGTAATTCCAATCCACGACGGTGGGCCTCAGTTACCCAAAACTGCAAAGGATCATAAAACGGCTCGGGCGCCTTTCCTTGTGTGCCTGTTAGATAATAACTCCATGGTTCCAGTTTGCTCTGGTACACGGCATCGGCCTGCGGCCTTACCTGGAAAATGACTGCATTGAAATTATTGCTCTTTAAAAAATCAAGTAGGCGTATCGCTTCTACTTTCTGGCTATCTACAGGTAAGCCCGGTTTGCTGGGCCAATTAATATTTGACACTGTTGCCACCCAGGCGGCTCTGAATTCTCTTTCCGCAGAATGCATGATTGTGTCTTTGTATTGTGCATGCAGCAAAAAGGTCAATAGCAAGCAGGGTAAAAGCAAAAGAGTTTTTGAGCTCATATTATAATGGGGTTAGAGTTATCAGCAGAACTTGTTTAAGAATTATTTAAACCTTCTCGATTGCTAATGTAACAAACCCTCACAACTTACTATTCCAAAATCATGCATCCTTCGTACCTAAACCATAGCATAAGGCACTCTAAGCCATGGATAAAGAATAGTTACTGCGTGGGTAAGCCATCAAGGGGCAAACTTTAATTGGAATTCCTGCAACCCCGTACTAAGTTTGCAGCCGCTTATGAAGGTTATTGATCATATCCGTAATGCGAGCAGTTCGCTGGTTTCATTTGAAGTATTGCCTCCCTTAAAAGGAAAGGGCATCAATGCACTGTGGGAACACTTGGATTCTTTGATGGAATTCCACCCTTCGTTCATTAATGTTACGTACCACAGAAGCGAGAGCATGTTTAAGCGCAAGGCAGATGGCTCGTTTGATAAGGTAGAAGTGCGTAAGCGTCCGGGTACGGTAGGTATTTGTGCTGCTATCATGAACCGCTATAAGGTAGACGCTGTGGCACATCTTATTTGTGGTGGTTTTAGCAAGCAGGAAACGGAAGATGCGTTGATCGATCTTAATTTTTTGGGTATTGATAATGTATTAGTGCTTCGTGGTGATGCCCCTAAGAATGAAACCTTTTTTGAACCCGAACCAGGTGGACACAAATATGCCATTGAGTTGATGCGCCAGGTGATCAACATGAACAACGGTATTTACCTGGAAGAAGATTTAAAAAGTGCTGTAAAGACCAACTTCTGTATTGGGGTAGCTGGTTATCCTGAAAAACATTTTGAAGCGCCAAACCTTCAAACTGACATAAACTTTCTAAAACTGAAAGTAGATGCCGGTGCAGAATACATCATTACGCAGATGTTCTTCGACAATAAAAAGTACTTTGATTTTGTCGCTTCTTGCAAAGCCAATGGCATCAACATACCAGTGATTCCGGGCCTAAAGCCAATTACTTCAAAAAAACAATTGAACGTTATTCCAAGAACCTTTCATGTAGATATTCCCGAGGCACTTTCGAACGAAATACTGAAATGCAAAACAGATGCAGAAATAGAAATTGTAGGCACCGAATGGTTATTACAACAAAGCAAAGAATTGAAAGCGGCAAATGTGCCTGTATTACATTATTACACTTTAGGAAAACCGCAGGTTATTGCTAATGTGGTAAAACAATTAGTTTAACGATGATCTTATTATAAACATAAAAGCGTTCTAACGAAAACGCTTTTATTGTTTGTATCAACACTTAAGTTACTTAAGTGTTGCCAAAACTTTTTTATTCACGACAACAGGATACTTCTTCTTTAATTTTTCTACCCACTGCTTTTCTAATTGCGACTGGTAATCATTGATCACCAAACCTTTTGCCTCGGTGAATGTTCTTGGCTCACCTGCTTCATGCAAACGCAATATATAAGCAAAGCTTGCTGTGTTATCTGTTTTATTAAGTACGGGGCCGGTGATCATGCCGGTCTCTAACTTACGTTTCGTACCATCTGGAATTTGTGTCAATTCAAAACGGTTTGAATCAACGGCAACTTTTTCATTCATTTCCGCAATGATTTCTTTCCAACGAGTTGGAGTTTTTTCCAATTGCGCAATAACTGTTTTAGCAGAGGCTAAATCATTCGCATAAAACAAAAGCGCATCAGCACTACTCTTCCAATGATAAGCGCTTTTATGTTGGGCAAAATAATTGGCCAAAGCTGCGCTGTCTGCTTGTGCAGGTCCCCATACTTCCCGCTGCATGATTTCAAAAAACAGATTACCGTCTTTGAATTCTTCCATCTGCTGTTTGAACACTTCGTTATAATCTTCTAAGTGTCGTTTGTAATAATCGATAGCAGTATTCTGAACGAATTCATCCCACAAATCACTTTGCTTTTTCATGCCCGAACCATCAGGCTTATAGCGGAAGGTTTGTGCATACGTGATCCAATCTTGTGTATTTACCAAACGATCGCCTAATTTATACAATGCACTGGTGCGATTAATGCGCACAGGCATTGGTGGACGTTTATAATCCAACACACTGTCGGTAAAAGCAAATAATTCAGCAGCGTTATAATCTACTTTTTTATAGGCAGCTTGCTTGATAATTTTTTGCACTAATTCTTTCTGTGTGGTTTTAATACGGTCGCTTGTTTGTACTTTTTCTTTTAGCAATTGCATAGCCTTTGCATCGTTCTTATCTATTGCAACAGGTATACGCTCCAGGCGTTTTACAATATGGTATCCATGCGTTGTTAAAAATGGTTTGCTAATCTGGCTATCTTTTAAATTATATACTACGTTTTCGAAAATAGGATCGTATTGTCCCACGCTGAATTCAGGAATAAAACCATTAGCGTTGGCAGATATCACGTCGTTGCTAAACTTAGTGGCCAACTTTCCAAAATCATCTCCCTTTTGCAAAAGACCATAAAGCGAATCCGCCAAACGCTTCATCTCATTTTGGGTAGTAGCGTCTGAGCCGGGAGGGAAAGCAATTAAGATTTGCATGGCTTTTATTTTACCCCATGCTTTTCGCTCTTCTATATTTTTGAATATATGATAACCCGCTTTGGAATGATAGATAGTTGATACTTTGCCAACAGGTGTACTGTATGCTAGATTTTCCAGTTCATAGGGCAATGTAAACGCAGTGATGAAGCCTAAATCACCACCGTTATTTTTTACGGATGGATCATCCGAAAACTCATTGGCCACATCAGCAAAAGCAACCCCTTTCTGCAACTTGGCGTAAGCGGCCTTTGCTTTGTCCCAGGCAATGGCCGTATCCGTTAACCCATTTTGTGTATTGGAAATAAAAATTTGCGCCAGGTGAATGTCTTTTTGCGAACGGGTAAAAGCCTCATCTACCAAGCGTTGTACACTGGCAGCATCATTCAAATACGTTGGAATAATTTGATTGCGCAAATTTTCCAGATCAGCAACTAATTGTGGTAGCGTATCATAACCTCTTGCCTTTGCTTCTTTAATTTTTAGACGCGAAGCAATGTACAGGTCAAGGTAATTGTTTAGTGACTTTTTGCTTTTAGGCTCAGTATTATTCTTGTTGTAGGCACGTAAAAACTCTTTTACCGAAACAGCGTCTTTGCCATAAGTAAAAAGTGTTTGTGCAGAAGCAGCATGTGCAGTGAAAAACAATGCAGCGGCTATAATGATAGGGCGGCTCATAGTAGGTTGGTGATTAGTTCGTGATAATTAACCCTTAGGATTCTTTTGCTTGAATTCTAAAATTTCGTCTACTTGCTTTTCCGTTATTTTTTTAGCAATAATGCGTTTGTCCTTGTCAAGCAGGTACAAAGTAGGAAAACTTTGCACATCAAACAACTGCGAATAGCCCGGAATGCCTGCATCCATGCGGGCCTTGTCATCTTCCTTAGAATAATAAACCTGCACCCAATCATTGAGCTTGTGCTCATGAATAAAATCCAGCCAGCCTTTTTTGTTGCCTTCTGTTTCTTTCGCAAGCCCAAACATTTTTACGCCCAATGCTTTCCATTTGGTTTGGTAAAGCGTATCTAGCTTTGGAATCATTTCCTTGCAATGACTACAAGTTGGATCCCAAATAGCTAACAAAGTATAAGGTGATTGCACACCGTACAGAGTTATCTTTTTACCAGAAGTATCCGGAAGTTCTACATCCGAAGCGGGTGTACCAAAAATATTTCCCATCAAACTATAAGCTCTGTCCTGCACTAATTTTTTACCCTTCTCATTCAACCATGAATAGTTTTTATTAGAGAAGTAATTCTCATACAAATGCACAAACACAGCATCTTCCCACATGTATTTTTGGTTGAGATAGCGATTGACAAACTTCAACAATAAAAATTTTTGCATCTCCTCGTTAATGCTAGCATAACCAAGCATCCAATCTAATTCTTTGTTTACCGAATCAGCAGAAGGGTAAACCAATTGCTCATAGTATTTATCGATCCGGCCTTCAAAGAATGGCGTACGTACCAGGCGATCATCATAAAAATTAACGCCATCCCAATAATGAGTTTTGAAATAGTGATAAGCAAACATCGAATCTTTTTTCGCAGCCGGATCGTTTTGTGGAATGTCTGGCTCTTTCATTGCCTTAAGTAAGGTCGTAAGTAAACTGCTCGGGCTTTTCGTCATTACATCCGAACGGTAAACCTTGATCTTTGCATTGATCGCTTCTATTTGCTTTGTAATAGCAATTGAATCTTTGGCAGACGAGCCAGCTCTTTTCTTCAGCAAATCTTCAATCGCCTTTCCATTGCTCACCATGAATTTTTGATAAACAAAAAATTGGTCGTTGTCTGCTGAATTAACGAAGGTTATTTTATCTGCAACGGTATTGGTATCTGCTACAATGCTGAACTTTTGATTCTTATCTATTAAAAATTCAAAATAATGTGTACGGTCAGGGTAGCCAATAAGGTAAATGCCACCACCTAGTTTTTTGTCACCTTTAAAAACAGCTTCACTTTTATCATTCAACTTTACGGAATCAATAATAGGAAGTTGCTTGCCGTAATAATGTCCCAGGTAAACATATTGATTTTTGAACGGCTTTAAGGTAACCTTAATCTCATATCCATTTTGAGCCAAAAGGCTTGCAGATACTAATAGCGAAAGAACAGTAGCTCTGAATTTCATGACAGTGCGTAATAAACGATAAAAATAATATAAATAGAAGGTTCGGATGGTTAAAGAGTTGCAAACAACCGTTTGAGGCGTAATAACCAAAACGAAAGGCTGTACTTTTACCCCGTGAGAAGAAACAAAAATATTGTACTGGAAAAAATTTTGGTAGAGGATTATGCCGCTGAAGGAAAATCGTTGACAAGACAAGACGGAAAGGTGATTTTTATTGAGAATGTAGTACCCGGCGATGTGGTTGATGTTCGGTTGACAAAGAACAAAAAAGATTGGGCTGAAGGTTATCCTTTAAAGTTTGAAAGCTACTCACAAGAGCGAACGCAACCTTTTTGCCAGCACTTTGGTGTATGTGGTGGCTGCCAGTGGCAAATGCTTCCTTACGAAAAGCAATTGCAATACAAGCAAAAACAGGTGCATGATAATTTGAAGCGTATCGGCAAAGTGCAAATGCCGGAGATGTTGCCAATTGTTGGTGCGACAAAAGATAAGTTTTACCGTAATAAATTAGAATACACATTCAGCACAAAAGAATACTTACCTGCGGGCTCTTTTGACAGAGACGATAAGGAAAGAGGCTTTCACAATGTAGTTGGTTTTCACGCCAAAGGCTTTTTTGATAAGGTGGTTGATATTCAAAAATGTTGGCTGCAGGATGATTTGACCAATCAAATACGCAACAGTATCCGCAGTTATGCAAAACTGCATGGACTTTCTTTTTACGACATCCGTGAGCACCGTGGCTTTTTAAGAACGATGCAGCTGCGTATTTGCACTACTGGTGAAGTAATGGTGAACATTGTTTTGGGTGAAGAACAGGAAAAGAAGCGAACGGCGTTGCTCCGTTTTGTACTCCAAACTTTTCCTTCTATTACTACATTGCTTTATACCATCAATCTAAAAAGAAACGATTCGATGCATGACCTGGAGCCGCAAGTTTATCACGGCAAAGGTTATGTAGTAGAGCAGTTAGAAGAATTTAAGTTCAAGATCGGACCGAAATCTTTTTTTCAAACCAATACAGCACAAGGCGAAAGGCTCTATCAAATCACCAGGAATTTTGCTGAGCTTGATGGAAACCAGGTGGTGTACGATTTATACTGTGGTACAGGCAGCATCGGAATTTTTTGCAGCAAAGACGCCAAGAAAATTATTGGTGTAGAAATGATTGAAGCAGCTATTGCCGATGCAAAAGAAAATGCAGCTTTGAACAACATCGAACATGCTCATTTTTTTGCAGGCGATGTCATTGATGTGTGCAACGATGACTTTTTTGCAGCGCATGGCAAGGCCGATGTCATCATTACCGATCCGCCCCGGGCAGGCATGCATGAAAAGCTGGTAAAGAAAATTTTGGAAATGGATGCACCGATTGTGGTTTATGTAAGCTGTAATCCAGCCACACAAGCCAGGGACCTTGCTTTATTGGATGAGAAATACACTGTCACAGAAATTCAACCTGTGGATATGTTTCCGCATACACACCATATTGAAAACGTGGTTCAATTGAAATTAAAATAAGCGATGAGTTATAATCAATACAGACCGAATAATTTCCAGCCGATTGTAAAAAACCTGATCATCATTAATGCCTTGGTTTTTGTGGCGCAGCTAACGCTTCGTATTACAGATAAATTGATGCTGTATCCCATAGAAGCACCGCAGTTCCGACCTTATCAAATAGCCACGCATTTGTTTGCTCATGACCCCAGCAATTTTTTTCATATCGTCTTTAACATGCTGGCCTTGTGGATGTTTGGAAGAATCCTGGAAAATGTTTGGGGCGGAAAAAGATTTTTGCTTTTTTATTTGTTATGTGGGATAGGGGCTGCCGTTTTGCACCTGACGATTCAACATTTTCAGTACCAGCATGCACTGGTTTTGGAAAGCCAGGGCCAAATAGAAGCTGCGCAGAGGATAGCTGATCGTCTCGGTCCGGCATTGGGTGCCTCTGGTGCTGTAATGGGTGTAGCAGTAGGTTTTGCCTACCTGTTTCCCAACACGGAGCTTTACCTCATGTTCATTCCGGTACCTATTAAAGCTAAGTGGGCAATGATGGCTTATGTAGGCTATGATTTGATTTTTGGGATAACAGGCGGTGATAACGTTGCTCACTTTGCGCACCTGGGTGGCGCCATAACCGGTTTCGTTTTAGTGTGGATTTGGAATAAGAGAGACCGAAATCGTTTTTATTAATGTGGCAGATAAATTGCTGTTTTTGAAATTGTCATGAGTTACTATCAACAACAAAATCGTCGCCGGCTAACTATTGGAGAGGATGGTAATACATTGGTAACGTTGATCGCCATCAATTTAGTCGTGTTTGTTATTCTTTCTTTTATCAAAGTTGTTTACTATTTCAGTTATAATGCAACAGGTTTGGAAATGTATAATCGCCAAATCCTTGACTGGGTTTCCCTTTCAGCCAACTTGCATACGTTTATTGGCAAACCATGGACCTTGCTCACGCACATGTTTGTACACGATGGCGTGTGGCACCTGATTGCCAACATGCTTTGGCTTTGGGCGTTTGGTTTCATTCTACAAAATCTTACAGGCAACAGAAAACTGATTCCTATTTTCATTTATGGCGCATTGGCAGGTGCAGTAGCATTTATGCTTAGTTATAATCTGATACCTGCTATTAGAGACATGGCTTCTGATAAAGCAATTGGTGCTTCTGCCGGTGTGATGGCAATTGCTATTGCTACTACAGTAATAGCGCCTAATTATCGGGTATTCCCAATGATTAATGGAGGCATTCCGCTTTGGGTGATTACATTACTATTTGCTATTATTGATTTAGCTACAATTCCTTATGGTAATCCCGGAGGACACATTGCACATTTAGCAGGTGCTGGTATGGGTTGGGCTTTTGTTAGCTTTTTACGCAGAGGCACTGATTTGAGCAATTGGATGAATGCTTGTTTTGATTGGGCAAATGATTTATTTAACCCCGATAAAACAAAACAGGCAAAAGTGGTGAAGTCACAAATATTTTACAAAGCAAGCGTAAAGCCATTCAACAAAAAACCGAATGTAACCCAACAACGGGTGGATGATATTTTAGATAAAATCAATCAATGTGGCTATAACTCACTCACTGAAGATGAGAAAGAAGTATTGCGCCGAGCAAGTAAAGAGGATATTTGATTGATGACCTAATTGTATTCAACCTCAACACAACGTTGAGGTTTTTTATTGCAAATACTGTTATCTAAGCTTCATTCGTTTAAATTCGTAGCACGGCTTAAGAAAACTTAATCATCAAAATGGCTGTTCACCTTCGTTCGTTTGCAAAACGACTCTTTATTTTTTTCAATGTACTTGCAGCCATTTTCTTTTTATTGAGTTGCTTAGCTCCCTATCTCAATCCACAACGTTGGTGGATCATTTCTTTGCTGGGACTTGGTTTCGGTATTCTGTTCATCCTACTTGTTGTCTTTTTCTTTTTCTGGTTGATTGCAAAACCCAAATTCATTTTTATTTCGTTTGTTGCTTTGGCCATTGGGTGGAAAAGCATTTCTGTTTTTTTTGCTTTTCATAATCCGGCAACTTTCAGTTATCAAAAACCCAAAAATGTGTTGCGAGTAGTACAATGGAATGTAGCTCGTTTTGTGGAGTGGCGTCGTAACAATAACAAAGGCAGCCAGGCACGCCTGAAGATGATGGATTTGATCAAAGAGCAAAACGCTGATGTGCTTTGCCTGCAGGAGTTCTTTCATTCAACCGACAGTATCTATTATCCCAACCTGGATTATATCCGCAAAAATTTAAATTATCCTTACTATTATTTTTCATGGGACGAAGATGGATACAAGCAATGGGTAGGACAAGTTATTTTCTCCCGCTATCCTTTGGTTGATACAGGAATGATTCGTTATCAAAAGCCATCTATGCCTGAAGCATTGATTCATGCTGATATTGTTTTTAATAATGACACCATTCGTTTTTATACCACGCACTTGCAATCGGTTCGCTTCAAACCCAAAGATTTTGAACGGTTGGATAAGATCAAAAAAGCAGAGGATAGCTTCATCAACAATTCGAAAAATATTTTCATCAAATTAAAAAGGGGCTTTCAAAACCGTTCACTACAGGCAACGAGAGCAAGGGAGATTCTCAATCAAAGTCATCATTCGTTCATCTTCACTGGTGATTTTAATGATGTGCCTAATTCCTACGCTTATTTTACTATAAAAGATAACCAACTGCAAGATGCTTTTTTGCAAAAGGGCTTTGGTATAGGCAGAACATTCACCGGCATTTCACCCACATTGCGCATTGATTATATTTTTACCACCAAAGACTTTACTATTCTACAGTTCAACCGTGCTGTGAAAAATCTATCTGATCATTACATGCTGGTGGCAGATGTTCAGCTAAAGAAATAACGGGCTTGCGCCTTTACAGTTTTCAATTATCTTTGATCCATCATAATCGTAATGACATTCCCTACTTGCTGTTGTTGTTGCTGCTAAGCAAACCGTTTGTTATTCTCCATTTTTATTACGATCAAATCAACAATTTTTATGAGTAAGCTAAAAATTTATAATTCCCTAACAAGAAAAAAAGAAGTATTTATACCCTTGGTTCCCGGCTATGTGGGCATGTATGTGTGCGGACCAACAGTAAGTGGTGAAAGTCATTTAGGGCATGCTCGTCCTTATATCACGTTCGATGTTGTGTTTCGTTACCTCATGCATTTGGGATACAAGGTTCGCTATGTGCGCAACATTACTGATGCAGGACATTTTGAAGAAGAAGGAAGAGAAGCAGAAGATAAAATTTCAAAAAAGGCGGTGATCGAAAAATTAGAACCAATGGAGCTGGTGCAGAAATACACCAACCTGTTTCATTGGGCAATGGACAAATTCAACAACCTGCGTCCTTCTATTGAACCGACAGCAACAGGCCATATTGTGGAGCAAATAGGTATGATTGAAGAATTGATCAAAGACGGTTATGCCTATGAAGTGAATGGCTCTGTTTATTTCGATGTAAAAAAATACGCAGCCAATCATGAATATGGTAAGTTAAGCGGAAGAGTGATTGATGATTTATTAGAAACAACAAGAGACCTGGAAGGCCAAGAAGAAAAAACGAACCGTACTGACTTTGCCCTATGGAAAGCGGCACCACCGGAACACATTATGCGCTGGAAAAGCCCGTGGGGCGAGGGTTTTCCGGGATGGCATATTGAGTGCTCGGCAATGGCCACTAAATACTTAGGCGCTCAGTTTGATATCCACGGTGGTGGTATGGACTTGCAATTTCCACATCATGAAAGCGAGATTGCACAAAGTACCATTTGCAATCATGTGCCGCCTGTTCGTTATTGGATGCATAATAATATGATCACCATCAACGGACGCAAAATGGGAAAGAGCTATAACAATGTGATCAAGCTTACAGAATTGTTCAGCGGAGATCATCCTCTGTTAGAGAAAGCTTATTCACCAATGACCATTCGCTTCTTCATTTTGCAAACACATTACAGAAGCACTTTGGATTTCGGTAATGATGCTTTGCTTGCTGCAGAAAAAGGACTGAAGCGGTTAATGGAAGCGTATGAATGGTTGAAGCAATCAGAAGTTGGAAATCAGAAGTCGGAAGTTGGAAAGGCTTATAGCGAATTGAATGAAAAAGTGGTTCGGTTAGTGAACGAATTTGAAGAGTTCATTAATGATGATTTCAGTACGGCAAAAGTCTTGGCTAATATGTTTGAATTAGTACCGATTATTAATTCCATTAAAGACAAACAGATTGCTGCGGATGCATTAACAACAGAAACTTTTTCATTGCTAAAAGAAAAAATGCAGTTGTATGTTGAAGATATTTTAGGATTGAAAAACGAAACAGAAGCAGAAACCGATAAGCTGAAAGGTGTGATGAATGTGTTGATTGATTTACGCAAAGAGGCCCGTGCTAAGCGTGACTGGCAAACGTCTGATAAGATCCGAAATGAGCTGGCATCAATAGGCATTCAACTGAAAGACGAAAAGGATGGCAACATCAGCTGGAGTCTGCAATAAGCTTAGCTTTTTATAACTCGCAACATTTCTCTTTTGCCCGGTGGTCCGGGCAATTTTTTTACGGTGAAGCCTGCAACTATCATTGCCCAGCGAATATCACCCTTGGCACAGTAGGTAACTAATATGCCATTGTCAGAAAGCATACTACGTAATTTTTCGAAAATTGCTATCGTCCACAGTTCTGGTTGTGCATTTGGTGCGAATGCATCGTAATAGATAATATAGAATTGCTGATCTGTTGAATAGTCAATTAAATCGTTTTGAACTTTGTGTAGTGTAAAATAGTGATGAATGATTTTTGCTTCACTCCAGGCAGTTTGGTGTAATTGATTAAATAATTCATGATGCTGTAGCACTTCAGTATAATTGAGAGCACCTGCTTCCTCTAGGGATAAAGGAGTTTTTTCTGTAGCAGTATAATAGACTTTACACTTGCATTTTTCAGTCTCAATAGCAGTCAGAAAAGCATTTAAGTCGGTCCCAAAACCCATCTCGAAAATGTAAATCGGTTGGTCCTTTGCTTCATTCATCACACAATGCAAACCAACTTCGATAAATACATGTATCGATCCCGAATCGCTCCGTGAATAGAATGGTAGGTAACTGCTAATTCGGGAATAGCAATGGTATGCGAGCCATCTTTCGTGATTACTATTTCTCTTTGCATTACTTCAACAAAACTAATTTTACTCCTTAAATCATTTTAAATCTATCAATCCTGGTTCAGACATGGAATACATCAACCACCTTTCCAAAGATAAAAAGTTAGCAAAGCTCATTGCAGAACAAGAAGTACATAAACTTAAATTTCATAAGAACATTTGTCTGCGCTTGTGTGCTTCCATTATGAGCCAACAGCTGTCAACCAAAGTAGCCAAGGTTATTTATCATCGTTTCCTCGACATTTATCATGGCTACGAACCAGAACCTGAAGAAATAGTTGCTACTCCTTTAGAACAATTAAGAGGCATTGGATTGAGCAATGCAAAAGCACAGTATGTTTTAAATGTAGCACAATTTGCTGTTGATCATAAGTTGGACGATAAGAAATTGAAGAAGATGAGTAATGAAGAAATCATTGAGTTGCTCACACAAATAAAAGGCGTCGGAAAATGGACCGTAGAGATGCTGTTGATGTTTACCTTAGGGAGAGAAGATGTGTTTGCTGTAGACGATTACGGTATACAGGTAGCGATGAAAAAAATATTCAAATTAGACGATAGCAATAAAAAAGAATTTAAAGAGAAGATGCTTAAGCTATCAAAAAAATGGTCGCCGTACAGAACCTATGCATGCTTGCTCTTATGGCATTGGAAAGATAATAAGCCGGTGCCCCAAAAGAAATAATTAATGGCCATTCATAGTGCTGTCAGCGACAAGGATGACACCAGTTGGTTGTTTGATAATGTACCAGCTAATATCCTGCGCAGCCTCTAATCCTTTGCCGCCATAAAGATGTTTGTCTTTGGTAGCAATAATTACCGTGCTGTCTGTATAAAATTTACGCTGGTTTTGGTCCCACCAAAGCTCAGGTGTTTTTAAAGTATCACCTTTTACATTGATCACTACTACACTGTCCCGCAACAAAACCTTGTTCATGTTTTCAAGATAACGGCCATACAAAGCGTCCAGCTTACTTTCCTGTTTACCTGATGGGTCGAAAAAGTCTACATGCAATGTTTTAGGAAATACTACCAAAGCCGTATCGCCTTGGTATCGCAACATAATCGGCGCCTTAAGTTTTGCTTTCAAAACACCTTGTTGGCTAAAAATGCTTTGCACATCCTTCGCTTCTTCCACCATCTGCTTTTTCTTGGTAATGCGATCTAATTCACGTTGTGAGTTTTCACAACCCAAAACAAACAAGCAGCCTGTAAATAAAGCTGCTTGTAAAAATGTTTTATAGAAAAAGCGATTAATCATATTTGCGCTTGTTAAACCAAATATCGCTTAAGTTCAAACCAATAGAAACCTTAAAGGTATTTTCTTTCAAAAGATTATTATCGTTGCCGCGGCGCTGATATTCAAAACCAAGATTTACAATAGTAAACTGACCAGGCGCCAAACGATTATAGTTTGCGACAGGTAAGCCTATACCAAAGCTGATGTTGTATTGCGGCAATTTATTTTGCACTTTGATATAATCAGGACCAAAAGAAAAACCTGCACGGTACACTACCCTGCTAAAATAATTTTCCTGCGGCCTTGGTTGAAATTGTCCACCTATACGAATTTGCCAGTTGTCCTGTACAGAATCTGATGCATCCATTAAACGGAACTGGCTCCATTTATTTTGTATATAATCTACTCCAAAGCGCCAGCCTTTACCAGTAGTTTTTTCGGTATGTTCTAAAGTAAATCCAACAGTGTAAGAAGCCGGATAAATAACGGTACCCTCTCTGCTGCTTTCAAAAACACTGTCAATTTTATAATCACCAGTTGTTGCATCCCTACCTGCTGTTTCACGAACTGCATCTTGCGTAGCATGTAACGACCGTTGCAGGTTGCCAGCAGCACCCAGACGTAAAACAGTTTCTCTATTTATATCGATTTTGTATTGAACGCCAGCATTAAAAAACAAATCGCCGAACGAAGTGTTGGTGCCATGATGCGAAGCAGCATAACTAACAGTATCGTTCAGGAAAAACCGACGGGTATTAATGTCTTTTTTACCAAATAGATAACCCATATTGGCACCAATGCTAAAATTACCAATGGCAATACCGGTTCCAATGCTTGGTAAAAAGCTTCCACCTGTTCCTGAAAACTCGGTAAATACACTGTCAATCGGCAAACCTGTCCGGGGGTCTTTCAATCGTTCAACACGGTCAATGGTATAATTAATGCGGCTTAACTGACGAAGGCCAAAACTTAAACCCCAACCCTTGCGAATAGGAATACCAACCTGCACATAAGAAAAATAAGGATCGGTAGTGCTGAATTTAACCGGATTGTCCTTCGCAATTAATGTTTTATTATCGATGTTGATGCCTACGTCCAATACCACTCTGCCCTGCGCAATTTTTTTAGAACGTAACTCCTGCACAGCTAAAAAATTAGAATAAGAAGCAGGGTTATTAAAATTGATTGAAAGAAAATCTGCGTAACCAGCACTAATACCTCCCATGCCTCTGTTGGCAACATTGGTATTAGTCGTAAGATCACCTAAACCATATCGGGAGTAAGGAGAGTTTTGCGCCATAGCACAAATACCACTGATCATGAAACAAAGAGAAAGAAAATATTTTGCATCAAATAGTTTGCCTCTCTTAAGCATTATTAACTTGGCTAATAGCATAAAGACCTTTAAAAATTAATTCGGGGTCTGCAAATATCTTGTTTTTCAAATAGGGCTCAAATATTCCAATATCACCACCGGTTAAAAGCACGTTAAAGTTCCCAAAGCGTTCCTTGTATAAATCAATGATGCCATCAATCTCTTTCACTATCCCTAAAACTACACCAGACTGCAGATTGGTAGCGGTGTCATAGCCAATCAGTGGCACATTCCAATCTCCTTTTACCAAGGGCAGTTTAGCAGTGTACTGGTGCATTGCTTTAAAACGCATTTCCATACCTGGCGAAATAGATCCGCCAATTAATTCATGTTGACTATTGATGAAGTTATACGTAATACAAGTACCCAAGCCAATGGCCAGGTTATTTTGTTTTGGAAAAAGATGAACTGCCGAAGCAGCAATAGCTAACCGGTCTGCGCCAACAGTTTCAGGTTTACCAACCGGTATGGTAAAGGGAAGTTGGGAGTTGTTATTGAGCTTGTGAAAATTTGTATGAACAGTCAATATTTCTTCTATTTCGATAGGGTGATTAACCACGGAAGAAAGAATAGAAAAATTTGGTTGCTGCTGTTGAATAATTTCTTTCAGGTGCTCGACACCGTCTTCTCGTAACACGCTGGTTTCAGAAAGGTGGTCTTCCGAGAAAAGTGCAACTTTAAAGCGTGTATTTCCAAAATCCAGACAAAGTGTTTTACTCATTACTTACTAGATTAATACTTCTTATTTAACCACAATTCCCTCAAACGGGTATATTTTAAATAGGTATATAAACCTGCCATGCGTGCGGCAAATAAGCCAGCCCAGCCATCTAAAAAACCAAGCTTAAAAATGTAGTATTTGATAAACATAAAAGCCGGCGCTACAAATTGTTTTACCCAAGCAGCTTTTTTACCTCGTTCAAAATATAGTTCTGCATTCAACAAAGCGTAGTTCACCGACTTTTGTGCAAACTCCTTCGTGTCCTTCATCGTGAAATGCAGAATACGTCCGTTCAATTCTTTCACGACGACACCACTTGGTACTACTAATTTTTCATGAACAGCAGAATCGTTCCATTGCACCTGCTTTCTGTTGAATAAACGGATATGTTTATCAAAGCCAAACTCACCCCAAGCCAAGTGTGTATTACCTAAAAAGTTTTTGAACAACACTTTGTAGGCTATCTTCTCATTCTGCAAATCCAATTGCTTGATTGTTTGAATTAGCATTTCGTCCAACACTTCATCTGAGTCTATATTCAAAATCCAATCATGCTTGGCTGCTGCAATGGCTTTTTGCTTGCTTCGGCCATAGCCTTCCCATTCTGCCTCAATAATATGTACACCTATTTTTTTAGCAATGGATAATGTACCGTCGGTACTACCAGTGTCGTATAATAATACTTCAGCCGCCACTTGTTGTGCACTAAGCAGCGTTCGCTCAATGATGTGCTCTTCGTTTTTGCAAATAATTACGGCAGAAATAAGTGGTGTCATAAAAAGCTCTTGCAAAAGAAAGATTTATCTGTCAAAAGAAATATTTTGTGCCCAGCATTTATGAAGGCACAAAAAATAATGATCGATTGTGAACGCATGAAGTATCCGCATACGGGCCTTTATCATTATTGTGCACACCTGTCCAAAGCCTTAGTAGAACTAGCTCCTAAAGAAAACCTGTGTTTTTATCTTCCTAAAAAATTAGAAAACATTTTTGGCACAGACCAATGTTATTTAGAACAGAAGCCTGCTCATAAATTGCTTTTCCCTTCTACAAAAAATATTTCTATCTGGCATAGTACTCATCAAAGCACCGATTATTATCCGTTTCGAAAGAAGTTGAAAGTTGTTTTAACAATTCACGATCTGAATTATTTGTACGATCAAAGCAAATCGGAAAAGAAAAAGAAAAAATACGTCGAAGACATTCAACGAAAGATAGATCGTGCAGATCATATAGTTGCTATATCAAAATTTAGTCTGCAGGATGTTGAGCAACATTTTAATCTAAGCAATAAACGAACTTCTATTATTTACAATGGTTGCAACATTGAAGAAGTGAAGACAAGCCATGTTCTGGCGTTTGCTCTTAACAAGCCTTTCCTTTTTACTATTGGAACGATCGTTGAAAAAAAGAACTTTCATGTATTGCCTCCTTTGTTACAAAACAATGATTACTGTTTAATCATTGCAGGTATTACACATAGCCAAAACTACAAGGAACGAATTATGGCCATTGCCAGAGAATATAGTGTCGAGGATAGGGTAATTTTTACCGGAGCTGTCACTGAAGCTGACAAGCAATGGTATTACCAACACTGTAAAGCCTTTGTGTTCCCATCCATTTCGGAAGGATTTGGATTACCAGTAATTGAAGCGATGTATTTTGGCAAACCCGTGATTCTTTCTACACATACAAGTCTTCCTGAAATAGGTGGTGATGCAGCTTATTACTTCAATAGTTTTGAGCCATACGCTATGCAGCAAACTCTGGAAGAAAGCCTACACCATTACGAACAACACGATCGATCAGTCTTTATTAAACAAAGGGCTAGTTTGTTTAGTTGGAAAGAAAGTGCTCGTCAGTATTTGGATATTTATCGCAGTTTGTTTTGAGCATTGGTATTAGAAAACCACTTCCACCACCAAAGCATTATAAATGCATATAAGAAGACGCCGTACTGCGATTCTAATCCTATGTCAAACAAAAAACTTAATACTGCTACTAGTTGAAGCATTATCCAAAAAAAACGATGTTGTACTTGCTTAAACAAAAATGGAAACACCATAATAGCGGTAAATAGCAATACACCTATCCAGCCGGCAATGCATCCATAAATCAGCCATTCACTACTAGGGAACAACTTATCATTTGAAATCATGTTCGGCACCTGCTTTTGGTACCATTCACCTGCCTTATCAAATACATCACCAGCGCCTACTCCAAAAGGATGCTCTCGCAAAACAGTCCATCCGGCCTTGATGGATAACACTCGGCTTCCATCATTACTTCCGGGCAAATACTGGTTGGCCTTTGCATTGGTAAAATCATAAAAGAAATAGGCGATCCTATTTTGAAAAGTCGGAAAGAAAAACCAGGCTAGTAGTGGTAATAAAATAATCAATGCCATGCCTGCCATAGCAAGCTTACGTTTTCGAATATGAAAAAAAAGACGTAAAGCATTACAGAATAAAACTGCATATAAACAAAACAACCCTGTTCTTGCCGAAAGAATGTGCAGGTAAACAATAAACCATGCCGCTAATGCTGTCAAAGCAAATTTTCTTAATTTTTCAGTTGACTCTATAAAAAACAGGCAAAGCAAAACAGCAACACTGATTATCCAACTGAAACGTATATGATCGTTTTCAAAAGGAGTAGAAATAACTTTTGCTTTTAAATAACCCTCATGGATTACCTGAATGTTTGTTATGTAATAAGAAAAGCTCCACAGAGAACTAATAAAAACAAGCAGCAAGAAAACAAAAGCTAAAAGGTTTTGTTGCTTTTGACTTAACAACCATTTTCCTGCGAAAGCAATAGGCAAAAACATTAGCGGCAGTTTTACACGAATAACATCGAGCCATGCAGCTGTGTTTGTACTCCACAAATAGGAAACAAAGGGAATAATGAAGAGTAGACTTAAGCCCAGTAAAAAATAATTATGGCACCAGCTCTTTATCTGTTGTAAAAAGTTACTATGTACCAAAGCCACACAAACAAAACCAATCATAGATAGAGAAAGCAACACTCTTGATAAAAACACAGCCAAAAGCATGATGAGCAACAATCCAAACAGCATCTTCTCTCGCCTGTTGTTCTGCATTTTATTCACCATACTTTTGTAAACATACAAAACGACAAGTACATGTGGCAGCAACTGCTTGAAGGATTAACGAAGGCTGATATAAAAGCACTGGCAAGAGCAATTTCATTTGTTGAAAATGAGCAGGCAGGTTTTGAACAGTTGCTACAATCATTACCGCCAAACAACAACACAAAGATCATTGGTATCACAGGCCCTCCAGGTGCAGGCAAGAGCACCTTAGTGGATAGATTGCTCAAGCAACTAGTAGATACCGGGAAAAAAGTAGCGGTGCTGTGTGTTGATCCTTCATCGCCCTTTAACCTGGGTGCTGTGTTGGGCGATCGCATTCGCATGAGTGATTGGTATTTAAATCCGAATGTGTATATCCGGTCTTTGGCGACACGTGGTTCTATGGGTGGATTGCATCCGAAAATTATCGAAATCACAGAACTGGTTAAAGCTGCTCATTTTGATTATATCATCGTAGAAACGGTAGGTGTGGGCCAAAGCGAAATTGAAATTGTTGGACTAGCAGATACAACCGTTGTTGTTTTAGTACCCGAAGCAGGCGATGAAGTACAAACTATGAAAGCTGGTCTGATGGAAATCGCTGACATTTTTGTAGTTAATAAAAGCGACCGACCTGATGCTGACAGTTTCGTAAAAAACCTCCGCACCATGCTGGCACCATCTTTTTATAAACACCAGCACGAAGTTCCAATCGTAAAAACCATTGCATCGAAAGGGCAAGGGTTAGAGGAGCTTTTTGAAAAGATAAAAGAAGGAGAAGGCAGCACCACCAGCAATGAAAAGCGATATTGGCTGCTTGCTGAACGTGCCTATTATCTTATTCAGCAAAAAAGAATGAAAGATGTTGATCGGCATCAATTAATAGATCGCATCAAAGCAGCAAAGCAGTTTAATCTTTATCAATTTATAGCCGAGTATTGACTATGTATGATTATCTAATTGTAGGTGCCGGATTGTTTGGATCTGTGTTCGCACACGAAGCAAAGAAAAGAGGTTATCGTTGTTTAGTTGTGGACAAGCGTTCACATTTAGGTGGAAATGTGTATTGTAAAAACATGGAAGGAATCAATGTGCATTACTATGGTGCACATATTTTTCATACCAATGATAAAGGCTTGTGGGATTATGTAAACCAGTTTGCCGAATTCAACAATTACATTAATTCGCCAATTGCCAACTACAAAGGTGAGTTGTACAACCTGCCTTTCAACATGAACACGTTCTACCAACTGTGGGGCGTAAAAACACCTGCCGAAGCGCAGCAAAAAATTGCAGATCAAATCGCTCATTTAGACATTGATGAACCTAAAAATTTAGAAGAGCAGGCAATGAAGCTGGTTGGTGTAGACATGTATGAAAAATTGATCAAAGGCTACACCGAAAAACAATGGGGACGCCCATGTACGGAGCTACCTGCTTTCATTATTAAACGCTTGCCGGTACGTTTCACCTTCAACAATAATTATTTCAATGATCGTTATCAAGGTATTCCGATCGGTGGTTATAACAAGATCATTGATGGATTGCTGGAAGGAATTGAAACACGCACCGAAGTGGATTTCTTTAAAGACAGGGCTGAATTAACTTCCCTTGCAACTAAAACCGTATTCACCGGAAAGATTGACGAATACTTTGATTATCGTTTTGGCGAATTAGAATATCGCTCCTTAAAATTCGAACATGAAATTTTAGATACGCCAAACTATCAAGGCAATGCAGTGATGAATTTTAATGAAGTAGAAGTGCCGTACACTCGCATCATTGAGCACAAGCATTTTGAATTTGGCACTCAGGATAAGACTGTGATCACCAAAGAATATCCGGCGCCGTGGCAAAAAGGAGCCGAGCCTTATTATCCCGTGAATGATGATAAGAACATGGCCATCTTTAAAAAGTATCAAACACTTTCAGAAGGTGAACCTAATATAATTTTTGGCGGACGTTTGGCCGAGTACCGTTATTATGACATGCACCAGGTGATTGCATCGGCATTGCATACAATTAAACAGGAATTCTCTTTTTCTTCCTCTATAGAAGCTTAGTCTGAATAATTTTAAAGCGCTTTTTCTTTGGTATAAGATTATAGAGCAGTTTGCTCTTAGGCCCTAACTTTTCTTAAGCTAAAACAAGCAAATAACTTTTTACGATCAAAGCAAATCGTTTGCTTTGCCATTCTACCATTTGTATTATGAGCAATACCAACCGGGCATTAGTAGTGTTAGCCGCTTATGATTATGAATCTTTGGCAGTAACCTTACAGTCACTGGAACATATCCTTGATGCGCATGAAAAAGTTGTGGAGGTATTAAATGGTAAACCCTTAAATGTAGCTTCCAAAAAAAAACAGAGCATGTAGCAAGAATATGGGCCGTTAAAAATCCATCCTACCGATTTGCAGTTCGTCCGCTTAATTGTGGAAAGTCTGCATTCCGTGCATTAACAGAAACATTTACTGATTATGAGCCATTAAAAAATGTAAAACAAATTTGCAGGGTAGATGATGATCTAATTCCATTAAATAAAGGTTGGCTGGAAAACCTAAGCGACACTTTTAATACATTATCAAAAAATATAGGGTTTGTAACTGGATTAATAAATAATAATTGCCGGGGGGTTGATGAATTGGTTAGTATTTTTGATAAGCAACATAACTGCCAGCAAGCCTTCAATTACACTACCATTGCGGGAATTCATGAAGAAAGAAAAGTCCCTTCAGGCTCTATTGATATTGGTATGTATGGTTCAGTATGGAACTATTCATATATGGCCTGGTGGATACATCAACGGACTTCTTTACAAATAGAATCTTTTGTTGAAAAAACAAACAGTCTTTCCATAAACCAAATACCTGCTGATACCTATTATTCAATCGGATGTGTGTATTTCGATAAAGAGTTTTGGCTATCGATGGATCCTAAACAATATAAAAGTATTATTGATGAAGTACTAATGCATGAGTATTGTAAAAAATTGGGCAAAGAGAAATGGACTGTTATGAATGAACCAATAGTCCATCTTTTTATCGTACACATCGCCAGGCTAATGCACACATATTCCGGCAACTACTTCCGGCATTATCTACTCATTTTGATGACCCGACATTTTTAAATATAGAGCCATTGAAGCATGAGGATATGCAGTTGGTGGAAGATACGACAGAAGTTATTAAAGCCAAGGTTGACTACACCTACAATAAACTTTCCTTTTTTTCTTTACAAGGAAATGGAAAGAAAAGCTCAGGATGAAAAAAAACATGCATTGATCTAATCACTTTCTAACAGACGCATTTTTTCATCAAAAAGGAGTAAAAGTCCTTTTATTTATGATCGCCTATATATTCCTTTTCCGGATTAAACCATAATGCTTCCCAGGAAGAAAGCCAAACCATTTTTATATAAGCCCATCGATCTGATTTGCGTTTTTTTAAAATCTTAACAGGTAGCACAATCATTCGTTTAAATACATTACGCAGGTAACTACCATATCCTTTTTCATATCGCCGCTCATATAATTGATTGCGTAATCCGTGCCGGTATTTCCACAGGTTATTTAGAGAATCATTATAAATATCGTTTTTATAATTAGTGGGTGTCTTATGTAAAACAATACTTTTTTCTACCAATCCACCTTTCATTCCTGAATTGGTAATTCGGTGAGTATACTCAATATCATCATGCCAGATGAAAAACTCTTTGATCGGCAAGCCCACCTTTTTAATAGCTTTTTTCGAAAGCAACATCGATACAAATGTGCTGAATCTGGAAGGGGTAATACCTTTTTTTTTATAATAGTCAACGCTTCTTTTCCCTGAAAACGCTGTGTCTTCCAGAATTTTATTCATTAAATGCCAACTCCCATCTGTCCATATAGCTTTACTTCCGAAAAAACCAAACTCATCATCTTCTTCTTTAATGGTATACACAGCATGTACTAATGCTTCCAAAGCATTAGGATAGGGAATAGTATCGTCATCCATAAGCCAAATCCAATCAGCTCCTAATTTATAGGCTTCTTTAATACCAACCTGAAAACCCCATGCTCCTCCTAAATTAGGCTGTTGAATAGCGATTAGATCATTTTGTTGATGCAACCATTCTGTAGTGCCGTCAGTAGAACCATTATTTACTATTAGAATTTGATCCAGAGAATGAGTCTGTGTTCCCAAAGCATTGATACATTCTTTCAGTAAACTTAAACGATTGTAAGTGACTACTACAGCAATAACTTTCATAGAAAGATGCAAATACTTATAATGTATCGATATATCCAAATATTTCAATTACAAGCTGGCTTAGAGTAACAGGCAACAGAATAGTTTCAGATGCTATCTTTGAGCACCATTCCTTTCTTTGTTTTCTATAAAAGCTCAATAGTATCAATTGAAACATACTATATCATGAAACAGCCTACTCAGAAAAAAATCAAATTATTTGCTGCTTATCATAAACCTTTTATTATTCCAAAGGCTACTTATGTTCAACCAATACAAGCCGGAAAAGCACTAAGTACCATTGACCTTTCTATGCCTGGCGACAATACCAATAATCATATTTCGCAACGAAATAATTCTTTCTGTGAATTAACGGTTCTGTATTGGATATGGGAGAATGCAGACAGAAGCCAATTTGACTTTTGGGGATTGATGCATTATCGCCGCTACTTTATACAGGGAGATTTTCTTTCCAACTTTTTTAAAAAGAAAATATATAAATACAAGGTTGATCAAACAGTGATGAATAAGATAATAAATGATAAACTATATAAATCTTTATTGGACTCTTTACAAACACATGATGTTATTTTAATGAAACCAATTAAAGGCGGCGAACACTCAATTGAAGATAATTACAAAGAAAAGCATATACCAGAGCATTGGGATATTATGATAGAAGTGTTGCTAACCAAATATCCGGATTATAAAAGGAGTTTACATTACTTCAAGCAAAGCAGTATGTCCTATTTCAATATGATGATTGCAAATTGGAATGTTTGGGATGAATACCTGCAGTGGCTTTTCGACATATTATTTGAGGTTGAAAAAAGAATTGGCAAGATTGACGATGTTTATCAGGCAAGAGTATATGGATTCTTAAGCGAAAGAATGATCAACTTATTTGTGTACCACAACTCGTTAAAAATAGCCTACCGTCCAATTGCTTCTTTTGAAAAGTAACTTAATTTTTTATTCTCATCGCCACCTGTTGATGGTTTTTATTGAAACATAAATAATCATAGTGCCACCCTGTATCAGCCACAAATTCTTTGAATGCCTTGAACTCATGATTTTGCCAAAATGGAAAATTAAAATATTCATCAAAGATGATGATTGTGCCATGTACAATCCTATCTCACATCAAATTAAAAATGGTTTTTGTAGAAGAATACAAATCGCAATCAACATGTAAAAAAGCAAGCGGCTCTTTGTATTTCTGTATGAACTGGGGGATATTATCATTAAACCAGCCTTTATGTAAAATAACATTTGGTTCTACTGATGGTAATTGACCCTTAAGATCAAAGGCTCCTTTTTCATATTCGCCATACCAAAATTCAGGGAGCCCCTCAAATGAATCAAAGCCATGAATGTTAGTTTTGATTTTCTTAGCAACATAATTTATTGAGGTTGCCTGAAACACACCCAATTCACAATAGAGACCTTCAATCAACTCCTGTGTGTAGAGGACATAATCATACACCTCAAACAGATTAGCACGAACATGAGCCTTTCCCATGTTTTGTATCACATAATCAACAGTTTCTTCCAAGACTGTTTGTTGCATCTTAGCTTCAATATCCCTGCGAGCATGATCTTCTCCTCTTTTCAAAGCTTCCATAAGTTTATTGATCATTCTCCGATAGTTCTTAAATAATAGCATCAGTTGTTTTAGCTTTAATAAATCCTTCAAGAGTATTTATCGTTCATTGGTACATTCAGAATCTCTTAGTAGTTAATAACAATTTAATTATAACATTAAGATGTTTCATTTTCATTCTTGTAAAGTAAAAAGTGGGTTGAAATATGCGCACCGAAAAACGTCGCCTAAAATTTTTCTTTATGGTGGCCCAGGTATGTTATAAACTAACCATGCAAAAGGTTACTTATTATTTTTAAAATAGCGATAGGCAATAAAACCCACAATAGCAAAAGGAGTAAAAGCTAAATATAAAATACCTGTATTAAGACCGTGTGCCGGCTGCTCGCCAAGTTGCTGTGCCGTGCGGGTACACACCGAACATTGTGCGACTGTAGCAAGGTTGAGTAAAAGCATAAAGCACAAAAGCAAAGCTGTCATCCACTTTTTCATGCGTTTGGTTTGTACAAAAATAAAAAAACCCCGCTAAAGCGTGGCTGTGTAGGGGCTTGTGTTGTATAAAGTATTGATAAAGATCAATAGATAGGTTCAGGTTGCTGTTTTGCTTTTGATGTAACCGTATTTCTGTTTGCCACCAATTGCGCTGCATAATGCTCACACAGTTCATTCGGATGATAGACTTTAAATTCGTCATTCAGTTTTTGAACATTGGTTCTGTAAACTGCATTCGACAACACCTCTTCCACTGCTTTTTCATTTGCACTGGCGTTGGCGTTTCGGTTTGCAGGTTGATGCCGAGTTTGAAAAAGTCAATACGTGCATTGATCTCATTTTTGCCTTCATGTATCCCGGCAACAACCAATGGCAATTCGTTTTGAATACCTAACATCACACCGCCGTAACCACCATTAGTAATGTATGTTTGAGCATAAGGCATTCCATCACCAAACGGAATAAAATCTTCTATGATGATATTCTGCTACGCATATTTTGCTTTCAGTTCTTTTGTTCCGATACCCCCGGTAGTAGCTACTACCAATACATCAGTGCCTTTGAATGCTTCCAGCGTAGGAACAATAATCTTATTTACATCTTTCTCAACCGTGCCTTGTGTTACAAGAATGATTTTTTGATATTGATTCAATCGTTCATCAAACCAAGGCGTTGTTTTTTTAACTGTTGGATAAGGAAGTAGAGGGCCAACAAAACGTATATGCTTGCTCAGATCACCTCTATAATATTCAAAAGATGGCGTACCGCTTTGCAGCAACAAGGTTGATTTTTGAATCAGTGTATCAAACAAATTTCCTTCCGGTTCTATACCAAACTTCGCCAATGTTTCCTTCATTACATTATATGGATGCTTGAACAAAACCTGGTCAGCAAAAAGCGTAAAGCTCTTTGCTTTAACTTACCTAAAAAGCTGTAAGAAGGTGCCATACCTAAGCCCATCGGTGGAATATCTTTGGATGTTTCTGTTAGTGGCATAATACCAATTGTGATCACGGGGATGTTCCTACATTCTTTCACCATCGGTATTGCAGTAAACATAGCATCTGCAATCATTAGCTCAAACGGAAACTCGGGATAAATCTCCTGCACATCTTCGAAATATTCAGGTCCACGAAGAATAAAAATATTAATGATGTCAAACCTAAGCTTAGCTATTTGCGAGTTATGATTTATCCTTTCCGGAAATACTTCGTTTACATTATCACCATTTACTTCCAATGCTTTTTTTATTGGGTAAAAAGGGATGCCTATGCGTTCAGTTTTGCCGGCGTATTGTGTAGATGTGTACCATCGTACATCGCATCATTTATCGCTTAGATGTTTTGTTAATCCGGACAATGGATTGAAATGACCATCCGTCGGAAAGTTGGCAAACAAAATTTTTGTTCCGGGCTGTATACTGGCTAAATCGTTTATTGTTCTTGCACTCATGATAATTGGTTTTTGGTTAAAACGAAGTGCAAGATTAAAATGCGTAACACGTTAACTAGCCAAGCATGCATTAATTGAATAATGCAGCGATGAGTTGAAAAAATAAAAAGATGAAATGTAAACGGCTAATGAGCAGAAGCATTACAATCCTTGTTGTAATTAGTTTTGATGTGTTGTTCTAGGCATTGGGCACGCAATGCAGAATAAGGATGGGTTCGCAAAAAGTCTTCTACTTTGTTGTAAGCGTTTTCGGTCTTAGCCATTTCTTTCCAAAAGGCCACTGCAGCACAAACATCATCACCTAATTGATCTACCAGATCAACGCCGTAGTAATCCGCTTCCAATTCATTTTTTTGATTGAAAGAACTGGTCAGCATCTTTTTAATTTGAAAAGCAGTAGAACCATTCTTCTCACCAAATATTTCATTGGCCATAATCATTTCTTCAATGCTCTTTTTTGTGTGCCCTCTTTCGGAATGACCGATCTCATGACCCACAATTGCATACAATAATGATTGATTGTTTTTGCATTTTTCGAACATGGCCTTGGTCACATAAATATGCCCGCCAAACGTAAATGCATTGATTGCCGTATCATTCAGTGCATAAATGGAGTATTTAATCTTAGACGGGTTTTCACGTACTGCTAAAAGATCGTTCTGCGTTTTCTGCAATGTTGCAGTAATGTTTGGATTATTCAGTAAAACAAAAGCCTTGCTTTCAACTGCATCCTGGTGAAAGGCATCACCCCATTGATTTTGTACTGAATCTGTTACATCATCATTATGAAAGGCAATACGGCGAACAAGATCGCTTGCCTTGTCAATCTTTTTACTGGTAGGGTTGCCCGCAACTGCACTGTCTAAACAAGCATAGGAGTACGTTATTTTTCTCCTGCTTTTTCCCTCATGTGCTGAAGTATTGGTAAATGTTTCATCGCAAGAGGCAAAGCCAATACAAAGGAATGAAATAATGATCATGCGTAACATACATTGCTTATTGCAAAACATCTGCCAAATAAAAAGACCTGTAAGGTTTTGGAAACCTTACAGGTCTAATCTGTATCATCTTTCCAAATCTGAATAATCTGCGGTTTATACTGCTTCAGCACTCATGCGCTTTTGCACTTTCTTCCTTTCTTCTTCGTCCAGTATCACCTTACGCATACGAATGTTGTTTGGTGTTACTTCAATGCACTCGTCTTGCTGAATATATTCCATACATTCTTCCAAAGTCATTTCTCTTTTGGGTTGAATGTTGGTAGCTGCATCGCTTCCGCTGGCACGGTGGTTCGTCAACTTTTTTCCTTCGTTTGAGTTCACCACAATATCACCCGGCTTATTGTTTTCGCCAATGATCATTCCCTTATACACCTCTTCTCCTGGATCTACAAAGAAATAACCGCGGTCTTGCAATTTATCTAAAGAATAACCTGTTGTTGTTCCATTATCTTTTGCGATCAACACACCATTGTTACGACCAGGAATGGGTCCTTTCCAAGGTTTGTATTCACTAAAGCGGTGGTTCATTACAGCTTCTCCGGCAGTGTTGGTCAGCATTTGTGTACGTAAACCCAATAAACCACGGGAAGGCATATCAAATTCCAAATGCTGCATATCCCCCTTTGTTTCCATCACCAGCATTTCACCCTTACGACGAGTAACCATATCAATTACCTTAGAAGCGTACTCTTGAGGTACATCTACTACCAGCGTTTCAAAAGGTTCACATTTTACACCATCAATAGTCTTAACAATCACCTGTGGCTGACCAATGGTTAATTCATATCCTTCACGACGCATCGTTTCTATCAATACACCTAAGTGCAAAATGCCACGGCCATACACCATAAAGCTATCGGCGCTGTCTGTATCATACACTCTCAACGCAAGGTTTTTTTCCGTTTCTTTCATCAAACGATCACGCAGGTGGCGAGACGTTACAAACTTTCCATCCTTACCGAAGAACGGTGAATTGTTAATGCTGAACTGCATGTTCATGGTAGGCTCATCCACGCTGATAATCGCAAGTGCTTCCGGATTTTCTACATCGGAAATGGTATCACCAATATTAAAATCTTCTAAGCCTACTACTGCACAAAGGTCACCGGCTATTACTTCGGTTACTTTCTTTTTGCCCATGCCTTCAAAAACATAAAGCTCTTTTACTTTTTGTTTTTTGATTACACCTTCCGATTGCATTAAGGCTATGTTCTGATTTTCTTTAATAGTACCACGAGCTACTTTACCGATGGCAATACGTCCAAGAAAGGAAGAATAATCTAGTGATGTGATCTGCATTTGCAAAGTACCTTCAGCAACCTTTGGTTGAGGTACGTGTTTTAAAATACCATCCAACAACGGCGTGATATCTTCGCTTGGCGTAAGGCTATCATTAAACCAGCCGGTTTTGCCCGAACCATAATAAGTTGGGAAATTCAGCTGCTCTTCGGTAGCATCCAGGTTGAAGAATAATTCAAAAACCGCATCATGCACCTCATCCGGGCGGCAGTTTGGCTTATCTACTTTATTGATAATAACAATAGGCTTTAATCCCAAAGCCAATGCTTTTTGCAGTACAAAACGGGTTTGCGGCATTGGGCCTTCAAAGGCATCCACCAACAGGCAAACACCATCAGCCATTTTCAATACTCTTTCCACCTCACCACCAAAGTCGGCGTGGCCTGGAGTATCGATTACATTTATCTTAACACCTTTATAAGTTACGGCTGCGTTTTTACTGAAGATGGTAATACCACGTTCACGCTCCAGGTCGTTGCTGTCCATGATGAGCTCACCAGTTTCCTGGTTGTCACGAAACACTTTGGTAGCATGAAGAATCTTGTCTACTAAGGTTGTTTTTCCATGGTCAACGTGTGCAATGATTGCTATATTTCTGATATCCATATGTGTTTGCTGAGCTTGGCCTTAGCCAATGCTGTTTTAGGAGGCGCAAAGGTAAGCGAAAGGGGGCGGGTAACCGCATTCTAAAGCATCGTTAACAAAAGCTTTTCGATGAAAGGGTATTTAATTGCGTTTATGATTGCATTGGGCCAGCCTCCAAATTGGTTGAAGGGCCATACTGCCTGATGAACCTATAAAAATTTCTTAATAAGGTTTATCAACACCGTCAGAGCCACACTCAGCAAAATCATGGTAGTAATGGGAAAATAAAAGCGAAAATTTTCTTTCTCTATTCTTATATCCCCTGGCAATCGGCCAATCCAATGCAGTTTATCATAAAAGAAATAAATGAGTAGGCCAATCACCACTATTCCTACGCCAATTAAAATGATATACTTTCCTGTGCCTGAATCCATACTGTAAATTACTTATTTGGAGTTGGTAAGAAATTTGTTGAGCTTTACTATATGAAAATATTGTTTACTCTTTTAACATTTAGTCTCATTACTGCTTTTACTGCACAGGATGGAAGCTGGAAGATTATGCTAAATGGGCAAACCAAATTGCAAACAGCTACCGAAGACGAAGCGAAGAATGTGATACACATTGATATAGGCTCTTTAAATCGTACTGGTGCTTTAATCGTCATCTATGACAAAAAGCCTTTGCAAAAAGGCTGGACAAGAGTAATAACTGTAAGTGATAGTGAAGGTGAGCTATCAAGGCATCCGGGCAACACCTACCGCATCATGAATCCGGCGTTGCGTTCTATGCTTGGTGCTGATTCTGTATTGAAAATCTATTCATTCGCCACACCTATTGATCCAAAACAGGCAGCAAACATCCGCATCAGAAGAGTACATTTGTGCACATTGGTTTTCAAATAATGAATGGTGCATAATCAGCAATGAATGGTGCTGTTGTAATTTGCTTTTGTTACTCATTCATTATTGATTATTCATCAGCACATTCATGAACAGAAATATTCTTTACCTCATCAATCCTATTTCGGGCACAGCTGTCAAAGCATTGGTGAAAGAAACCATTGAAGCCAAAACAAAAGCTGCTAACATCCCCTATCAAATTATTCCTACTGTTGCTAACGGTGACTATTCTTTTTTAGTAGAAATTATCAGGGAACAAAAAATTACAGACATTGTTATTGCAGGTGGCGACGGAACGGTAAACGCAGCCATTAATAGTTTGAAAGGATTGAATGTTCGGTTCGGTATTATTCCTTGCGGCTCTGGTAATGGTTTGGCGCTTAGTGCAGGCATTTCAAAAAATGTGTCCAAAGCATTAGACATCATTTTTGAAGGAGCAACAGGACCCTGCGATGCATTTTATATCAATGGCGCTTTTGGCTGCATGCTTTGCGGCTTAGGCTTCGATGCAAAAGTGGCGCACGAATTTGCCCATGCACCCAAACGCGGACTTACTACCTACATCAAAAAAACGGTCACTAATTTTTTTACTGCGGCAACCTATCTATTTACCATTGAATTAAAAGATCAGAAGATCGAAACAGACGCCTACTTTATTTCCATTGCCAACAGCAACCAGTTTGGTAACAACTTTACTATTGCACCTAAGGCAAGTTTGCAGGATGGTTTATTAGACATTGTAATTGTTACAGCACAGAATAAACTAAGCATGCTTTGGAATACCATCAGGCAAGTGAGTGGTTTTAATAAAATCCAGGAAATAGAAGTAATGAATCATGAGGCCAGTATCATCTACTTTCAAGCCGATAAATTAAAAATTGCAAACCCTGCTATGGCGCCTATGCATTTAGATGGAGAAGCTATTGATACTGCTCCTTTTTTTGACATACAGGTATTGAAGCATGCGTTTAAACTTATTTACCCCGCCCATTCAATAGCAAATCAACCCGCTTAAAATTATTGCTGTTCCACTCGCTGTTAAGTGAAGAGGCAATATCCAGCTTTTCAATCTGGGTAAGATGAAAATTCAGTGCTGCTTTGTTTTCTTCTTTACTGGGTGTGTATTGAAATACGACTTTATGAATAGGAAATCCAGCATTGGTTATTAGATAAGAGGACATATCATTTTGAAAATATTCCATCATCTTATACCAGTTGTGTTGCAATAAAAAGAAAGGCTTCACCACATTCTCGGTAATGTTCGTTGCTTCGTACGGATTTTCCCAACCACCATCCATACGGTCACGAATTTGAATCACTAATACACCTCTTGTATTTTGTTTAATCCAATCTTGCATCGTATATAAAAAACGAAGCGAAGTGCCTACCCCATAATTATCTCTTAACCCACCATCCATTACATCAATAACTGGTTTGGTGGGCAACCACACGTTTGGCAACACCACTGGAAATGTTGCGTTCATGCGAAGTATCGTAAGCATACGCAGATTGTATGGGTCCTGGTTGGCAAACATCGAAGCAAAATCCACTGCATCAGGTGTACGGGTGGCAATATTGGCTGTATCAACCGAAGCCTGCATCATAAAACGCATAGGCTGCGTACTGATCAACATTTGTTTTCCGTCACGAGTAATTACTGTATGAAACAGCATCAACGGAATAGCTGCTTCTTTTTCATCGCTGATATAATCCTTTAATCGTTTGTTTAACAAGCCATGTGTATTGTCATTTAATTTTGCTTCGAAAGCATAACCTCTGTCTTTCAAATACGTGTAAGGGCCAACGGAAAACTTTTGCTCTGGTGCAAACAAATCTCTTGCAATAAAAGAAGAAAAAAGTGGGTTTAATAAATCCTGTGCAATGTCATCTACATATTTTGGATTATGGAGATTGATTGAAGGGTTTTTTATTTTCTCCCGGTACAATTCACGGTAATAAGAAGCGCCAATCATTCCACCCGATGCACCTGTGATGATGAATGTTTTATTCATGATTTGGTTACCGAGCAAACTATCTAATCGTTCTAACACGTTCATGGTAAACGTGGCACTGCGTGTGCCACCACCACTGGTATTGATCACAACCAACAAAGGCTTATCAACACCTTGCTTTTGTTTCCATTTGTTTAGGATAGAAACCATGTTGTCCCGATCGTCATCTATACTTCCTTCTTGCGCTAATGTTTGCAATGATTCTTGTGAATACTCAGGCCAGTGTTGCTGATCGCTGTAATCTAATCCATAGGCTTTATTACGTGGATCAATCCAATCAATACTGTATAAAAAATTCAAAATGAGAAAAAAAATGGTCAGGAAGGGAATACTCCAGCTTTGAAAAAAATAGGTAATGGCACCAGAAATACCAATCAAAATAGCCAGGAAAATAAGCAGGCTGGCAGCCGCCGGAATTTGAAACACTTTATAATCAAGAAAAAAACCGGTGATCACCATCAACAGGTAAGCCAGCAGTACTGCAACCACCGCAGCAAAGTGATGTCGCTTAAAAATTTTTTCCATTAGCGCAGGCGAGTAGTGCGATACATCTCTGCAACGGCGCACATGAATAAAGGAATCAAGAAACCATTCTGTTTTCATCAACGAATTAGCATTGATCACAGATGGATTCAACAATCCTCTACGCCTGGTTTTGAAATGAGGTTGTAATCGTTTGAGAATCGTTTTATCAGCACCAAAAAAATAAAAAAAGGAAATGATCAATGCTAAAAAAAGACCTGTCAAAAAACCAAGAACCAGGAAGATCACTTCAACAGTTGGTATCAATTCTTTATAACGGGCAAAATAAGTAGCCTTTATTAAAAAGTAGATCAGAAAGCTAATTGGTATAACACTATTGTTAATACAATATTTTAAAAAAGGATATTGCGTAGCTGCTAAAAAATCAAAATGGCGACTGAACAAAATAAATGTGGTGATGTTCCAGCACATGATGTACACACCCACTGCAATACCTACAATCGTAAAACTCAACGCATTTACATTACCTAAATATTCAGGCGCCAGGAACAAGGCATCTGCACCAAATGTTTTCATAAAACCACCGCTTACCGATGCAAACAACACCAGCCAAAACACCAACAATAATTGATATTTCCTAAAGTGTAGGAAGAGTAGTTGTACGGGTAACGAATAAAATATTCCTCTTAAGTAAGCCATTAACTGTGTCGTTCAATCACTTGTAATTTACTACTAAATAACGTGTAGGTCAACGGCCACTGTTTGTTTTATTATTTTCTTTTTGCGATGAATAACAAAAACTAAGAGGATCAATGATAACAGCAAAAGAATAGCTACTAATTGATGCAGTTGTGCAAACCATTCAAACGTTCCCCAACCATGGACAATAGCTTTTGGGCTGGTTAATACCGCACCAATGCCTAAGCCTGTTTGCAGCACGACAAAAAATAGGGGCAACCATTTAGCAACCGCGTAAACACCCTTGCACTTTATACGTAAAGCACGAATAGTCCAAATTAAAATCAGAACACAAATAAGATACGCCATATTTCGATGAACAAAATGAACAGCAATCGGGTTGTCTACGATTGCGCTGATAAAAGATAGATGCTGACCGCGGTAATCTGTTATTCCTGTAGGAACATAATCACCATTAATACTTGGCCATGTAGGCGCATAAGTGGCTGCTTTCAAGCCTGCCATAAACGCACCATAGATCAACTGAATCGTTAATAAAGAAATAAGAGTTACTGTAAAATTCTTCAATGACGGTTGCTGGTACACGAACGCTTTCTTTGGAATAAGCAAGCTTAAAGCAAACCAAAACGTATACACCAACAATACCAGTGCAGTAATAAAATGAATAGCTAACCGAATATGACTTACGTATAAATTCTCTTCGTTCAATCCGCTCTTTACCATGATCCATCCGATTAATCCCTGCAAACCACCGAGTAAAAATAAAATGATCATAGGCTTGATCATGTCCTTGCTAAAACGGCGCTGAACAATGAAAATGATAAATGGAATAAGAAACACTAAGCCGATCAAACGTCCCCACAAACGGTGCAGCCATTCCCAGAAATAAATGAATTTAAAATCAGCTAAAGTGAAATAAGAATTCAGGTGTTTATACTGGGCAATTTGTTTATAACCATCAAACGCATGCTGCCATTGCTGATCGTTCAGCGGAGGTAGCGTTCCTAAAATGGGTTGCCATTCAGTAATGGATAAACCGGATCCGGTTAAACGGGTAATTCCTCCTAAAATAATCTGAACAATGATCATGAACACACCTACAAGAAGCCAAATAGCCACAGGTTTGGAAGATCGATACTGCATAGTTTGTTACAAAAGCGCAAAGGTAGCCCAAGTGTAGTGTTTATAATGGTTTGTTGAAGATTTAATGAGCTATTTGTGGTTTTACTTGGCGCAGAAATTGAAGCCTTAAACAAATATTTTTATTTTATCATTAAAAGTAATAGTATGGTCTTTAATTGTTGCGCTTGGACTTTTTGCTTGTTCCAAAAATTCCGATATGACCGCAACGTCTACAGCAACAGCTTATCCGGGTACAATTGTCGTTGAATCGGCACCTACATTAGTATCGCCTGTTAATTACCGCTTAGCAACTTCGTCAAGTGACACATCGATAGCAAGAATCAGTTCTGGTAGTTCTGTAACACAACTCTTTTTCGTGCAATTTCAAAATACCTCAGTTGATAGCATCCGTATTACGGCAGGCGGCACTAATGTTACACCCAACCGTAATAGCTTTTCTGGTTTTGCACCAATTACTGGTAACAGCGGTGTAACGTACACCACAACAAACGGAACGCCTTATATCGATGTTACTTATACAGTAACCAATTCCGGTAGTGCAAGCAACAAGGCTATCGTTACTACCGTAAAAAGTGCAGGAAGCTCCACCACAGCGATCACTTCTGTAAGCCCATCCATCAGTTACTACATTCGCTATTAACAAAATACTTATTTAAATAACCCACGCTTAATAAAAAGTGTGGGTTATTTAGGTATATAGTTTTTAGTTTTGTCGGGTGCCACTGCAAAACTATTTTCAGGAAGAATTAATTGAAGCCGGTTGCGATGAGGCAGGACGTGGATGCCTTGCCGGGCCTGTGTTTGCGGCGGCAGTTATCTTACCCAAAGATTTCTATCATCCGCTCCTGAACGACTCTAAGCAGGTAACTGAAAAGGATCGTTACCAGCTTAGAACCATTATTGAAAAAGAAGCTATTGCCTTTGCAGTTGCCAACCTGTGCAATAAGCAGATAGATAAGATCAATATTTTAAAGGCTTCATTTAAAAGCATGCATCTGGCCGTAAAAAGCCTTACACAAAAACCACAGCTTTTATTAATTGATGGGAACAGGTTTACCCCTTATTGCGGCATTCCCCATAAATGCATTATACAAGGCGACGGCCTTTATGCTTCCATAGCCGCAGCAAGTATTCTTGCCAAAACTTACCGTGATGATTATATGATAGAACTGCACCGGCAATTCCCTATTTATAACTGGGCCCAGAACAAGGGCTATGCTACCAAAGAGCACCAGGAAGCCTTAAACAAATTTGGCCCGTCTAAGTTTCACCGCAAGTCATTTCGTTTAGACTATAGCCAGCCTACCCTTTTTACAGAAATTACGAATGCTTAAGATTTTGATTAAACCTAAGCAGCGTTTGCCGGTCTATTCATTGTCTTTTCTGTGTGCTGCATATATAAATATCTGCCGTAAAAGAATGGTTGAAGGTTAACAACGCATCCCGCTTAGGCGGGATGTCTGTTTTAATCCCATGCTCCTGCCCCTTCTCTGATTACTTCGGGCTCACCACTGGTAAAATCAATAATAGTTGAAGGAATTATACTGCCAATACCGCCATCAATTACCACGTCTACCAATTTTTCAAATTTACCATGAATGGATTCAGGATCAGTATATTCTTCCACATAATCGCCGGGAAGCGTTGCACTTAAAATAGGGTGGCCTAACTCCTGCACAATAGCTCTTGCAATGACATTATCCGGTACCCGCAGGCCAATCGTATCTTTTTTAGTTTTTAAAAGTTTCGGCACTTGCTTGCTGGCTTCCAAAATAAACGTGTATGGTCCGGGCAAATGTTGTTTCAACGATCGGTATACAGAAGTAGTTAACTGCTTAGCATAATGACTCAGGTCGCTCAGATCATAACACACAAAAGAAAGCTGCGCCTTTTGGGGTTCTACATTTTTAATGCGGGCAATACGTTCAATAGCTTTTTGTTGAAAAATATCGCACCCCAAACCATAGATCGTATCGGTAGGATAAACGATCACGCCGCCTTCACGCAAAATATCAGCTACCTGCTTAATAAGCCTCGGCTGCGGATCTACGGGATGTATGTGAATAAGCATGAGCAATTATTTTAGATTTCAGATTGAGGGTTGCAGATTATAGTGAATACAATTTTGCAATCTAAAATCTGAAAATTTTTTAAAGACTTGAATCGTTAAACGTATCACCCTGTTTTATATCGCCTGTTTCATAACCCTTCTTAAACCAATACATGCGTTGCGCTGAAGTACCATGTGTAAACGATTCCGGAACCACATAACCTTGCGCCTGTTTTTGCAGCCGATCATCACCGATGGCATTAGCGGCATTCAAAGCGCTTTGTGCGTCCTTATTTTCCCATACGCCTCTTTGCTGGTCATAATGTGCCCACACACCTGCTAAAAAATCAGCCTGCAGTTCCAGCTTTACAGAGTATTTATTGAATTCTTCTTCACTCAATCGTTGGCG
Organism: Chitinophagaceae bacterium; assembly: GCA_040290035.1. Taxonomy (GTDB): domain Bacteria; phylum Bacteroidota; class Bacteroidia; order Chitinophagales; family Chitinophagaceae; genus Flavisolibacter. The sequence goes on from PSMG01000004.1 coordinate 82,948, forward strand.
CAGGCGATCAATTTTATCAGAAATGCCCATCAGCTTTTGAATGTGATGCCCAATTTCATGTGCTATCACATAAGCCATAGCACCTTCACCTGAAGCACCAAAACGATTATCTAATTCATCATAAAAAGAAAGGTCTATGTAAACTTCCTGGTCACTTGGACAATAAAAAGGACCAGTTGCCGCACTGGCACTACCACAGGCAGAGCGGGTTGAGTTCCTGAACAAAACCAAGGTAGGCTTGGTGTAGGTTTGCCCCATTTTATTAAAATAATCTGTCCATACATCTTCTGTTTCTGCAA
>PSMG01000004.1:83287-92349 GCA_040290035.1 Chitinophagaceae bacterium
AAATAATCTGTCCAAACATCTTCTGTTTCTGCAAGTACCACCCGCACAAAATGCGACCGCTGGTCATCAGCCTGTTGCTCCTGCCCGTTCATGGGCTGGTTTTGCGAAGGCATCTGTACCTGCGATGGATCGCCGCCAAGTAAAAGCTTAATCACCAGAGCAATCACCCCTAATATACCGCCACCTACTGCTATACTGCCGCCGCTTACTCCTCTTCTGTCATCAATATTGCCGCTTTCTCTTCTGCCTTGCCATTGCATAAAACTGTGTTTTAGATGAATACCTGTATAAAAAGTGTACCGATAGAAAACGAAAGTTACTTTTAATATACAATAGAACCCGAATGATTCGCCAAGCCACCGCTGCCGATATTCCGCAAATACAATACGTACGCAATGCAGTAAAAGAAAACCAATTATCTGATCCTGCATTAGTACCTGATGGAGATGTAGAAGACTATCTTAATCGTAGGGGAAGAGGGTGGGTGTATGAAGCAAACAAATTGTTGGTTTTGCAATTGCCGACTTGCAGGATCATAACATCTGGGCCTTGTTTCTACTACCCCAATAGGCAGGAATAGGCATCGGCAAAGCACTACATCAAACCATGCTCGATTGGTACTTCACTCAAACAAAAGATACCGTTTGGTTGAGTACAGCACCGGGCACCAGGGCCGAAACTTTTTATCGCAGGCAAGGCTGGAAAGAAGTAGGCTCTTACGGCAAAAGCGAAATAAAATTTGAAATGACCTACGAAGATTGGACTACACTAAATCAGTAAACCCTTCCCACTGTATCACAAGCTGCTTTCAATAAACTGTTGCCATCCATGGCGTCTTCCCATTTCTCCCACATCATTACGCCATTGGCAATTTGTTTGGCAAGAATGGCTTTCTTCTTTACCGTAGGTTGTCCATTGTAGTAAATAGTATAATTAGTAAAACCTCCGCTGGTCACTACTGCAGAATCACTTTGCGAGCTACCGCCACGTGATAAAATATCTCTGTAAGTAAGAATGGTTCCGCTTTGTGAGATGCCTGATGGCCTGCCGTATGCGGGAAAACCCAATACACATTTATCCTTCGGCATGCCTCTCGTATTCAGCCAATAGTTCAGACAGGTGACAGCTAAGTTGTAATCGCTGTGTTGTTTGTACGGAACCGTAGTACTGAAATCATCATAAGCCATGATGTTGAAAAAATCGGCGTAGCCAAATACTTCCGTTTTGATCGCATCTCTGATGCTGCCGGCATACTTTCCCGGCGTAAGTGCTGCTGTCAAATAATATTTGCGGTCACGGTGCAGCGAGTCAGATAATTCTTTCATCAATGAAGTAAAGCTTACATCTGTACCATCCGAAGTGGATGGATATTCCCAATCAATATCCACACCATCAAAACCGTACTGCCGTATTTTATTCATTACATCAGCGATAAAATGAGTTCTGCTGGTAGCGGCTGCCATATTCTTAAAATAAGTTTTCCCATCACCGGAACCATCATTAATGCTTAAAAACACTTTAGCGCCATTAGCTCTTGCCTTGGTAATAACCGCTGATGCAGTAACTGTGGCAGAGGGTATGGTCAATTCTGAATTAGCATTCACACTAAAGAACGCATAGTTTATCACATTACACATTCTGAACTTTACATCAGGCACATCGGCCAGGTTTCTATACGAAGGAAAATAACCTACCACATAGTAACCAAAAGCTGGCGGTGGCGCAATAACAATCGGTTGAGGGTTACTTGGATTGGAAGCATTATCACTCTTCTTACAGCTTTGGGCTAATAACAAAAGAGTGAAGGCAATAAGGGTGAAACGCATTGATTTCATAAGCTGGGTTTAGCGCATCAATTTACATGATTGACTTAACATTTCTTCCCGCAACCTGCATTTTCTTTTCACCCTCTTATGATTTCTATCACACCCATCTGTTTTGGGATGGGTGCCTTTTTTAAGTACGTTTGCCTGTGCCGCAGTAGTGCGGTATTCACTAAAAAATTTGAATCATGAGGAAAATTTTTATTGCTTGCTTTTTATTCATCGCATTTGCCTTCAAAGCTGCGGCCGACGAAGGTATGTGGCTGCCTACACTGCTCGGTCAGCAGGTGTATGCCGATATGGTGAAGAAAGGATTGAAGCTGACCAAAGAGCAATTGTATAGCATGAACAAAGCATCGTTGAAAGATGCGATTGTTATTTTCAATGGTGGTTGTACCGGCGAATTGGTAAGCCCTCAGGGAATGATCTTTACCAATCACCACTGCGGTTATAGTGTAATTGCCGGAGCTAGCACTGTGGAGCACAACTATCTGCGTGATGGTTTTTATGCCAAATCTATGGGCGAAGAAATCCCTGGCAATACCCAACGCTTGTACGTAGAGTTTTTATTACGTATTGAAGATGTTACCAAACTGGTAAACGATTCATTAGGCACCTTAGCCGGACAGGAAAGAATCACTCGTCAGAATCAAATCCTTTCTGCTATCAATGCCAAAATGAGTGACCCTTCTAAGAAAATCATCACTCGTGTAAGCCCTTTGTTCAAAAACAACCAGTTCTTAGCATTCGTTTATCAGCGTTATACTGACGTTCGCTTAGTGGGTGCACCACCGGAAGCGTTAGGTAAGTTTGGTGGCGATACTGACAACTGGGAATGGCCTCGTCATACAGCCGATTACTCTATCTTTCGTGTATACGGAGCACCGGATGGTAGCCCTGCAGATTATAGCACTGCCAATAAGCCCTTGAAACCAAAATGGTACTTGCCTGTATCTATCAAAGGTGTGAAAGAGGGTGACTTCACCATGATCTATGGTTATCCTGGTAGCACTAATCGTTACGAGTCTTCTTTGGGTGTGCAATTATCAACCGATATCAACAACCCCACTTTAGTAAAGTTGCGTGAGATGCGTTTGAAGTACATGTTCGAAGAAATGAAAAAAGACCCTGCTATCAAATTACAATTGGCTTCTAACTATGCTTCTATTGCTAACTATTGGAAGTTTTACGAAGGCGAAAGCAAACAGTTGTTGAAATATGATGTGTATGGTCAAAAGAGAAAGCAGGAAGAGGCCTTCATTAAATGGGCTGCTGATAAACCAGAGTACAAAAACATCTTCAACGATTTGCAAAACACCTACGCTGCATGGCGTCCCTATGCTATGCATAGAATGTATATCCAGGAAGGTATTTTCGGTTCGCCCCTATTAGCCTTTGCTGCTTCTTTGCAAAGCTTGGAAAATGTAATGGTGAAACCAGGAGCTTCTTCTGACGATATTAAAAAAGCAGTAGATGCGGCCAATGCTGCTCGTCAGAATTTCATTAAGGATGAAAACAAAGCATCTGATCAAAATATTGTAGGCTCTGTGATCCAGATGTATTACAACGATATTCCAAAAGATCAGCAACCACAAGGTTTGTACACAGCTATCCGCGACAACTATGGTTCTTTGGATAAGACAAGCACCTATCAGAAATACGCACAAGCTATTTTTGATAACACCATGATCTTAGACGATGCTAAATGGAATGCATTTGTAAAAAACCCGGATGCTACTACATTGCAGCAAGATTTAGCATACAACCTCGCTAGTTCTTACCTGCGCAATTATCAAAGCAAATACTTGCCCTTGTACCAGCAATTTGTCACTAAGAACAACGAGTGGGGTCGTGAGTATTTGAAAGGCCTAATGGCCCAGAATCCGGCCAAGGTAATGTATCCTGATGCTACCTTCACCATGCGTTTGAGCTATGGTAAAGTAGCTTCATACAACCCTCGTGATGCGGTGCATTACGATTACGAAACAACCATGACCGGTATGTTGGCCAAGTATGTAAAAGGTGATTACGAATTTGACCTGCCGGAGAATTTCTTGAAAGTAGCCCGTGCAAAAGACTTTGGTCAATATAAAGATGCAAGAAAAAACGACCTCGTTACCTGCTTCATCACTACCAATGATATTACCGGCGGTAACTCTGGTTCTCCTGTAATGAATGGTAATGGCGAGTTGATTGGTTTAGCATTCGATGGTAACTACGAAGCATTAAGCCATAAGTTAGCCTTCGATAAAGACTTGAACCGCACTATTGTAGCTGATATTCGCTTTGTATTATGGTGTGTTGACAAACTGGGTGGTGCGCAAAACATCATCAAAGAGTTGACTATTCGCAAATAAGATAATAGCACTTCATTTATAAAATCCCGCTTATTGCTGAGCGGGATTTTTTATTGTGTCTTCATTTCAACTTGCTTGTGGTCAATCATTATCTTTAACCCTTTATCCAGCAGCAGTGAAACAATATCTACTCATAGCCCTTTTTAGTGTAAGCAGCTTGTTGACAAAAGCCCAGGGTGCTTTTAGTATAGCTACCGATCTGTCCTTGCTGCGCAGCATCAGCAAAGGGTCCGGCTTTTGGGCAGTAGGTCAAAATGTACGCGTCGATTATCACATCACCGAAAAATGGAGTGCCTTCACCTTGGTGAACTATTATACCAATGGCAAATTCACCAATGCTGCTACGGCAGAAGCAAAAAGTCTGCTGACCACCCCTGCTACAATTGCTTACTCAGCTACCACCAAAGTGCGTTACCGCCAGGTATCTGTTGGTCTAAAGCGTTACTTCAAAGGCCAGTTTGATACAGAGGATGGCTACAGCATCTATGGTTTCGGTGGCTTCGGATTATTGTTTGGCAATGTCGAAACCACTACTGATCAGGCGGTAGATAGTTTTTTATATAAAGCCCAACCCATTGCTGGTAAGGGAAATTTCAGTCGTCTTACTCTTGATCTAGGTGCAGGCGCTGAATTAGAATTGGGCACTGGCATTTATCTCTACTCCGAATTGCGTACCTGGTTCCCAGCTTCTTCTTATCCTTCGTCTTATTTATACAACAATGATTTGCCAAGAGTTATTACCTGGAACACGGGCATCAGGGTATTAATTGACTAATACCCCAAACGTCATTGCGAGGAGCCAACACGATTAAATAAAATAATGCCTAACAGGCGACGAAGCAATCTCCTGCACCACTAGCGTGCTTGCCAACAGACGAATCAGAAACAACAAGGCTTACTGCAATTGCACATCAAACCTTCCTTCGGTTACATTCAAGGGATCTGCGCTATTGGTCATCTCTTTCGCCATGAAGGAAAAAGTTCCGGCAACAATATGGTTCGCGACATCATACTTGGTTATTGTTACTTGTCCTGTAGATTGACTGGTGGTTATCCATTCATTGATAGGATTGAAACGGCGCTTTACAAAATAGCCATAGCTGGCAGATTGATTGGGATAAATCGCTGTATTATTATTCAACGGATATACACCGGGACCGGTAACGTTAGCAATAAATAATTCAAACTCTGTCTCCTTAGGTTCGGAAGCAAATTGCGTGCATTCATAAATACTCCTTCTGGTGTAATTCGGCTTTCCAATAAGTTGTTAGCTGGCACAATACCATATTTCTGCTGCACCTAATAATTACTATTCACTTCAGCCCAAAGGCATTAGAGCCAGTATCCGATGTATCAGGTAGCTCAGAAACATCTTTTTTACAACTGGTAAATCCTATTAATAGAGCACAGCAATTCATAGCATATTTTTCATGGTGGAGAATTTGTCCTCATTAAACACAAATCATGCTAAAAGAATAAATGCTTAAGCTTAATAAGCTTTTAACTTTAGCATCTCAAATTAGGTATATGAAAGGTAGCACCATACGTTCTGTAGAAGTTTACAAGCTTTTTATTCCGCTTAAAGAACCGTTTGTTATCTCACTTGGCCCCATACATAATGCTGAGAATGTAATTGTAATTATACGCACCGATGATGGTTGTGCTGGTTACGGCGAATGTAGCCCATACATGACTATCAACGGCGAAAGTGTAGATACCTGTTTCATCGTTGCACAATACTTTGCTAAACTGTTAAAAGGACAAGATGCACTGAATATTGAAGAGTGCATGTCTATTATGGATCGAACCATTTATGGCAATACCAGCATCAAGAGTGCATTTGATATTGCCTTGCATGATATAGCAGCACAGCATTCGGGTGTACCTATCTACCAATTCTTAGGTGGTGAAAAGAACAAAACTTTAGAAACCGATTATACCGTAAGCATTGGCGCTGTTGATAAAATGAAAAGCGATGCAGTAGACATCATCAAGCGTGGCTTCCCTGCCGTAAAAGTAAAATTGGGTGATGCATTAGCAAATGATGTGGCACGCATCAAAGCCATTAGGGAAGGCATTGGCGATGCTGTTCCTTTGCGCATTGATGCCAACCAGGGATGGCAAACAGCAGACAATGCCATTGCCGTTTTACAGGCTTTAGCACCATACAATATTGAACATTGCGAAGAACCTATTTTGCGTTGTCGATTTATGGAACTTTCGAAAGTAGCGCAGGCCTCGCCTATTCCCATTATGGCTGATGAAAGCTGTGGCGATGAACATGATGCAGAACGTCTGATCACCTTAAATGCATGTCAAATGTTCAATATTAAATTGGGCAAATCATCTGGTTTTTACAAAGGAAAAAAGATTGCTGAGCTTGGTGCCAAAGCAGGTATGCACATGCAGGTTGGTGGCTTTATGGAAAGTCGTTTGGGTATGACCGCTGCTGCGCATTTAGCGTTAGCTAATGATCATATTCATCACTGCGATTTTGATACCCCGCTTATGTTTACTGAAGATCCTGTTATTGGTGGTATTACTTATTTGGCAGGTGGCGTGATTGATGTACCCGAAATGCCCGGCCTTGGTGCTGCTATTGATGATAGTTATTTGCAAAGTGCTGATAAGTTTATCATCTGATTTTCGGCTTAACAATTATGGGCAGATAGTCATTCCAATCTTTTCTCAGACATCTGTTGCTTCCGCTTAAACCACTTACTTGCTGTTAATCCAAATTTTAAAAAATGGTCTAAAAGAACCTTTCTTATTTCGTTCGACGAAAGTATTCGTAAAATTATTAACCATAAAAATCAACGAGAAAATGAGAACCATTTTAGTAGCGGCAATAAGTGTTGCATTTGCGCAGGCAACATTTGCACAAGAAAAATACGAAACCATTGAGGGTAACTGTAAAGTAGTAACACGTGATGTAAACGTACAACCATTTGATGCTTTAAAAGCAAGCGGTATCTGTGAATTAAAATTATCACAAGGCAACACAGAAAGTGTAAAGATTGAAGCAGACGAAAACCTGCAGGAGTATTTCACCGTAAAGAACGAAGGCTCTAAACTGGTGATTGATATGGATAAGTTGAAGAATAAAAACTTAAGAGGCAAAGTAAAAATGACAGTGTAATGTCTCCTTCAAAAAATTAAAGGATATTGATTTGAAAACCGTGGGCAACGTAGCAGCAAAAGATCAACTTGCGTTTGATGATTTGCAGTTGAAGAATAAAAGTGTTGGTAACGTCGACCTCAACTTCACTGTAAACAAACTTGATTTGCAGAACACAAGCGTTGGCAACGTAAAGCTTAGTGGCAAAACACAAAATGCCGTTGTAAAAAATTCGGGAATAGGTTCGTTGCGTGCAGGTGATTTTGTTGTTCAGTCAATGAACATTGAAAGCACTGACATATGCAGCGCAGAAGTAAATGCAGAAAAAGAATTAAAAGTAAAAGACAGCATGATGCGCAAAGTGAAAAATAAAGGAGCTGCGCCTGTTCGTAAAATAAATAAAGTTGTGATCTAATAAAATCCAACTGTCAATGATGCGGCTTCCGTTTGACTGAAGCCGTTTTTCATTATAGGTTCTTCTTCAATTTTAAAATGCTCCAATCAGTTTCATCCCCTACAATAGTGTTTGATAAGGTTCCCAAATGATCGATTGCTAATTCTACCACATCACCATTTTGTAACCACTGCTCCTGGTAATTAGGATCATTTAGTTTACCAGTACCATTCAATTCTAAAAAGCAACCAGTACCAACAGTACCACTTCCTATTACATCACCCGGATATAGATCCACGCCATAAGATGCACGTTCAATAATTTCTGCAAAGGTCCAGTCCATATCACCCAAATTACCTTCGCTTACCTGCACACCATTAACCATACACGTCATTTTCAAATTCCAGCTTTTACCTACATGATTTTCTTTAGCAGGAATTTCAAACTCTTCCAGTTCATCTAATGTCACTAGCCAAGGACCAATCGTTGTTGCGAAATCTTTGCCTTTTGCCGGACCAAGATTTAAAAGCATTTCTTCCATTTGTAAACGGCGAGCACTCCAATCATTCATGATCATTAAACCACCAATATATTCGTCTGCTTCTTCGGCTTTTATGTTTCTTCCGTGTTTGCAAATAACAATAGCTGCTTCTAATTCAAAATCCAGCTTTTCAAAATGATCAGGCATGCATTGCACTTCGCCCGGCCCTTTTATACTGTGATGATTCGTAAAATAAAAAATAGGATACTGATCAAACTCTGTTATCATATCTACTTTACGGTTTCGTCTTGCAGCTGCTACGTGTTGTCGAAAGGCATAACCATCCCGACAAGAAGTTGGAAATGGAATAGGCGCCAACAGTTGCACACTATCAACCGGTATTCCTTTATTGCGGCTGATTCTTCCTTCTTCAATCATTTGCACGCCAACTTGCGCTACCGGAAGTACTTCTTCCCAATAGTTTAAAAACAAGCCCATCGTATTGGGCAGGTCAGGATGTACCGTTTCCATGTTATACAACATTCCGTCTACCAACAACGCTAACTGATCACTTTCTTCCTTTAAATAAGATACCAGCTTCATCTGTAAAAATTTAAGTAGCAAAAATAAGCGAAGCCTGCTTTGGTTTCCGGTAAGAAAATAGGACAATGAATGCTGCAAAAAATCATAAGCGGGATACAACCATATTGTTATCTTTACTCTCTTAAGAATCTATATGAGAAACAGATTATATCGTGCCTTCGTTGTGTACACATTGGTTTTACTGGTTGCGTGTAAAAAAGATACTACTGATAATACAGGTGGTGGTAGTGTAACAGGTTCGGGCACTGGTAGTGGCAGCGGAAGTGGTTCCGGCACTACCACAACA
>PSMG01000004.1:92359-110379 GCA_040290035.1 Chitinophagaceae bacterium
CCCCTGCCGATAATGACAATATGTTGTTAGGTAATCCCACCAATGCTGTTACAACCTCCATGGATAATTATTTATTAGATCATACGTATTTTATAGAAGGCTACAGCAATGCAAGAGGAATTCCCTTATGGGTAAGCTGGCATTTGCAATCATCTGATATTGGCTCTACTTCACGCCAAAATAATTTTCGTGCAGACGACTTGTTGCCTGCGGGTTTCTATTTAGTACAAAACACTTCTTATTCAGGTAGTGGTTTTGATCGCGGGCACAATTGCCCTTCTGCTGATCGTACATCATCAGTCGCTGCTAATTCTTCAACATTTTACATGACGAATATGATTCCGCAGGCACCTTATTTCAATCAAGGTCCTTGGGGCAATTTGGAAGATTTTATTCGCAATACATTGGTAGGCGCAAACAACGAAGCATTTATTGTCATGGGTTCTTACGGAACTGGTGGCGTGGCATCTACAACTGTTGTTAATACTATTGATAACGGACATGTAACTGTTCCAAAAAAGGTATTCAAGGTAGTAGTATATATTCCAAAAGGAAATGGTGATTTTAATAGAATTGATTCAAACTCCTTAGTACTTGCTGTTAATATGCCGAATGATAACAGGCTTTATAGTACAAGCAGTAGTGGTCAACAAGCCTGGAGAAACTACATCACTACCATTAACGATATTGAATCAGATGCAGCCGCAGAAGGCATCAACTATGATCTTCTGCGCAATATTCGTGCGACTGTAAAAGCTTATCTCAAAACAAAAAGATATCAATAATAAGGGCTGATCAGCCAGTACACAATCGGTCCTGTAGCAGCTACATACAACCAAATAGGCCAGGTAATTTTTGCCAGCTTTTTATGCTGCGGGTACTCACCAATCAAAGCACGATAAGCAGTAAATAAAATAAAGGGAAGAATAATTCCTGCTAACACAATGTGTGTACCTAGAATAACATAATACACATAACGAAGAGAACCTGCTATCGTTTTTTCGTCAGCACTTACAACACCATCATGATTAAGGTCACCGAATCTTGCTTCGCCGGAAAAGAGGTGATGACATATATAACTTACCAGAAACAGCACTGACAAAGCCATCGCAGCCAGCATAATGTTTTTATGCGTTTCTCTTTGCCCTCTTCTGATCATTATTAATCCGGCAATTAATAAAACAGTAACTACAGCATTGATCACCGCATTTGCTTTTGCAAAAATGTGTTCGTCAAAAGGGAGTGTTACATTCAGTTTAAATCTTCCCAGAAAAGAAACGGCGGCAAAAACAATTACGGAAAAAGCAATGATCAGGTTACGGGCTTTTGCATCGTTCTTTTTCAAAGTAATGTTCATGTGGTGGACGATTGTTTCTTGAAAAAATAAAAGAACAATCCAACAGCAATAATGGTTATCAAAAACACTACGGCAAGCAGTTCCAACTTTCCAGCGAAAGGTCCGTTCTTACGTGTCGGATCCTTTTCAAGTGATAACAAAATAATGTCTCTCGAAAGTTTGGATAAGGAAATGGTGTCTGGCGTAAAATCAGGATTGAGTGTATGATAGTATCCCCGAATGTTTCGGTGCTTATCGATCAATACAAATATGTCCGTATGAATAAAATTGCTGTCTACATGCTCTCCATCTACAGCAATCAACTTCATTTCTTTGTTAGAATAATCGTAGATCTCTTTTTTATCTCCGGTTAATAACCACCAACGATCGGAATTCACTTGAAAACGATCAGCCCATTTTTTCAATTGAGCAACACTGTCTCTTTCCGGATCAATACTGAATGATAAAAATTGAATAAAAGTTGGGTCAGTGCTTCCTACTTTTTGTGCATTGCTGATGCCGTCCTGCAACTCTTTCATGTTGCGGGTCAGCGCCGGGCAAATGGTAGGACAATGAGTAAAGAAAAAATCGGCTACCACTACTTTTTCGCCAATGTCTTTCCAACTAACCTTTCTTCCTTCCTGATTGGTAAAACTAAAATCTGGAAGTTGGTGCCATATGGTGTCGGAATATTGTTTCCCGCTTTTTGTTTTGGTAATAACAGTGTCGTAAATATAATATCGTGGCATTGCTACCGAACGGTCGCTAAAACCTTTCAACAAGAAGTAAGCAAGTAACGGAAGCAGCAGCGCAATTAAGACAGCATAAACAGCTTTTTTACTCATGAAACCGCGGATTAATTGGATGAAAAATGGATTTACCGGGATGGTGAATATCTAAGTTAATCCTTCACTAATCGGATAAATCTGCGATTAAAAAAAACCAGTGCCGCAAAATTAGCTGACAGTGGTTGTATAAAGGTTGTAAAAAATGTAAAACTTACTTTACCTCGGCTCCATTTGCAGCATCATGTGGTGTGCTGCCATGTGTTGCAGTATCTGCTCCCTTCGGATGCTCTTGGGTAACAATCACGACTTTTGCATTTGATTCTTGATGATAACGGTTGCGTAATGTTCTGAATGAGTTGCCGTCCCACAAGAAAGCAGCAATAAACCATACAAATAACATTAACGGCACAACAATGGTCATGATCATATTTCTGATCTCGTCGCCTAAGTGCATGAAAACAGAAACAATGTAAAATGCTTTTGCTAATGTAAGGATGCACACTATGCCTTTGAACAGGAGGATCAACAATGGATTAGGCTCTCCTTTGTGCAGAGTGTAAATCAACAAACCAATTCCTAGTTCGATCAAAGTAATTACAGAAAGCAGAATCGTCGTATTTCTGATACGTTTGTTGAACTCCTCTTTCGAGTGTACGTGGTGAAAGGTTACTTCCGATGAAATATCGTTATGTTCCATTTATAATTTGTTCTAATAGTTAGATAAGATAAAAACACAAGAATACAAATACCCAAACTAAATCTACAAAGTGCCAGTACAAACCTGCTTTTTCAATCATCAGGTAATGGCCACGATTTTCAAATACATTTTTTTGTGTCATCACTAACATGATGATATTAATAATCACACCAGAAAATACGTGGAAGCCATGGAAACCTGTGATAGTAAAAAAGAAGTTGGTGAAGTTGGTGGAGGCTACAGTACCGTCTGCATTTGGAAAAGGATTTCGGCCCCACCATGCACCTTCGTGATGCAAGTGCGTCCATTCCCATGCCTGGCAAGATAAGAATGCCAAGCCACCAAGGATGGTCCAGATCAACCATTTGCTTACACCTTTTTTGTCGTTGTTATGTCCGGCATGAACAGCTAATACCATGGTTACAGAGGAGATGATCAAAATAAAGGTCATCAAGCTCACGAACGCCAATGGTAAATTGGCTTCGCCTGCACCTGGAAAATTTTTAAATACATGGTTCGGGTCAGGCCATGAGTTAGACGAAAAACGAACGGTACCATAAGAAATAAGAAATGCACCAAAGGTGAATGCATCACTCATCAAAAAGTACCACATCATTAATTTTCCATACTCTACATTGAAGGGGCTTTTACCGCCACCCCACCAATTGGTTCTTGTTGCCACAGCAGGTGTTGCCATTAATTCAAGGTTTTAAGTTTGATGTTCTACTTTTAAGTTTTGAGCTATTGCTTAGGCTTGAAACGTACAACTTATTTTATCCAAATGAAAAAGATCAATAAATACAACCACAAAATATCTACAAAGTGCCAATACGTTGTCATTACTTCAACAGGCACCGAATTGTAACTACGTGTGTTGCTCAAAAAAGCTTTAGCCGCCATTATTAAAAGAGCAACGATGCCGCCAACTACGTGGAGAGCGTGCAATCCCGCAATAATGTATAAGAATTGCCCTGCGCCGGCTCCTTTAAAATGCACACCATTATCCCAAAGCCATTTAAAACCCAAATATTGCAAGATCACGAAAGCAATTCCTAGTGCGAACGTGGTGATGAGCAATCTTCTGTACTGCATCATTTCCCGCTGTTTAAAATTGCGTAGCGCCATTTGCATGGTTACACTGCTTAGAATAATAACAGCCGTTGACACAAAGAACAGTTTTGGCATTTGCACTTCTATCCAGTTTGCCTGATTGCTTTTTACAATATAGGCACTGGTAAGTCCTGCAAACATCATGATTATGCTGCCTATTGCTACCCACAATAAAAATTTGTGGGGATGTATTTTTTGTCTTTGTTGTGTATTCACAATGTCCATCTCTCGTTAATAATAATTTTATATTCCGGTGCTTTGCTTTGCAGCTAATAGCGCAAAGAACACGATTGGTAAATAAATATAACTGCTGAACATTACCCTTCTTGCTGCAGTTTGTGTCATGTCTTTATATAGACGAACACATTGTGTAATCAAGAAGAAATTAGCAATGATTACGATTGCCAAACTAATCATTCCGCCAATTGTATTGCTTTCTGTAAGCCCGATGGTATAAGGAATGATACATGCGGGTAAAAGCAATACTGCATAAATGATTGTTTGCAATGCAGTGGTTTTTGTTGTTTCGCCTTGACCGGGTAATAAGCGAAAGCCAGCTTTGGAATAATCCTGATGCGCCAGCCAAGCTATTGCCCAGAAATGCGGAAACTGCCATAAAAACTGTATTCCAAACAAAACCCAACCAGCGAGTGACAAGTCATCGTTTCCTGCTGCATAACCAATTAGGCAAGGTAATGCTCCCGGAAAGGCGCCTACAATCACTGATACTGCGCTTATTTTTTTTAATGGTGTATAAACAAACGCATATAAAAATAAACTAAATGCAGCAAGGCCAGCTGATAACCAATTGAAGAAAACACCCAAGATGACAACACCTGCAATTCCTGTAAGGATGGCAAATGCCCAACCTTCTGTCGTGGTCATTCTGCCCGCAGCTATTGGTCTGGTTGCAGTACGTTTCATGATGGCGTCTGTATCCTTTTCAACTGTTTGGTTGATGGCGTTGGCACTACCTGTGACCAACATGCCACCAACGAACAACAGAAGGATCATCCACCAGTCATACGCAACCACTTTTGGTGCCAACAAGTAGCAGATCACCGCAGAAAAAACAACCATGATGCTCAACGACATCTTTATCAGCTGCAGGTAATCCTTCAGCTTGCTGTTCTTCTTTTGGTTTGCTTCCTGCTTCAATGGTCTTGTTTTACAGTGTTGGCAAACACTATTTCAAATAACTATCAATGCGCCATAGACTCGTTCGGATTTACCGGCTCTGTCTGCGGAATATAAGCTCTCCCGTCTTTGCTATAATCATATGGCCAACGGTGTACTTCCGGAATTTCACCAGGCCAGTTGCCGTGACCAGGATTGATTGGTGTTGTCCATTCCATCGTGTTTGCACCCCATGGATTTGTACTGCGTACTTTTCTTCCTTTGAAAATAGAATAGAAGAAATTGAACACAAACATCAACTGCACGGCAAATACAATGATGGAAACAATGGAAATCATTTTATTCAGATCACTGAACTGGTTAAATGATGACCACAAACGAAAATCTAAATAACGACGTGGTACCCCAGCCATACCCATGTAGTGCATTGGCCAGAAGATCAAATAAGCACCAACAATAGTTACCCAGAAGTGTATATAACCAAGCGTGTTATTTAAATAGCGACCAAACATTTTAGGGAACCAATGATAAATACCGCAGAACATTCCAAAGAATGCCGACACGCCCATTACAATATGAAAGTGTGCAATTACAAAGTATGTATCGTGTAAGTGAATATCAATTGTTGAATTACCCAACCAGATACCAGTCAAACCACCAGAGATAAACAAGCTCACAAAACCTATCGCAAATAACATCGCAGGTGTAAAGCGAATATTACCCCTCCAAATGGTAGTAATCCAGTTGAATACTTTGATGGCTGAAGGAATCGCAATCAAAAGGGTTAATAATACGAACACAGAACCTAAGAACGGATTCAAACCACTTACAAACATGTGGTGTGCCCATACCAGGAAGGCAAGAATACAGATGGCAAACAAAGAACCCACCATCGCCATATAACCAAAGATGGGTTTGCGTGCATTAATACTCATGACCTCAGAAACCAATCCCATCGCAGGTAGGATGATGATATATACTTCAGGGTGACCTAAAAACCAGAACAAGTGTTGGTACAAAATAGCGCTACCACCCTCGTTTGGTAAGATCTGTCCGTTAACATAAATATCACTTAAGTAAAAGCTTGTTCCTGCATGACGATCGAACAACAATAAGATGAAACCAGAGAACAATACAGGGAATGATAATACACCCAAGATTGCCGTGAAAAACAGACCCCAAATAGTCAACGGCATACGGGTCATGGTCATACCCTTCGTACGTAAGTTCAAAATGGTTGCAATGTAGTTCAAGCCCCCTAATAAAGATGATACTACGAACAATGCCATGGAGGTGATCCAAAGATCCATTCCCAATTTAGAACCATCCGATGCTTGTCCTAATGCAGACAGGGGGGGATAAGATGTCCAACCACCACTTGCAGGACCTGTTTGTACAAACAGAGAAGAGAACATTACGATCGATGCAATGAAGAAAAACCAGTATGAAAGCATGTTCATGAATGGAGAAGCCATATCACGAGCACCTAGCTGAAGAGGAATTAATAAGTTGGCAAACGTTCCGCTTAGTCCACCCGTTAATACAAAGAACACCAACACTGTACCGTGCATGGTTACCAAGGCATAATAAAACTCAGGATTAATTTGTCCGCCTTTAGCCCAATGGCCGAACACGGTTTCCAGAATTTCAAATTTTGTATCTGGATAACCTAGTTGTAAGCGAAACAGCACAGAGAACAAACCACCGATGATGGCCCAAATCATTCCTGTGATTAGGAATTGTTTAGCGATGGTTTTGTGATCCTGGCTAAAAACATATTTTGTAATAAACGATTGATGATGATGGTGGTCGTGCATCTCATATGCTTCGTGAATTGTCACCTCTGCACCATGCACATGTATTGTTGCGTCGTTACTCATATCCATTTATTTTGTTGTAAAACAAACGTTCTACAAAGTTATTTCATTTTCTACAAAGTTATTTCATTGTTGTACTGTTAGCAGCTACTTTGGTTGTGTCTCCGGTTGCCGGAGTTGTTACTGGTGTTGCGGGAGCAGCTTCCGGGTGTGCAGCGAAATATTGTGGCTTCTGTTTAGCCAACCAAATATTATACTCTGCCTGGCTTTCCACTACAATTACGCCTCTCATACTAAAGTGACCTTTGCCGCACATTTGATCGCAAGAGATTTCGTAGTTGAAATCATCGCCATATTTTTCACGCATTTGACGTGTAGTAAACTTTGGTGTAAACCACATGATTGTTGGCGTACCAGGCACTGCATCCATTTTCATACGGAAATGTACCAAACCAACGTCGTGGACAACATCTTTAGAACCGATAACTAGCTTAACCGGTTTACCTACTACAATGTGTGCTTCGTTTGAAACATAAATATCATCGCGATTAGCAGGATCATCCCATAATTGTCCTAAAGGATTGCCTTTAGTCTCATCAATATTTTTGAAATATTTCTTTCCTAAAATGCCGTCCTTACCCGGATAACGAAACTCCCAACCAAATTGGTGACCTGTTACTTCTACTACTTGCGCATCTTTCGGTGCTTCACCAGTGATTTCGAACCAATAATATAAACCGAAACCAACTAGTACAGTTAGCGTGATGGCAGGAATAACGGTCCAGATAACTTCTAACTTGTTATTGTGCGGATAGAAATAAGCCTTACGTTCTTCTTTTTCCTGGTATTTATAGGCGAACCAGAATAAAACTATTTGTGTGATAAAGAATACGATTCCGGTAATAGCAAGTGTGATGTACAGCATAGTGTCAACACGTTCGCCCTGCACAGAAGCTGCTTCACCTAAAATCTTTCCTTTCAAACGCTCATTGCAGTACCATACGCCTACTAAGCCAGCAATTAGAAATGCCAGCATCATAAATCCGTTGATGCGATTGTTTTGCTTACGGCTTTTTTCTTCACCACGCAAAATACCTACGTACTCACTTGCTTTCGCAATTTGGAAGGTGATGATAAAACCTAGAATCAGTGCTACTACTATCCAAAGACTTGTCATAATGTGTTTAATTAAAAAGTCACCACGCCGACAGCGGGTCAATTTTCTTTTTTACGTATGATGAACAATACTTTCTTTCAAGAATGGGTGATTAACCGCAATCAGCGGCGCTCTTGTCAACGCTTTCGATGTGGTGAACATAATCAATCCGATAAAGCCTAACGCCACACCCATATCCAACAACATAAAAGGTACATGATCTGGCGATAAGCTTGGGAACACCATCATGTAAAAGTCTAACCAATGCCCAAAGATGATCAAGACGCATATCATGGTAATTGTTCCATAGTTACGCTTCGAGTTACGCTTCATTAATATTAACAACGGCGCAACGAAATTGATGATCAAATTCAAAAAAAATAATCCTCTGTATGCACCCTGCATTCTTGGCTTGAAGTAAATTGTTTCTTCCGGAATGTTGGCATACCAAATCAACATAAACTGTGAGTACCACAAATAGGTCCAGAAGATGGAAAATGCAAATACAAATTTTCCTAGGTCATGTAAATGCTCTTTGTTGGTTAGTTCTAAGTAATTATTATTCTTTAAGTAAACAACAAACAAAGTGATTAATGCGACACCGGCTACAAAAGAAGAAGCAAATGTGTACCAGCTAAACATGGTAGAATACCAGTGTGCATTGATACTCATTAACCAGAACCAAGGAATGGAGGACATTACAGTTAAAGCGAACAACACCATATACACAGCAGACCAAACGGTATTGTTCCAAATGTATTTTTTTGCTTCATCTAACTGCAGCGGATTGTTATCCGTGCTGCGGGAAAGCTGGCGCATTTTATAACCCAGGAAAGACCATCCGAGTAAAGTAATAATCGTCCAAACGGTAAAGAAACCTTTGTTTAAGAAACCAGATTTAGATTGTAATGCCTGGTCGTTTTTTACTACATCGGCATTTGCCCACTCGTAAATCTCATGTTGGTTGCCAAATATCAAAATCATTAAAATAATAAAAGTGACAATGGACAGAACAGGCACACAGGCAGAAATCGCTTCCGATACTCTTCTAAAGGACATTTGCCAACCGCCCCACGCTAAAGTAGTAGCACAAATGAAGAACATTGCCGCGTTACAAATCAGTAAAAAGTAGACGCTGTTTTGTAATAGGGAGCCCCAAAACAGAGATTGTACATGCGGATCATTGCTGGTACCACGTGTAACAAATAAAAGAATAATTGATAGAATGCCGACCGCCATCAAAATCAGCGAGAAGGTGTTGTAACGTCTGGGTATTCTGTAGCTTAATTTAAAATCTGCCATCACAATCTATTTATAAGTTCGATCTTATTTTTTTGTTTGCATGGTACCGTTACCACTTGGATTATTTGCTGTTGGTGCTTTTGCTCCGGTAGCGCTTGCTTTTGTTGTATCAGCCGTTGATGCTGGTGCTCCTGAACCTTGCTTGGAACGGATGTATTTGATGATCCACCAACGCTGTTCTGGTCGAACTTGAGAAGCATAACTACCCATTTGGCCTTTACCATATTCTATTACATGATAAATAGTTCCGTCTGCTAATTTTTTACTGTAATCGTCTTTCAGATTACGTGGTGCTGCAGGGTATGGACCTTCGCCGCCTTTCCATAAAGGACCATTACCATCCAGGTTCGTTCCATGGCAAATACCACAATTCACTAAGTACAAGCGTTCAGCTTCTTTCATTTGTGCAGGAGAAAGTGTAACGCTGTCATTTGGATTTTTAAAAGCTGCAGATTGTGCATAGCCTGTATCAGTATTTTGATAAGGATATGGATCCACATCGCCACGGGCCATAGTACCAGCAACGGGATAGCCATTATAGAAAATGCCTCTTGCTTTTAATGTATCGTATTCTCCGCCAACGTCATTATAACCATAGGTTTCATAAGCACGGCTATAATACATATCAGGCATGTACGCATCACCAGGATCATTACCATGAGCACCGCCACAACTAATCATTGTAACAGAAGCTGTCAAAATAATTGCAACAAGTATTAAAAATTGTTTCATCTTTTCTTTTTTAGCCGATTGGTTCTACGGTTTTGTCAAACATTTTTGTTGGAGTAGCATAGTTGCCTAACCACCAACCCGTTTCTTTCTTCATCACAGTTACGTCTTTTGCACCCAGGTTTTGTAAGAAATCGATTGCTTCCTGCTCGTTTGTTTTCGCAGTTATTTCTAATGCCATTACAAAGGTATCATCAGTTGCACGAAGGCTAAAGTGATCTTTTTTTACAAATGGCGCCAATTGACACAGGTAACAGAAAGTAAGTACCATCCCAACGGCTGAGAACAATACAGTCAACTCGAACGTAATTGGAATCCATGCAGTTAAAGCAAAGAAAGGCTTACCACCAATGTTCATTGGCCAATCGGTAGTGAATACCCAGGTAATAAAAGTTAATGCGGTTGTAGTACCGGTAATACCATAAATAAAACCGGCTGTGTGTAAGCTGGTATCACGTAGACCTATTGCGGTATCTAAACCATGGATAGGCATTGGCGTATAAACATCGTGAATTTTATAGCCTGCCTTACGCACTGCTTTTACAGCTGGGAACAACACCTGCTCATCATAAAAATTACCGACTACAAATTTTTTAACTGCCATATAATTAGTTCAATTACTTAATTCAATTAATGTGCATACTCGTGAGCAAATTCTGCCACTGGTTCTTGTTCTACAACGTCCATTTTTTCTTTATAGTTCTCACCGCTCTTCTTCAGGATGTGTTTGATCTCTGCGATAGCAATAACCGGGAAGAACTTAGAGAATAAGAAATAGCAAGTGAAGAACAATCCAAATGTTCCCATGTAGAAACCTACTTCCCAAATAGTTGGTGAATAGTAAGTACTCCAGGACGATGGTAGATAATCACGGTATAAAGAAGTAACGATGATTACAAAACGTTCAAACCACATACCTACGTTTACGATTACAGACATAAAGAAGGTAACGGTAAGGTTTCTTCTCATCTTACGGAACCAGAAGATCTGCGGAGAGATTACGTTACAACCCATCATCAACCAATAGCTCCAGCCATACGGGCTTGACAGGTTCACACGGTTTTCCCTGAAGGCAAACCACTCATACTCTACGTGTGAGTACCAGGCCATGAACAATTCAGTCAAGTAAGCAATACCTACAATGGAACCGGTAAGTACGATTACTTTGTTCATTACTTCAATGTGCTCGATTGTGATATAGTCTTCCAGAGCCAACACTTTTCTAGTTACTAATAAAAGTGTTTGCACCATTGCGAAACCGGAGAAGATAGCACCTGCAACGAAGTATGGAGGGAAAATGGTTGTATGCCAACCCGGAATTACGGACGTTGCGAAGTCAAAGGATACAATAGTGTGTACCGAAAGTACAAGAGGCGTTGACAAACCTGCCAGCACTAAGGACAGTGCTTCATGACGCTGCCAATGCTTGGTTGAACCTGTCCAACCGAAAGCTGCTACACCATAAAAAGTTTTGCGCCATTTTTCTTTTGCACGATCCCGTAGCGTTGCTAAATCTGGCAACAAACCTGAATACCAGAATAATAATGATACAGTGAAATAAGTAGAGATCGCAAATACATCCCAAAGCAATGGCGAGTTGAAGTTCACCCACAAAGGACCACGGGTATTTGGATAAGGTAAGGTAAAGAAGGCGTTCCATACGCGGCCCATGTGGAAAATCGGGAACTGACCGGCACACATTACGGCAAAGATGGTCATCGCTTCCGCTGCACGGTTTACACCTGTTCTCCATCCCTGGCGAAACAATAATAAAATAGCAGAGATCAATGTACCTGCGTGACCGATACCTACCCACCATACGAAGTTGGTAATGTCCCAACCCCAACCGATCGTTCTGTTCAAGTTCCACTGACCGGTACCAAACCACACTTCACGGGTTACAGAAATAACACCGAATAACAACAATGCCACGGAGACCAAAAATCCAATCCACCATAATGTAGAAGGCTTGGCTTCTACCGGACGGCAAATGTCTTCCGTTACCTGGTGGTAATCTTTCTCCCCTACTACTAACGGTGGTCTTACCTGCGATTCGTACTTAAGTAATGCCATAGTTTTAAGCTACAAGCTATAAGACCGAAGCCTCAAGCTTTATTTAAATTATCTACTCTTATACTAATATCTGTTGTCTTACGTCCGACGTTGCCGTCTTACGTTTATTTATGTTCGTTTACTGTTTCGTTTGAATTTACGGCGCCTTTCTTCTCCTGTTGTCTTGCATGCTCACCACCTTCAACTGTATTTTCAACAAACGTGATTTCTTCTGTATTTCTAATTCTTGCCAAATAGTTTACGTTCGGCAAGGTGTGAATTTGCTCGATCACATAGAACAAGCGACCAGGATTGTTCTTACGAATTTGTGCTACGGTGCTGGTTTTGTCGTTGACATTACCAAACATAATAGCGTTGGTTGGACAAGCCTGTGCACAAGCACTCTGAACTTCATCCCCTTTGATTGCCCTGTTCTCTTGTTTTGCTTTTAGCTTTCCGGCTTGTGTACGCTGAACGCAGAATGTACATTTTTCCATTACACCACGACTACGGGTAACTACATCCGGATTCAACACCATACGTGTTAACTCATCGTTCATGTCATATACTACTTCGTTCAACTCACCAGTACCGCTCTTAGGACCTAACTTACCGTGTGTAGAAGCACCTGTATAATCACCCCAGTTGAAACGACGTACTTTATAAGGACAGTTGTTAGCACAATAACGTGTACCAATACAGCGATTGTACGCCATCTGGTTGATACCTTCTGAGCTGTGCGTGGTAGCAGCCACAGGACAAACGTTCTCACAAGGAGCATTGTCGCAATGTTGACAAAGCATTGGTTGGAATACCACCGCTTTCAGATCATCAGGATTCTTTTCATCGCTTACAAAGTAGCGGTCAATACGTAGCCAATGCATTTCGTGGGCACGTAATACTTCATTTTTACCTACAACGGGGACGTTGTTTTCCAAATGACAAGCCACTACGCAAGCGCCACAACCGATACAGGAGTTCAGATCGATAGACATACCCCATTTAGCACCTGGCTGGATATGATCGCCATACAAGGTTCCTTCTTTGCGATAGTCACCTGTTTTTCTGGCGAAATCTTTTACTAATTCTTCTCTTTCTTCTGTATAGCGATGAGGATATTTTAAAAAGGTAGCCAATGTAGTTTCTTTTACTACTTGTGTTCTTCCTTCGTAAGAGCTATGAATTTGCTGCTGCGCTACTTTTTCAGTACCGGCAGCTCTAGCTACATTGATATCAGTATAATAATCTACTGTAGTGCCATTGAAGCGGGCAAACGGATAAACGTTTGGACCAACGTTACGAGATGCTACACCAAACTCTTCGTTTCTACCATAACCCACTGCAACAGCAATGGTATCGGCTTGCATACCAGGAACAACCATTACCGGAACAGTAACTTTTTTGTTGTTGATGGTAAGATCGATCAACGGCTTGTCCTGGTAGTATTCGTAATCTGTATTTAATTCAATGCCAAGTTCTTTTGCTTTGGATACGGACACCATCGCAAAGTTGCCCCAGGTAACTTTAGTAACCGGGTCAGGCAGCTCTAACAGCCATGGGTTACCGCCTTGTTTGCCTGCAGCCATGGCTACGTTTTGGTACAATACCAACTCATTCTTTGCACGAGGCTTTGGAGCAGCTAAAGCAGCCGTTGCAGCAGCAAGACTTACTGAAGCACCGCCACCTGCAGGAGCTACCGCACCTGTCGTCGTTGTACCTTCCAAAACACCATCTTGCAAGGCAACATTAAATTGGTGTGCACCGCCTAATTTGCCTGTCCAATAGTTTCTGAAATAAGTTTCCCAATCTGTATTGTTGCCGCTCCACTTTAATAAAGAAGTTTGGAACGGACGTGTTTTAAATAACGGGTTAATTGTTGGCTGAATAAAAAATACGTAACCAGCTTTAGGTTCTGCATCGCCCCAGCTTTCTAAATAATGATGTGTAGGAATAGAGTATTGGCAAAGCTTAGTTGTTTCATCTAATTTAGTATTGAAGGAAACAGAAAGCTTTACTTTCTTCATTGCATTGGCAAATCGTGCTGCGTCGAAATAATCATAAACCGGATTTGCATCGCAAATCAATAAGGCACCAACCTGGCCCCCTTCCATTGCAGTTACCAAGGCAGCCATATCTGCATCAATACCTTGCTTGAAGGTTGCAGTTGTTGCTGTATTGATGGTATTTCCATTAGCCCCGATTGCTGCATTAATTGCTGCTACTACCGCCTGCACATTAGGATCGTTACTTCCACTTACTACTACACCTGCGCCGCCAGCAGCTTTCAAGTCAGCAGCCGCTTTTTGAATGCCCTTGGTCAATTTAGCATCAGCAATAGAAGGGGCTGTTGCTGCGCCGCCTACTGCAGCCAATAAGGCCAAAGCAACCGCACCAGTTTCTGATGGACGGTGTGTGTAACGTTCGTCGGCATTAGAACCAGTTAAGCTCAAATAAGACTCGAACTGGTAATGCTTGCTCATTGTTGGAGCTGCTTCATTGATCTTACGACCAACCGCATAATTCTTAGCATTTTCAACGGGGTTCAACCAAGTACCTAAGAAATCGGCACCTAAGCTGACAATAACTTTTGCTTTATCAAATTGATAAGCAGGGATTCTTCCACCATTAGCTTGCAACAAACCGCTATAAGAAATAGCGTCATACTGTACATGGCGGGAACCCGGATATTTTCCTAAGAATTCAGTAATTAATTGGCGGGTAGAAGGAGATACAATAGTAGATGTAAGCAATACTACAGATCCGCTACCTAAGTTTGCCAAAGCATTGGCAATTTGTGTATCCACTTGTTCAAAGGTCGGAATTTCATCGAAGGTTCCATTGCCTTTATTACGCTTTGGATGTGTTAAGCGATGTGTATCGTAAAGGTCTAACACAGAAGCTTGCACACGAGCAGATGTTCCGCCTTTCGTTAAGCTGGATAGACTGTTACCTTCTATTTTAATAGGACGACCATCTCTTACTTTAGCTAATACCGGAACCACTTCACCGTCTTGCACAAACGTAGTAGCATAATATTTAGCTACACCAGGAATAATGTTTTCCGGCTTGTTTACATAAGGAATAGCTCTGCGAACCGGCTGTTTACAAGAAGCAGCCAAAGTAGCAGCAGCCGTACTGAAGCCTAAGTATTTTAAGAAGTCGCGGCGTGGCGTTTTTGCATCCAACAATCCTTTATCGTCAAAGTCTCCAAAAGGAAGCTCTTCCCCAAATTCATCCTTGGTTAGCTTTTGAAGGCGTTCATTATCGGTCAACTCTGAAAAACTATGCCAATACTTGTTATCGCTCATATTTTTTACCCGTTGCGGGAGTTTTTATTTATTCGAGAGTGTTATGATAAAATTTTCTTCTATTCTGAATCTTGCTAGGCAAGTATTAATAGTGACATTTTTGACATTCCAATCCACCAATATCTTTTACGGTTACGCTGTCCATTTTACCGTTTTTGATATCGTTGTGAAACTTCTCGTAAATGCTGTAGAATTGATTGCCTTTTGTGCTGTCTGTGTTAAAGTCCACCTTGCTTTCGCGGTGACAGTTGATACACCAGCCCATGCTTAATTCTGAGAACTGGTACACTTTGTTCATCTCGTTGATAGGACCATGACAGGTTTGACATTGTACTTTACCTACACGTACATGTTGTGAGTGGTTAAAGTAAACATGGTCAGGCAGGTTGTGGATCTTTACCCATGCAATTGGTTTTGCATTGTTTGGGTTCCAAGGCTGGCCTTCTGTGAAACCAGCATATTGGTATAATTTCTTAATCTCAGCAGTACCATTAATCTCTGTTCCGTCTTCGTCATAGATCTTCGGACCTTTCTCATAGGCATTAATTGCTTTATGGCAATTCATACATATGTTCATAGAAGGAATAGCGGCGTGTTTACTTTCCCATGCATTACCATGACAATACAAACAGTTGATCTGGTTAACGCCTGCGTGTACTTTATGAGAGAAGTAAATAGGTTGATCGGGCTTATAATTCTTTTGACGACCCAGGTTGATAGCACCTTTGCCTACAAAGAAACCACCCACCACAAACAGCACCAATGCTAATAGAGCAATGTATACTTTGTTGCGGTAAAAAGGAACAGGCTCAGGACGAAGAATGCCTTCTTTATCGTCAGACAACTTTTTAAGGTTGCTGTTTACCTGTAATAAGATCAACGCGATTAAGGCAAGGATCAAAGAGATAACACCAAAGATGATAGAACTGCTACCAGACGTTTCGGTAGGGTTATCCGCTGGATTATCAGTCTTCTTTTCTTCAGCAGGTGGCGCTTCGATGTACGCTACAATATTATCAATATCCTTTTCACTTAGTTGTGGAAAAGAAGTCATCAGGGCTTTGTATTGCTCCTGCAATCCTTTGGTATAGCCTGTCTTATCGGAAGCAATGTAGCCCGCTGGGTTGTGAATCCATTTATACAGCTCTTTTCGATCACCCCAAGGGCCGCGGCCGGTAACACCTGCCAGAGCAGGACCGGTCAAAGCCTTATTTAAAGCATGACATGTTTGACAGTTCTGTTGAAAAAGAGTTTTACCTACTGCTTTATCGCCGTCTTGTGCTTTTAAAGTATTGTGTGAAAGAAGAAGAATACATCCTATCAGCGCAACCTTTTGAGCAATTAGCTTAAAAAAATTCATAGACACTTATGGATCTAAATGTGGAAAATTTCCTGAATTGGGTGCAAAAATATGACAGGAATTTTACAAAATACCAACGCCGTTAAATTTTTTTTAAGCCGCTACAGGCTTGATTTTCAGCAGATGTTTTTGTATTAATTGTTTTTGTATCAAGATTATTGTCATTAAAAAGTAAATCGCTCCACAAGCGTTAAAGCTATGTGGAAAGTGCATCCATTTTTTGATTCGTGCCCTAAACAAATCCGCCTAATTTCGTTTTTCTTCTATGCTTCGACGATTGCAGAAAAAATGGAAAGTTGGACCCAAACAATTGTTTTTTATCCTTTGCGTATTTGCCATTACGGGTACACTTACGACGTGGCTTACACGTGCTGTAATTGGTTGGGTAGGGTTTGATGCCGATAGCTTTTGGCTATGGAAGGCCCTGGTGCGGATAGGCGTGTTGGTCTTTGGGTATCAAATTATTTTATTGAGCATTGCGTTCCTGTTTGGACAGTTTCCCTTCTTCTGGAAGTTTGAAAAGCGATTGCTGCAACGATTAGGACTATTTAAGAAACAACCAAGCTTAACCGAACATCATGGGCAACACTAAACATATTGCCATCTTTGCCTCAGGTGCAGGTACCAATGCGCAACAGATCATCACTTATTTTAAAGATCACCCGTCAATCAAAGTAGTACTGGTAGTTTGCAATAAGCCGACAGCAGGCGTGCTGCAGGTAGCTGCCAACTCGGACGTTCCTACCTTAATAATTGAACGGGATCGGTTCTATAACGGTGATGGCTATTTGCCCGAATTACAGCAAGCTTCTGTACACCTGATTGTGCTTGCCGGTTTTTTGTGGAAGGTGCCACAGCAACTGATTGGTGCTTACCGACAGCGCATTATCAATATACATCCTGCCTTATTGCCCAAATATGGCGGCAAGGGCATGTATGGCCAGCATGTACATGAATCGGTACTGCAGGCGGGAGAAGTGGAGTCGGGCATTACTATTCATTATGTGGATGAACATTATGATAACGGTGACATCATTTTTCATACGGCATGCCCCGTGTTGGAAGGTGATAAACCCGTCGACCTGGCACAACGGATACATGCGCTGGAGCATTTGCATTACCCGAGGGTGATAGAGGAAGTACTGAGCAAGGAGTAGATGCTTTTCAGAACCACTAAGGTGAAAAGGTTTGAGGTTTAAGGTCTAAGGTTTGACTTTACCCCTTCTTC
>PSMG01000082.1:0-2147 GCA_040290035.1 Chitinophagaceae bacterium
TGAATCAACCATTTAAACGGTAACAAATTAACTCAAATCAAACATGCTTTGAGTTTTTAATAGCACAACACGTTATTGGTACTGTTGTTGTTTTAGCAAACGCACCACGATCTTATCAATAGGAAGCGAAACACTTTCTTCGTTTAAGGCATTCCAATCTATAAAACGAAACGTTTCAATCTCGTTGAATTGTTTGTATCTATTCATCTGCTCTTCATTAAAGTCAAAAGAAGTATTGCTCAATCTTGCCGTGATCGGCTCTAATGCCTTTACATAATAATAAATTGAAATTATCTGGTGATTGGGATGGAAGGTAGAAGGCTGAAAATAATCGGTTGTATAAAGATGCTCACCAACTTCTATTCTTAGATTCATTTCTTCTAAAAATTCTCTTCGCAAGCAGTCACGTGTTCCTTCACCATATTCTAAACCACCACCCGGAAATTTAGTGTATTGTTTTCCTCTGATCAATTCATCACTAACTAACACTTGTTGTTGATTATTGATCAAAATGCCATAAACCCGGATGTTGAATTGATGCATATTAAGATTAATGAAACGAGGTAGAATAAAAAAGAGAAGATGTTGCCTTCTATTTATACTTCAATTATCCCTTCAAAAACTTTTAGCGCAGGGCCAATAAGCCAGACATTGGTATAGTGATTACCATTTTTTTCATATTCAACACTTAAGTTGCCGCCACGTGTTTTTATGTTAATATGGTTAAAACCATTATCATTGTGACAACAAACGATTGCGGCGGCAGTAACACCAGTGCCACAGGAAAGCGTCTCATCTTCCACACCACGTTCATATGTACGAACAATAATCTGATCATCTTCATCCAACTGCTCCACAAAATTTACATTGATGCCTTCGTTTGCAAAATCTTTGCTATAGCGGATTTCACGGCCATTTTTAAAAACGTCGTAATGCATTACATCACTAACCATTTTTATGTAATGAGGCGAACCTGTATTTAGCATAATGTCGCCATGATAACAGGAAATCTCTGTAACATCATTCATTTTCAATGCTACCGTTCCATCGCTATTGATGGAAGCTTTGTGTGGCCCATCAATAGCTAAAAAATGATAGGTAGTTTGGAGTATACCTTGATCGTATGCAAACTTGGTAAGACATCTTCCACCATTACCACACATAGTACTTTCTTTCCCATCTGAGTTGTAATACTTCATTTCGAAATCGTAATCTGTATGCTTATTCAGAAGCATTAAGCCATCGCCGCCAATGCCAAACCTTCTATCGCATAACAACATAATTTGGCTGGTTGTTAAATTGATCTCATCTTTTCGATTATCCATGATCACAAAATCATTGCCCGAACCTTGATATTTAAAAAACTTCAAAGTCATATTGAGGAAGTAATAATTTCTAATGATGTAGTAATTAATTTTTCGACCAAGGCAGCACCATCTTTTGAAAATTGTTTTTGAATTCGATTGGCGACAATGGCACTTAAGGAGAGGGTATGATGGCCTAATAATTTACACATGCCATACATAGCTGATGTTTCCATTTCAAAATTAGAAATACGATGATGGCCAAAACGAAATTCTGTTAATCGATCAATTAAGTTAGGATTCTTAATTCCTAAGCGTAAAATTCTTCCTTGCGGACCATAAAAGCCAGGGCAAGTAACAGTAATTCCGCCGTAAAATCCATCAACGAAATTTTTAAGCAATGATGCACTTGCACTACTGATGTAAGGAACCACACTTGAATGCAATTGGGTAAATGTAATAAAGGATTGGAGCAACTGCGCTTCTTCTTCGTTTTGTTCTAATCGATAATAATGCATCAAATTGTCGAGTCCCAAACCGTGAGTAGAAGCAACAAAACTATCAACGGGTATATCTGCCTGCAAAGAACCAGCAGTACCCATCCGAATAATATTAAGTGGCTTCAAATTTTCCTTTATAGTTCTGGTTGTAAAATCAATATTTGCTAATGCATCCAATTCATTGAAGGCAATATCGATATTATCAGGACCAATGCCCGTTGATATCACGCTCAATCTTTTATTGCCGATGTACCCAGTATGTGTTACAAACTCTCTATGTTGCTGTTTTACTTCAATGCGATCGAAGTATTTACTCACTTCTTTCACACGGTCTGGATCGCCA
>PSMG01000036.1:0-22347 GCA_040290035.1 Chitinophagaceae bacterium
CTGCTAACGCCAACCCGAGCACAAATACTACATCAAACTTGACTGTATCTGCTGTCAGTATTGGTAATTCCAATGGAACAGTGAGTAGCCCTATTAATTCAAGTGCTGCTTCTACAGGATATGCGGGTGCTTCTGGCCAAATGAATATTGGAAATGCTGCTAGAATAGGGTCTTTAGATGTTACGCCGTCAACGGGGAGTGCATATTTTGAGTTTACACTAACACCTGCTTCTGGGTATACTGTATCTCTATCAGCAATTAGTTTTGGTTCTAGGTCAACATTAACTGGACCTGTTTCTTACTCAATCCGAACTAATTTAGATAATTATAATACTGATTACGCATTAGAGACTCAGGCAATACCACCAACTTCAACTTGGGTGTTGAAGACGCCAACTTTAACTACTATAACTAGCGGGGTAGGTACTTCAGTTACCGTTCGTATTTATGGGTTTGGTGGTTCAGGGAACGCTGGAGCTGGTACTATAAATTGGAGGATTGACGATCTTGCTTTAACAGTAAACGTAAATTCAGCTTCTTCACCCGCATTGTCTGCTTCACCCACCAGTTTAATTAATTTTAATTATATACAAGGAAGTGGTCCTTCAACCTCTCAATCATTCAATCTGTCAGGAAGCAATCTTTTAGCAGGTTCTATTACTGTAACAGGCTCGGCTAACTACGAAGTTTCATCTGACAACATTACGTTCGGCTCTACTGCAACTATTCCAAATGCATCTGGTGGTACACTTGCAAGTACTCCCGTTTATGTTCGTTTAATCTCTGGTTTGAATGCAGGTAGTTATAATAATGAAGCAATTAGTATTTCTGGTGGCGGTGCTACAGCTTCTGTGACTGCAAGTGGAACAGTTACCGGCTCACCAACGGTAAGTGCTACACCGAGTTCATTAACTGGTTTTACTACCAGCCAAGGTGTGGCTTCAACAGCTCAAAGCTTTACAGCAAGCGGCAGCAGCTTGTCGGGTAACATTACCATAACGGCTCCAACTGATTATGAAATATCCTCTACTTCAGCAACGTCAGGATATGCAGGATCCTTAATACTGACTGCTGTATCAAACAGTATTGCCAACACTACTATTTGGGTGCGTATTAAATCAACAGCATTACAAGGTTCTCCTTCGGGCAACGTTACAGTAGCAGCTGCAGGCGCTGCCACACAAAATGTAGCTGTTTCAGGTACAGTAAATCCGGCTCCTTCTATTATTTCTTCAGTAACCAGCTTAAGTGGTTTTACAACTACACAAGGAACTGCTTCTGCCTCACAAAGTTTTTCTGTTAGTGCTACTAACCTTGTAGATAATATAACAGTGACAGCACCGAATACTAGTTGGGAAGTATCTAAAGATAATAGTGCATGGGGTGCGACAGCTACACTTACTCAAATAGGTGGTGCTGTTACCAATGCACCAGTATATGTTCGTATTAGTTCTGCTGCAGCTACCGGTTCTCCAACAGGTAATGTTACGTTGTCTTCGACTGGAGCTACCTCGCAAACTGTAGCTGTTTCAGGTACTGTGAATCCCCCACCGGCAGCAACTTACAACTGGGTTGGGGGTAACGGGTCTTTGGCAACAGCTACTAACTGGACGCCAAGCAGAATATCGCCTGCGGCTACTGACATCTTACAATTTAATGATGGTGGTAGTGCTACAGTGACTAGCTTTACTTCACAGACGATTGGTCAATTATTGGTATTGAACAATACAAAAGTTACTCTTCAATCATCTGCAGCTGCTACGCTTACGATAAGCGGTAACGCAGGCGATGATTTGGTCGTGGAAAGTGGCTCGCAACTGAATTTGATCAGCGACAGTGCCATTACTATTTCCCTGAGTGCTGGAGCTACTGCGAGCATCGGCGGTAATATGACATTAAATGGATCTACGTCTGCTACAGCCCATAAACTACTTGCGGCTGATGCCTTATCTATTGTATTTAATTCACCAGCTATAATTACAGCAGGCACTAAATTTAGTGGCAATATGTTTGGCAATAGCGGAACTACCAATGTTGCTGATTTTAAAGCCGGTACGAAATATATTGCACAAGGAGGTGGTAATCCATTTGCTTTGACAGCACCTAATTCAAAAGTATTGTTTGAAACAGGAAGTTGGTACGTGCATCAGCTTACTGGAACCCCATCAACATCAGGCCGTACTTATGCGAATTTTGAATTTGTTACTTCTCCAAGCAGTGCGATCTCTTCTTCGGCAAGCACGTGGACTGTAGATAAACTTCTATTAAGCACTGGAAGTGTAAATTATACTGCCTCAGGTGGTTTGGTTATAAAAGGCGACTTGGAGATTCAAAGCGGACAAACATTTACCTATAACTCTGCGAGCAATTTGAAGTTTAATGGAGCGAGTGCTCAGACAGTTTTTGGTTCAGGTAGTTTTACTGTTTCTGGTTCTACCCTTGAATTGGATAATACAGCTGGCCTCAGTTTACAATTAGCCGCCGCACCTGTTGCCGTAATCTTGACTAACGGTTCTATTAGTTTAACAAATAATGACTTGACGACAGTGTCTATTTCGGGTTACAGTACAAGTAAGTACATTAAAACTACTGGAACTGGCAGCTTAAAGTTGAGTGCGGTTGGTGCATCTACAAAAATCTTCCCTGTGGGTAAAAGTACTTATAATCCAGTAACAATTGCCAATGGCGATAACTTAACCTGGAGTGTACGGGTAGCCGATGCAGTAACAGGTGTGCAATCTCCTTATAATACTACTAAGGCTATTCAACGCATGTGGACCATTACACCATCTGGTACTTCTACTGGTGCTACATTGACTTTCCAATACGATGATAGTGATCCTAGCCAAGTAGGCACAAGTTATAACTCGCTTTCAGCTAATAACATATGGCATTATGATGGATCGGCATGGACATTGGCTGGTATGGGTAATCAAACGCCGGGGCCAGCGGGAGTTAAAGTTGATACACTTAGCAACTGGACACGATTTTCATCGTTTGCCATTTCCAATGCTAATGGTCCATTGCCTGTTCACTTCACTTCATTAAAAGCAAAACAAGTAAGTGGTGGAATACAAGTTGATTTCACCAACGCTACCGAAACAGAAGTGGTTCGTTACGAAATAGAGCGTTCTGCAACAGCTAGTAGTTTTGTAACGATTGCTACACTTGCTCCAAGCAAAAACGATGGCAGCAATGTAAACTATACAGTAGTAGACCGAGTACCAAATGCCGTTAACTACTACCGTGTAAAAGCGATTGAGATCAGTGGTAAGGTAACCTATAGCAATATTGCCAAGATCAGTATCGGTGATGGTGCACCGGTTGGTATTTATCCAAACCCGGTTAAGAATGGTGAGCTGACAGTTCAATTGAACAATTTAGCGGCAACCAGCTATAGCATTCGTATTTACAATGCTGCGGGACAAATGATCAGCAACCAGGTAATAAAGCACAATGGAGGTTCTGCTACCGAAAGCATTGCGCTACCAAATGCAAAAGCTGGTTTGTACACGATCACCATCAGCGGTGGCGATACGCAAATCAATAAAACGTTTATCGTACAATAATTGGATTCCTATGAATTGTAAAAGACCTGCCTTTGTGCAGGTCTTTTTATTTGGTAGGGCGTTCTATCTATTGGGAAATTGCTTCGGCATGTAATTGTTGCCTGTATAGAGTTAGCTGCTTGTGTCTCGCATTGACGATGGTTTTTCTTAATGTTTTTTGCAGGCGTTTGGAAGTTAAGTTTTTGAACTTACTATTTGACCAGGCTAGGATGGTAATGTTTCAGGCTTCGACAAGCTCAGCCTGACAGCAAGGCTTGACTCATCCTTCGACAAGTTCAGAGTGACATGGTGTTGGGGCTAGTGTATGATGTAAAATAAAAAGCCCCGCCGAGGCGGGGCTTTTTATTTTTATGTGATTATTAAGCTTTCGGGGCAGAAGCCAAAATTTCTTCGCTTACGCCGCTGGCATATTTTTCAAAGTTCTTTACGAACAATCCAGCTAAGTACTTCGCTTTTTCATCGTAAGCTGCTTGATCTGCCCATGTATTTTTCGGGATCAATACTTCTGATGGTACACCCGGAACTTCTTTAGGTATTGCCACGCCAAAGATTGGGTCTGTAGTTGTTTCTATGTTATCCAACTTACCATCCAATGCTGCTGTGATCATAGCACGGGTGTAAGACAATTTCATACGATTACCCACGCCGTAAGGACCACCCGTCCAACCAGTATTGATCAACCAAACGTTCACTTGATGTTTTTCCATTTTAGCACCTAACATCTCGGCATATTTGCCCGGATGCAATGGTAGGAATGGAGCTCCAAAGCAAGCACTAAAGGTCGGCTTAGGCTCTGTCACACCTGCTTCGGTACCAGCAACCTTAGCTGTATAACCAGAGATGAACTGGTACATGGCCTGTCCCTTCGTTAATTTAGAAATAGGAGGCAATACACCGTATGCATCGCAAGTAAGGAAGAATATATTTTTGGGGATATTCCCGATAGATGGCTCTAATGCATTAGAGATATAATCCAATGGGTAAGAAACACGTGTATTCTCTGTAATAGGTGCTGCATCAAAATCAATCTTATTAGTGCCATCTATGAAACCAACATTTTCTACAATGGCCCCCGGGCGGATGGCATTGTAGATTTCCGGCTCTTTCTCTGCACTAAGATTAATCAACTTAGCATAGCAACCGCCTTCGAAGTTGAATACGTTGTCTTCTGTCAGCCATGCTCGTCATCCCCAATTAACTTACGGTTTGGATCAGCACTTAAGGTAGTCTTACCTGTTCCGCTTAAACCAAAGAAAATAGCTGTATCGCCATCGTCGCCCATGTTAGCCGAGCAGTGCATGCTCAGTACATTGCGCTCTTGTGGTAAGATGTAATTTAAAATGGTAAAGATGCCCTTTTTGGTTTCGCCTGTATAACCAGTACCAGCAATTAAAATCATTTTATGTTTGAACGAAACAACAACAGCATTGTGCTGACGGGTGCCGCATTCTTTTGCATCCAGCATTAAGCCCGGTGCAGAAAGGATGGTCCACTCAGGTTTAAAGGCCTCCAACTCTTCTTGAGTTGGGCGCAGGAACATGTTGTAGGCAAACAAATTAGTCCACGGCTTTTCGTTCACCACACGAATGTTGATACGGTAGCGAGGATCGGCACAAGCATAACAATCACGAATCCATATCTCAGGTAAAGCATTCAGGTATTCCGTCATCTTATTGTAGATGATATCGAAATACTTTTCTTCGATAGGGATGTTGAAATTATTCCAATGAACGGTGTTCTCCGTTACTTCATCTTTTACTGTGAACTTATCGTTGGGAGAACGACCGGTAAATTCACCCGTGTTAATGGCAAGCGCTCCTGTATCAGTTAACACACCTTCGCCTATGCGCAGTGTATCTTGTACTAACTCTTCAGGAGTAGATTGATAGTGAATGCTTTCTGTATTCTTTAATCCAAGCTTCACCAGGTTCCCTGTGGGAATAGAAATGGTAGGTACTGACATAGAAGCAATCGTTTTTTTGGAATTGCAAAGGTAGGAGATAAAATTTTGATGCCGCTGTCATGTGTGTGACATACACAATAGCAAAATGCTGAGGTTAAGCATCAAATGGCTATTATTTTCTACTATACTTCAAAAACTGAGCATTGAAATTTGAGAATGGAGAAAGACAATGTTCGACTGCATTGGTTATTTTTGAAGATTACATTTATAAACTCATTAGTATAAGATGAAAAATCTACCGTTAAATCCGGAATTGTTTATTACGAACAGGAAACGCTTTGTTGAAAAGATGAAGCCTAATTCCATTGCCATTTTTGTAAGCAATGATGAAGTGCCCAGTAATGGCGATGCCCTGTATCGTTTTAAACAGAACAGTGACCTGTATTGGTTGAGTGGTATTACCCAGGAAGATTCAATGGTGATCTTATACCCGGATAATGTGGATAAAAAATACCGTGAGGTGTTAGTGCTGGTTCGTCCGAACGAGTTGAAAGAAAAATGGGATGGCAAGCGTTTACGCAGGGAAGAAGCAACTGCGATGAGCGGTATTAAGACCATTGTGTGGGTTGATAGCATAGATGCTTTGTTACAAGGCTGGGTGCATTTGGCCGATACTATTTACTTAGATACGAATGAGAACGATCGCAAGGCAAGCCTGGTGCGCAGTAGGGATTATCGCTTTGTAGATGAAATGAAAAGTCGTTATCCATTGCACCAATACGAACGTGCCGCTAAGCTGATGAAAGAGCTGCGTGGCATTAAAACAAAGTATGAAATTGAAGTAACGAAGAAGGCCATTGAGATCACGGGCAAAACATTTGAACGCTTGCTCAAGTTTATCAAGCCGGGTGTGATGGAATATGAAATAGAAGCGGAGATCATGCATTCGTTCCTATCGCAACGGGCAGATGGCGAAGCTTATGGAAGCATTATTGCCAGCGGCGACAGAGCAAGAACCTTGCACTATGTAAGTAATAGTGAAGAATGCAAGGACGGTGAATTGGTCTTAATGGATTTTGGTGCATCCTACGGCGGTTACAATGCTGATCTTACCCGTACTATTCCGGTGAATGGAAAATTTACAGACCGACAGAAAGAAGTGTACAATGCTTGTTTGCACCTGCACAATTATGCAAAGAGTTTATTGAAGCCGGGAATATCTATTGTTGATTATACGGAGAGAGTAGGTGACGAAGCCACCAAACAGTTTTTGAAGATTGGGTTGCTGAAAGAAAGCGACGTGAAGAACGAAGACCCTGAAAACAGGGCCTATCGGAAATATTTGTATCACGGTATTTCGCACCACTTAGGCATTGATGTACATGATTTGGGAAGCAGAACAGAACCCATCAAAGCTGGAATGTTGTTTACCGTAGAACCGGGAATTTATATTGAAGAAGAAGGCATGGGTATCCGCATTGAAAACAATATCTGGATTACAGAGGATGGTAATATTGATTTGTTTGAAGGTATTCCGATTACGGTGGAAGAGATTGAAGCATTGATGAAGAAATAATTTTGAACCTAACTTGACTTGATGAAACAAATTCCAAACCTGTTTACACTGCTTAACTTAATATTCGGTTGCATTGCTATTGTATTCATATTGCAAACCAATCAAAGCATTGTGGTATTGAATGATGACACTGGTGCTTTTGATCCTTTCTTCCCCGAAAAAATGGCCTGGGGCGCTGTATTTATTTTCTTAGCTGCCATCGTTGATTTTTTGGATGGCTTCATAGCCCGTATGCTAAAGGCATCTTCAGAAATGGGTGCACAGCTCGATTCCTTGAGTGATGTAGTGAGCTTTGGAGTAGCTCCCGGAATGATCTTGTACCAATTATTGCGCTTAAGCTATGCGCAGCAGGAAAACGGATTGGATGTTTCCCTGATTGCTTTATTGCCAGCTTTCATTTATACAGGAGCTGTGGCTTGGCGACTGGCTAAGTTCAACATCAGTATGAATCAAACGCATAGTTTCAGAGGTGTACCTTCGCCAGCTGCAGGTTTATTAGTGGCATCCTTTCCATTGATCATCTTTTACCAATACTTCAACATACAAGCATTCTTTATCAATAAATGGTTTTTGTATGCAGTGATTGTACTGCTTAGTTACCTGATGGTCTGTAACAGGCCATTCATGGCAATTAAGTTTAAAGATTTTTCGTTTAAGAATAACCTGCTTAAATACATTCTACTTTCTATTGGACTGATTGCCGTGGTGTCGCTTAAGTGGTTGGCGGTGCCAGTTATTTTCGCCATTTACATTTTGCTTTCACTTTTTTCCAAAGAGCCGGATATTATCATTGTTCCGGATAATAATCGTGATAAAGAAATGACTGACGTAACTGCGTAAATTAATTCGTGTCATTCGATTTCATTCGTGTTTCAAAATTCGTGTAATACATTTGTGCCTTAAATAAGTGCTCCCATGAAGTATTCCGTTCAGGTTAAAGTAATGCCGTTAAAAGAATTGTTAGATCCGCAAGGAAAAGCTGTTTTGCGAGGATTGAATAACCTGGGTCTGAAAGGAATTGATGATGTGCGTGTGGGTAAAAACATTACCCTACAAGTTGAAGCTGCTTCCGAAGAAGAAGCGAAACGATTGGCCGAAGAGGCTAGCAAAAAATTATTGGCTAACCCTGTAATGGAATACTTTGAACTGAGTGTTGACTAAGTTATTGTATTGATTGTGTTGTATACATAGTCAACAAGTCAACATAATCAACAGAGCAACATGCTGTATTTAGTTCCCACTCCTTTAGGCAATTTAAAAGATGTAACGCTGCGTGCACTGGAAGTGCTGCAAGGCGTTGATTTTATTTTGTGTGAGGATACAAGAACATCGAGCAAATTCTTATCGCATTACAATATTCATAAGCCACTTTCGCCTTACCACCAGCACAACGAACATAAGATTGTGCAGCACATTGTTGATCAATTGCTTGCCGGTAAAAACATTGCTTTGATCACTGATGCCGGAACACCAGGTATCTCTGACCCTGCATTTTTGTTGGTGCGGGAATGTGTAAAGCACGAGATAAAGGTTGAGACCTTGCCGGGAGCCACAGCTTTTGTGCCTGCACTTGTGAACAGCGGGCTTACCACCAACCGTTTTTCTTTTGAAGGGTTTCTGCCTTTAAAAAAAGGCCGGCATACTTTGCTTACACACTTAAAGGAAGAAGAACGAACCATGATCTTTTATGAATCACCAATGCGTTTGGTCAGAACCTTAGAAGATTTTATTGAATACTTCGGGGCAGAACGTAAATGTTCTGTAAGCAGGGAACTGACTAAGATGTTTGAAGAGAACAAGCAAGGAACCTTGAAAGAAGTACATCATTATTTTTCGCAGAAAACAGTGAAGGGTGAGATTGTGATTGTGGTGGAAGGGAAGACTGACTAATGCTTAATAGAACTCCTGTTGTTGAACGGAGCGTCGCATGGAACGATCAAATGCAGTACCTGTGCTGTTTCCATCAAGTCCTTATTTCATTTTTCCATAACAGCTATTTACAGGAAATTTACACCTTTAAAAAAACGGAATCAATTAATATGAAGCAAACCTTAAGTTTAGTATTTACCTTGTTTTCCCTTACCCTTTTTGCACAACCCGATCGATGGCAGCAACGTGTGAAGTACACGATGAACGTGGATATGAATGTGCAAACCAATCAATATACCGGGAAGCAAAAACTGGAGTATTGGAATAATTCGCCGGATACATTAAAGCGTGTGTTCTTTCATCTTTATTGGAATGCATTTCAACCCAATAGCGAAATGGATGTACGCAGTCGCAGGCAGGGAACCATTGTGGTTGGCAAAGACAGACAAGGCAACGAGCTTCGCGATTGGGACCCTCGTGTACAAGATCGCATACAGCATTTAACACCAGAAGAAATTGGTTACGAAAAAGTGTCTTCTATAAAAATGAATGGTCGTGAGCAGAAAACAAAACTGCACGAAACGATCCTGGAAGTAATGTTGGACAAACCCATCTTGCCTAAATCCAAAGTAACTTTTGATATGGATTGGAAAGCGCAAGTGCCTTTACAGATTCGTAGAAGTGGTAGAGACAATCCATTGACAGGAGTAAGATATACTATGACGCAATGGTATCCAAAAATGTGCGAGTACGATTATGAAGGCTGGCATCCCACACCATATGTAGGCCGTGAATTTTACGGTGTTTGGGGCGATTATGATGTAACTATTAATATCGATAAATCTTATTTGCTCGCAGGCAGTGGCACAGTAGTTAATGCGGCTCAAATTGGTTATGGTTATGAGGATAAAGGTGTGAAAGTAACTCGTCCTGCAGGCATCAAAACCACCTGGCATTTTGTTGCGCCTAATGTGCATGATTTTGCCTGGGGTGCGGATCCTGAGTACAAAATGATTTCACGCCAGGTTACTGGTGGTCCTCTTATCAGAGTGGTTTATAAAAACCAGCCTTCCCGTGCATCATGGCAAAATATGAGCGATGCAGCCCGTGCTAATTACAGCAACGATTTTTTTAAGTATGCAGCCAATTGGGATCAGCTATGGCAAAATGTTTTAGATGCTGCCGTAACTGTTTATCCTTTCATAAAGAGAACCTTTGGCGAGTATCCATACAAGCAATACAGTTTTATACACGGCGGTGATGGTGGTATGGAGTATCCAAATTGTACAATGGTTGTTGGTCCAAACATTGGTACTGCTTTTCACGAGTGGATGCATAGCTGGTACCAGGGCATGATGGGGACAAATGAATCGGAATACCCCTGGATGGATGAAGGTTTAACCGAATGGGCTACAGATAGAGTAGAAGAATATTATCGTGAGGAAGTGAGCAGAAAAACATTGTTGAACAACCCTGATGCCTTGCGCAGGAATGATTCGGCGGCTATGGCACCACCTGCTTTTCACCAGGATATCTATCGTGGTTATTTAGCCCTCGCAAAAAGCGGTAAAGAAGAGCCGATGACAACGCATGCCGATCATTACAATACCAACTACGCTTATAGCAATGCGTCTTATGCAAAAGGTGGTGTATTCATGGAACAGTTGGGATATATTGTTGGTGCTGATGTACGTGACCGGATTTTATTAGAGTATTATCGTCAATGGCGCTTTAAACATCCCAACGCAAATGATTTTATTCAGGTAGCAGAAAAAGTGAGTGGATTAAAACTGGATTGGTATAAAGAGTATTGGGTGAATACAACAAAGACCATTGATTATGGCATTGATAGTTTGTGGGAAGAAGGCAGCAAGACAAGGGTTCGCTTGCGTGATGTGGGTTTAATGCCAATGCCTGTTGATGTAAAGATTACGTTCAGAGATGGCACTTCTGAGTGGCATTATATCCCCCTGGATTTAATGTTTGGAGAAAAGCCTATTGAAGAAGGAAAGCAAAAACGTTTTGTATATGAGCCCTGGCGCTGGACACATCCAACGTATGAAATTGAAACGAGTCAACGTTTGACAAACATTGCTTCAGTTGAAATAGATCCAACACAACGAATGGCCGATATTGACCGGAAGAATAATAAGCTTGAATTAAAGTGGTAAAAGGACTTT
The DNA here is from genome assembly GCA_040290035.1 of Chitinophagaceae bacterium. Classification (GTDB taxonomy): domain Bacteria; phylum Bacteroidota; class Bacteroidia; order Chitinophagales; family Chitinophagaceae; genus Flavisolibacter. Next base: position 11,098 of record PSMG01000036.1, read on the forward strand.
GTAATTAATTAAACAAGAAGAGCCTTCATAATTGAAGGCTCTTCTTGTTTGCAGCTCAGCTATTTAATCCCCCAGCTCAAAGTTCAGACTATACGTATAACAAATACTTCTCCTTAAAATATTCTTCTTCAAACAAGTTGCTGATCTCTATCATTTTGGGCTTGGCACCGCTTTCTGAAATTTCTTGCGCTAAATCACCACCTTTCAAACAAATCAATCCAGATCGATAGACTTCGTTACCCCTTTCAAACTTTGTATTCTTTAGCAAGGGTTTACTCCAGCGTAACAAATCTTTCAGTGGCGCCACGGCACGGCTCACGGCAAAATCAAACTTCCTGTTTTTGATTTCTTCAGCTCGGGTATGTTGTGTCGTTATATTCGGCAGATCAATGGCTTCTTTAATAGCTTCAATGATCTTTAACTTCTTACCAATGCTATCTACCAAATGAAACTTCACTTCCGGAAAAAAGATAGCTAATGGCACACCAGGAAAACCACCGCCAGTGCCAATATCCACAATCTCTAATCCCGCCGGGAAATCAAATATAGCCGCAATGCTTAACGAATGCAGGATATGCTTTTCATAAATGTTTTCAATGTCTTTACGTGAGATGACATTGATCTTTTCATTCCAGTCTTTGTATAGTTCACCTAAGGCAGCAAATTGGTTGGTCTGTTTTTCGGTGAACTCTGAAAAATATTTTTGAAGTATCTCCATGTTAAGCATGCAAGCTAATGAAACTGATAATTAAGCGAATGTTTACTTCCACCTTTTTGCCGGCCGCTTCCACAAAGCAGGTGCAAAAATGAAGTAGTAAAAAAACATCCAAACGTCCCAGAATAAGAACCAGGAAAACAGATCTTGTTCGCCTAATTTCTTCATAGCCTTATTCCATACAATGGCTTGAATGATCCATTTTACACCTAAAGGAATTAATGCATAACGCCAATCAAATACAATCACCGAAGCAGCAAAAAGTGGGTAAAAAACAAAGAAGCTACCTGTGTACAAGCCCAATAAAAACTTATGCTTTGGCTTGTAATATTTTCCGGTGGTATAGTGGCGGTTCTTTTGACGCATCCATTCTTTCCAACTGGTTTTTGGTTGTGAAAGCGTGAATGCTTCCGGATCAATGACAACAGAAGTATTATGTTTCGTTGCCACCATATTGATGAACAGGTCATCATCTCCGCTGGGAATGTGGTTGATGGCTGAGAAACCTTTGTTTTGAAAGAATAGGTTTTTCTTGTACGCCAGATTTCTTCCTACACCCATATAAGGCACGCCGGCTAAGGCATAACCTAAATATTGTAAGGCTGTGTGAAAGGTTTCAAAACGAATGACCTTGTTCAAAAAGCCCGGCTGCTTATGATAAGCGCCATAGCCTAACACGACTTCTGTTCCCTTGACAAAAGCATCCTGCATTTTATACAGCCAGTGTTCCGTTGCAGGTACACAATCGGCATCCGTAAGCAAAACAATTTCGTGCTTCGCTTCTTTAATGCCTATGGATAAAGGAAATTTTTTCCCCGCTATGAGCATTGCTTCCTGGGTAAGATCAATCACATTCAGCTTGCAAAAGCGCTTTTGTAACTCATCTAAAATGTATTTGGAATCATCAACTGAGTTATCATTTACCACAATTACTTCATGGGTGCTTGCATAATCTTGTACCAGGATACCTGGCAGGTTGCGGGCAATATTTTCATCTTCGTCGCGGGCACAAATGATTACCGAAACAGGATGCTGTTGCGATTGCTCTCTTCCTTTAGTTTGAAAAGAACCTACACGGTTAAAAAAATACAGGTAGTAAAAGATTTGCACCGCTGCTACAAAAGCAAACAAGTAAAACACGACGGCGCCCCAACTCATAAGCATGGGGGCGAAGATAAGGCTTGAACAAATCAACTTTTCAACCTTGGGCTAATGAGCTAACTTGCGCAACCTTATGGCAGCCTTACAGTTTGACTTACAACATACCGACGTAGCTTCCGCTGCACGTGCCGGAAAGATCACTACCGATCATGGTGTGATAGAGACGCCCATCTTTATGCCCGTTGGCACTATTGGCACTGTGAAAGGCGTAACCCAACAGCAGTTGAAAGAACAAGTGCAGGCGCAGATGATTCTAGGTAATACCTATCATTTGTACTTGCGTCCGGGTATGGAAACAATGGAGGCTGCCGGAGGTTTACACCGTTTCATGAATTGGGACCGACCTATTCTAACCGATAGCGGTGGCTTCCAGGTTTTTTCCTTGGCAGCTAATCGAAAAATAAATGAAGAAGGTGTTTTGTTTCAAAGTCACATCGATGGCAGCAAGCATTTGTTTACACCAGAAAAGGTAATGGACATTGAGCGGAACATAGGTGCCGATATCATGATGGCCTTTGATGAATGCCCACCGGCCCAAAGTGAATACAAGTACGCATTGAACTCTATGGACCTTACACACCGTTGGCTGGATAGATGCTTTACGCATTTTAATGCAACACCGGATAAGTACGGGCATACACAAAACTTATTTCCAATTGTGCAAGGCGCCGTTTACCACGATCTGCGCAAAGCATCGTGTGAATACATTGCTTCCAAAGAAGCCACAGGCAATGCCATTGGTGGCTTAAGTGTTGGAGAACCTGAACCCGTGATGTACGAGATTTGCGAATTGTGCTGCGAATATCTTCCGAGGGGCAAACCACGTTATTTAATGGGAGTTGGAACACCATGGAATATTTTAGAGTGCATTGCTTTGGGTGTAGATATGTTCGATTGTGTTATGCCTACCCGCAATGGAAGAAATGCGATGCTGTTTACTACCAGAGGCATCATCAATATCGACAACAAAAAGTGGGAACGTGATTTCTCGCCGATTGATGAGGGGTTGGATTGCGAAACGTCGCAATACTATAGCAAAGCTTATGTTCGGCACTTATTCAAATCATCAGAATTATTAGGCTTAACCATAGCTTCTATTCAAAACCTGGCTTTTTATTTATGGCTGGTGAAAGAAGCCAGGAAGCACATAGTAGCAGGCGATTTTTTGAGTTGGAAAAATGAAATAGTGCCGGTGTTGAAGACTCGTTTATAATTAAGGAGCAATAAGCTTGCTGTATAGCCCTTTATCCCAATTCATTCGATAAATGATAAAAGAATAATCTTTTTGATCGTCTGTTATTTCAAGTATTAACTTCTCGGGATACTTAGATACCCAGTGCTTGTCATCCACTTTCACCCATTCGTATTCTTTTTTGCCTGGAGCTGTTGCTAAATATTTATCAAAGCAAGGCTTGCAATGTGCAATTGATTCTTCCTTGTAACATTTCTTGTTTTCAGTAAAATGATAAATAAACAAAGCCGGGAGAGCCGTACTATCTTTTGATAGAACACTGATGGTAGAATCTGTTTCCGTCATCTCACACTGGAAGCAATCTTTTTTTATAATAGGCTGTAGTTTGCCACGAACAGTAACTCTCAAATCGCCAATGCTTGCTTGTCCAAATGAAGTAATACAACTTAAAAGAATGACGACAGCTACAAAATACTTTTTCATCTTGCACAAAATAAAAAGCATTGAACATTTTTGTTCAATGCTTCAATAATCTCTTTAAAACAATATTACATTCTTGCCCACTTGATCAACTCCTTCCACGTTGGCTTTTTACCATACATTAAAATGCCCGTACGGTAAATCTTAGCGCTCAACCATGTTGTAAACAAAAAACCAAGTACTAGCAAAGCCATCGATGTTCCCAGTTGCCAATACGGAACAGTGCCCGGCACGCCAAACGGCACACGGGCCATCATTACAATAGGAGAGAAGAACGGCACTAACGAACTCCACGTTGCCAACTGGCTCGTTGGATCGTTAATGCAATTGATCATTAAAATGATAGCAATGATGATGGGAAGTGTAATCGGAAAGGTTAGACTTTGTGCATCCTGAATGTCTTCGTTCACAGCACTACCTACTGCTGCAAACAAGGAAGCATAAAACAAATAGCCGCCGATAAAGAAGAACACAAAACAACCGATCACTAAAGGCCAGTTGATAGTAGATAAAGTTGATTTGGCAGCAGCAATGGTTTGCACTGCTTCAGAAGTTTGTTGTGATGAGGCATTAAAACTACCTTGTTGCTGTTGCATCTGGTGTAGTACATCTGGTGGAATCATGGACGTAAGAATAGTGCTGATACCAAACAACAAAATGATCCAGATAAAGAATTGCGTTAAGCCTACGGCGCCAATACCAATGATCTTTCCAAGCATTAACTGGAAAGGTTTTACCGACGACACTATCACCTCGGCAATGCGATTCGTTTTTTCTTCCATCACACCACGCATGACCATTACACCGTAAATAAACAAGGTGATGTAAATTAAGAATGCTGTTACATAACCAATACTGCTCGCTAGTTTAAAATTGCTTTGCTGCAAGGTGCCGTATTCATCTTTCTTGATCTGTACCAGTTTGGTTTCATCAGCCCGTTTCTTAATCGCTTCTATGAGCTTTGGGTCAATCTTCAACGAATCAGAAATAATATTGTTCTCCAGCGTAGTGGCAATATCATCTTGTATGCGGTCATTAGCAATGCTGCTTAAGCTCTTGTCCGATACCAGTTGAAAATTGCTCGTCTTATTAATGCCCGTTTGTGGTGCAATTAAAATAGCGGTGTATCCTTTGTCAGCAAAATTGCTGGTGTCAACATTTGAATCGAATGTGTACGTAACCACACTGTTACTTTCAAGGCTTTGTTTCAGGTATCCATTTGGATCAACAACAGCAACCGTTTGATGCGTTACATTTTTAACAGTAATAAAAACAACCAAACCAATAACCCCAACAAACAGCAGGGGTGTAAGTATGGTGGTAAGAATAAATGTTTTTTTGCGAACACGACTTAAGTATTCACGTTTGATAATGAGTCCAATCTTTCCCATAAAATAAGTTTAAGCGGTTACAGTTTGAAATTGACGTGCAGCAGGCGTACCTTCTACCTGCCTGATAAAGATCTCGTTCAACGAAGGCAAAATCTCATTGAAGGATGTAATGTTGGCACCGTTTTGCAAAAAATGCGACAACACACTATTCGTAGTGGCGCCTTTGTTGAGTCGTACGATCAATGTCTGGTCATCCGTCTTTTTAGCTACTTCAAACAAATTATTGTTGCCAACAACAGGAGTCTCTGCAAAGCCGATACGGAAAAGGTTTTCCTTAAACTGTTGTTTGATGTTTCGTACCGTACCATCTAATATTTTCTTGCCTCTGTTCACCAGCACAATGTGATCGCATATTTCTTCCACCTGCTCCATGCGGTGTGTACTGAAGATGATAGTGGAGCCCTCTTTTGCTAAGCGAAAAATTTCATCCTTGATCACATTACTGTTTACAGGATCCAAGCCACTAAATGGTTCATCCAGGATGATCAGTTTGGGCTGGTGCAATACTGTGGTCACAAACTGCAACTTTTGCGACATACCCTTTGAAAGGTCTTCTACTTTTTTATTCCACCAGGTTTGCATATCCAGTCGGGCAAACCATTCTTTGATCAATCGCATCGCATCATTCTTCGGCAGTCCTTTTAATTGTGCCAGGTACAAAGCCTGCTCACCAATCTTCATTTTCTTATACAAGCCTCTTTCTTCCGGCATGTAACCAATGTATTGAATATCGTTCAGCGGATCGAAGGGTTTACCATCAAATAACACTTGTCCTTCATCGGGGTAAAAAATCCCGGTGATCATGCGAAGCAAGGTGGTCTTACCGGCTCCATTTGGGCCCAGCAATCCAAAAATGCTTCCTCTTTCAATAGAGAAGGAAATATCGTCAACCGCTTTTTGTGTGGCAAAATATTTCTTCAGGTTTTGTGCTTCTAAAATAGCCATGATGTTTCTAGTTTTGGTAAAAGAAGGCTGTAAGATAATTAGTGATTGCTTGTGTTGCACCGATTTCGGCGAATGGTTAACAAATGAGGACAGTTGGTAATAGTGCCGTGTCCCTGCGCAGCACACTGCGGGCTAAGCGTGTCCAAGCCTCAGTAATGCTGCTTCGGGTCGGGCTATCCGCTGCAATCTTTTTGCAGCCAGCGCACAACACCCTTCGACTGGCTCAGGTGACAGCGCTTCGCAAAAAGGATTTCCACTGCTATCCCTAACGCAAAACAAAAAGCCCTACAAGGTTTTCAAAACCTTATAGGGCTCCACACTCACCACTGACTACTCATCACTCACTATTCTATCTCGATGCCAATGCACTCGTTCCTGGCACAAACATTTTCCGGGCAAGCGTACTATCATGGCCATAAATATCATCCCTAAAATTCAGGCGGCCATTATCATCCACCCACGATGTATAATAAGTAATGATTACCGGTACTGGTTTTTTCAAACGCACCGTTTGTTCCTTACCACTGTTCATCGCAGCTTGTATTTTATCAGGCGTCCATTCAGGTTGGCTACGCAAAAGATATTCTGCCATTTTCTCCGGCTCTGACAAGCGAATGCATCCATGGCTGTAAGCCCGTTTATCTTTCGAGAACAAACTCTTCGCATTCGTATCGTGGAAGTAAATATTAAAGGAGTTAGGGAATAAAAACTTTACTCGTCCCAATGAATTCCATGGGCCAGGCACCTGCCTGATCTTTGGCAAACCATCTTCGGTACCTACTTGCTCCATATGCTGGCTGGCCAAATAACCGTCAGACAGTTTTGGAAGAATTTCTTTACGTACAATACTTGGCGACACATTCCAATAAGGACTAAACACAACCTGGTTCAAATCACCATTAAAAATGGTCGTATTATGTCCTTCTTTTCCTACTACCACATTCATGTCAAACGCTTTCTTATTGCCTTCATACACATGCAGCACAAACTCAGGTATGTTCACCACGATCAAATTGCCCGTAGGCTCAATCGTCATCCAGCGCATGCGTTCCATATTCATCAATATTTGTTGTAAACGTGTCATCGCTGATACATTTAGGTCTTTGATTAGGGGCATCAGTAAGTTTTCCATCAGGTGTATAGCCAAAGCGCTGTTGGGCGTTTTTAATACCCATTACCAATGTATCGTTGAACACCTGCGAACTGTCAGCACCAGGCAAATCGCCGGTCATTTGCAAACCTTTTTTCAACGTAGCCACATCAGGAGAGGAAGAGCCCGGTTTCAAACTTTTTGCTGAAGCAGTAATGGTTGGCCATCCTCCGTTCTTCGCAATTTGAAAATAGCGGGAAAGCTCTCCCTTCAATGCCTTATAAGCTGTATTAGCTTCTTCGTAATAACGATTGTCTTTATGTTTTTTTAGTAAGTAACGAATCGGCTAACTCTAATGCTTCTCTTTTCTTTGGCGGAACAAAACGTTCCATTTCTTTACGCTTTACTACACCTTTATCATAATTGGAAAGCATGTACATCAAAAAATGTTGCGTCAGCGTAAGCTCTGTATTAATGTATGATTTATCGGAACCATTCACTGAAAGACTTTCTGCAGCAATCAGTTCATCCATTCTTTTTTGTAGGTCTTTATTTTTTAAGGCTGTATCGTTCTCATAAGTTGTAGCATAATCGTGCAAGTTCCAAAAACCTCTTGCTTGCTCAGTTAGTCCATTGCTTGCAAACCATGCATACTGGTAATTACATGCATTGTAAAAAGAGGTCAACCGGCGGGCAATAGAATCTGGCAACTTCTTCTGCGCAATAAATTGGGCAACGGCAGTGCTATCTAAAAACAAATCGTTGTATGCATTTGCCTTAGTAACGCTTAAGTTCCGCCTCGAAATATTTTTCTTCGTGTCGTTCGTGTCCTTGGTATCGGATTCCTGCTGACCATTTTGTCCGTGGCAACTAACAAAAAGAGTACAGCAGAGTGCTGTTTAAAGAATAAACTGCTTCATGCTACCATTTTTACAAAAGCTATGACTATGGAAGAGCTCCGTTATTTTGGGGAGTAAGCTAACCGGAAGGGGTTGTCACCCTGAACTTGTCGAAGGGAGTTAGCTAACACGATCTTAAGCTAGGTTTAAAAATGTGTAGAAAGAAGCGGACGATTTCTGCTGCTGAGAACCATTCTGCATCAAATTTGTTTTGAAACAAATGATGAATTTAGGCTACGCTTGTATCAATATCACCTTGTCCCATCAGGGCATTACTACCAACAAAGGCATGGTGCGTCGTACCTACGAGGCAAAAGGAATTCAATATGCTTCGCAACTAGCTTTGGCAAATGTTCAAGCACTGTACCAGATTTTGCAATGGAATGTAGCAAATGGCATTTCGCTGTTTCGCATTACCTCTGAATTATTCCCCTGGGCTTCTGAATATAAACTGGAAGACATGCCCGACTTTAAAGAGATCAGGTCTGTTTTGGAAGAAGCAGGCAAACTGCCTGTTCGGGTAAGTACACACCCTGGCCCATTTAACAAACTGGCAGGCGTTGGCGATACATTGAAGAACACCATTACCGATTTGGAGATACACTCGCAGTTATTTGATTTGATGGGATTACAACCTTCGCATTGGAACAAGATCAACATACACGTCGGCGGTGCTTATGGCGATAAGCATGAAGCACTCAAACGCTTTGCACAAAACTTTTCGCTGCTTTCAAATGGTCTACAAAAACGACTCACTGTAGAGAACGACGACAAGCAAGGTTTGTACTCTGTAGCCGAGCTATTGCCTTTGCACGACATGATCAACATTCCTATTGTATTCGATTATTTCCATCACCGTTTGTACCCGGGTTTGCTTTCCCAAGAAGAAGCTTTTTTAGCAGCTTACAATACATGGGATGTATGCCCAGTATTTCATTACTCCTCTTCACGCAGAGAATATGAAGATCCAACAGCCAAGCGTGAAGCACACAGCGATTGGGTACATGAAGAAATCAAAACCTACGGCAAAGACGTAGATGTTGTTTTGGAAACAAAAATGAAGGAGTTATCGCTGTTGCAGTACAAAGAAAAATACGGCATTGGCTTACGAGCCTGATGCATTTTGCTTTTCCAGGAAATCTTTTAATAAAATGCCCGTAATGTGGTTCCATCCATGAACAAAATTTTGGCGTGCAAAATCAGGATTGCTGGCCGGAAAACTTTCCAATCCTTCATGTGTTAAACGCACCTTAGTTTGCCCTTCTTCATCAAAAAACTCCCAGGTTACAAATGTATTACCCTCATATCCTTGGTACCGCCAGCTATGTTTTAGTTTTTGTTGGGGAACTACTTCGGTTACGGTGCACAAATGCACATACACACGGTCTTCTGGTACGCCATTAAAACTAAATTCAAAACCAACCTCGGGCTTAAAATCCGATACATCAAAATACCATTGCTTCATTTGCTCTTTATCGGTAAGTGCCTGCCACACGTTTCTTACAGGTATTTGATAAACTTGTTCAATAATAATTGGTTCGTTTTGCATAAAGAAGGTTTAATGATTGGCCTGTTTAGTATAGGCAGTTTTTATTTGCTCTGCAGCTACCAGAGTTTGCAACATAATGATCGGGAAATCGGTTGCCAGTTTTTGCCCCGCATTGGTCTTATAAAAACGAAGCAATTGTTTCAGCTCACCATAGGTAAAATGATCACGGTAAATATGCACTGTTGCATTATCCAGCCAACGCTTACCATCGCCTTGCGTAAAAAAGCTTTTTAGTTGTTGATACGTTGCTTCCGAAATATCTTTTTTCTGCCGGTCTTCTTCCAACTTAAAAGCAATGGCTTCATTAATGTTGAAGTCGCCTTTTACCTTTAGAAGTTCAATAATAGTGCGTGTTATTTTGTCGTCGGGTACATTTGATGTATCTGGCTTAAATTTTTGAACACCTTTAGTAATTCGTTCAAAAACGGTACTGTCTGTTTGCGCTGCTAATGAGTTGCAGACAAAAACAAAGACGAGTAAAACATAAAGTTTCATAAGCAATATTAATTGGTAAGAACTTAATCATTTCTCTGCTTAAAGATACCTCAACCACCACTGCCTATGCGATGCCTTATACTTGCCACACCAAACACATGGCTTGTACAATAGCGCTACCACGCCAATCCAAATTAAATACACCGTCCAAAGCGACACACCACTAGCCACTTTTTTAGGTCTGCCAAAACTCCCCGATGCAAACTCCATTTGCGCTGGTGAAAAACCTTACAATAACAGCAGTGCAAGCAGCAATAGATGTATCAAAAAGAAGTGCGTTAAAAAATAAAACAGTGGCACCTTACCATATACATATGCAATCTTTGATGCTTTGCTCTTTGCATTTTCGGTGAAGGCAAGCAATAAAAAATATAATGCCTAAAGTAACAAGACAAAATTGGAGCGAAGGCGGGTACTTAGTTACGTTCATAAACGATAAAAAACTGAACACAGCCGATTTCTGTTCTGTCCATTTTACGGAGTCGCCGTAAACATTAATCGCACGAATAGCTGCAAACAATACCAACGCAACTGCACCAATAGTAATAAACAAACGCTTTCTTGCTTCGTCAGCCATTGCAAAGAATTTTCCCGAAGCAAAACCAACTAGCATAATGCCTAGCCAAGGTATTGGAGGATAAGCCATCACAAACACATGGTTTTGGGATAGAGGCACACCACCCGGGCTAAAGAAAAGCATGAACACCGTCTTGGCTGTCGATCCATCGGCAAAGGGAATAAGCGGCGTAAGATTGTGTCAGAAGATGATGATCAAACCAATAGCGCCGATCAATTTTACAGTAGCGTTTAGTAGCAATCCCAACATAATAAAGCCAAAGCCAATGGTAGCGATCACTTCAAAAATGATGGTGTGATAAGCGACATCAAAGAACAGCGCAAAATTCACTACGATCAATTCCAATAGTATAAGGTAAAGTCCTCGCTTCAATAAAAAGGCACGGCTTTGCGCAGCGTTATTCTTTTTTTGAAACGATACATAAGCCGATGTGCCGGCAAGAAACACAAACGTAGGTGCACACAAATAAGTGATCCACCGGGTAAAGAAAAGGATCGGGGTAGTGGTTTGCAAATTGGTCGGGCTCTGGGCAATGGAGTCTACATGCATCAGGTCTCGTACATGGTCCAACGCCATAATGATCATTACAATGCCTCTCGTTACGTCAATAGCGTTAATGCGTTTCAGCATCGGTTGGTGTGTAGTGGTCATGGTTATAATTTGTCTACGATGTAGCTTAATTCGGTTACGCCACTGGTAAATTGCTTCGTGCTCTGGAGTTTTAATTTTGTTTCTGCTTGAATGTTTTCAAACAAC
>PSMG01000083.1:0-2073 GCA_040290035.1 Chitinophagaceae bacterium
TTATATGGACAAGTTTGGGTAGGTGCAATGGAATTTTGGGCTGATTTAGCTGATGAATTCATGCGTTTAAAGCCTAGTAAACTACCTTATTTTCATAAAGGTTTACGTGCTATGGCTCTTATCCAGTCTGCTTTATAGCCTCTTTGTCACCCCTTCAGGTCCTACTCATTAGCCCTTTGAAGGTGGGTAAAAATTCTTGCGCCATCAATTCCTCTGTAATACCAATTCAATTAATGATTGCAACACATCCTTGGATAAAGACGCGATTCATCGCGTCTCTAGAAGATAGCCTATCTGTCGCATTCTTTTGGCGAATTGGTATAACTTCTTATCTGGTGTTTTCTCTGTGCCTGGTGTAGTTAAATAAATTACTTTTGAACCGTAGAGGGTGCAGAGGACGCAGAGAGGAAAGCAAAGATTTTACGAGTCACCTTGAAAGGGATAGTCCTACCCACTACCGTGGAAACCCCAAAGCAAAGCGTTGTAGTAGGTGGTGTGGAAGATTTGTATAAAGAATTTTGTGAAATGGTATCAGACATAATAAATCATTAAAAAAAACCAGGTTTCTGTAATAAACCAGGTTTCTAAATAGACGCACACTAATCAATTTAACCTTTCACACAAATAACCTGCTTGAGTGTAGCTACAACTTCCACTAAATCAGATTGATTTGCCATCACTTCATCTATAGGTTTATAAGCACCGGGAATTTCATCCAAAACGCCTGTATCTTTACGACATTCTACCCCTTTTGTTTGCTCAATTAAATCATCAAGAGTATAGACATTTTTTGCCTTATTTCTTGATAGTAAACGACCAGCACCATGACTACAAGAACAAAAGCTATTAGCACAACCTTTACCTTTGACAATGAAGGATTTTGCCCCCATCGAACCAGGTATAATGCCATAATCTTCTGTTTGGGCACGCACCGCACCTTTACGAGTTACGTACACTTCCTCACCAAAATGTACTTCTTTTTCAGCATAGTTATGATGGCAATTTACCTCTAGTAAAGGTTTTGTCGCTTTCCCACCTGCTAAATGCTTTTCGATAATGTGTTTGAAACGTGCCATCATCACATCGCGGTTGAAACGTGCGTATGCTTGCGCCCACTGTAAATCATGCCAATATGTTTGGAATTCTGGTGTACCAGCCACAAAATGAGCTAAATCTGGATCAGGCAAATTATTACCTGCCATTTTTGCTAATTCTTTAGCTGTATTAATATGAGACTGTGCTAGCATATTCCCGATATGGCGGGAACCAGAATGCAGCATCAACCAAACTTGGTTCTCTGTATCGAGACAAACTTCAACAAAATGATTACCTCCGCCTAGAGAACCCATTTGTCGCATCGCTTTTTCTTGCAAGTTTTGTACCCCTGGATGCAAGTCTTTAAAATCTCGCCATCTTTGCCAGTTAGTTACAGCTTTTTCTACTTCTTTATTTTCGTTAAAACCTGTAGGAATTGCAGCTTCGATATCTAAGCGAATTTTTTTAAGTTTACCTTCTAATTGTTCACTTTTAAATGGTGTTTTGATTGCAGCCATTCCGCAACCAATATCAACACCGACAGCCGCAGGAATAATTGCTTCTTTAGTGGCAATTACAGAACCCACTAAAGCGCCTTTGCCCAAGTGAACATCTGGCATTAATGCTACATGTTTAAATACAAATGGTAGCGATGCCACGTTTTTCGCCATCTTGGTTTCTTCTGTTCCCAAAGGATGATTTGCCCAAGATAAAACAGGAGATAATGTAGAAATTTCTAATTTTTCGTAAGGCATATTTTTAAAAATAGTTGGTGGTTAATAGTTGTTTGTTGTAGAGATTGCCAGATCCCCAACTTTTTAAAAAGTCAGGGACCTGTCCCCTCGCAAAGAGTCAGAACTTATGTGGTCGCGAGTGGTCTAGGCAATAGAAAAAGAATATGTGAACTAATACTGCGTAGTTACTTGTTTGTGAATAGTTAGTATTTTAGCCAACAATCCATAAGATTTTTCCTAGCGTGGCAAAACTTACTAGAGAGGAGCAGAAATCCTGTAATCTTGAGCTTGTAGCGAAATAATG
>PSMG01000005.1:0-102955 GCA_040290035.1 Chitinophagaceae bacterium
GGAGTAAAAATAGCAAGCTAAAAAAGTGACAACTTGTTTGCAGTTTTTTTAAACTTAGAAACTAGAACCGAAGCTGCATACGAAGCGTAAATACATTGTCCTGCACATCTGTTTTAAATCCATCCATACCAGTGCTTTCATTTTTGATCACATCATAATACGCAAGTATTTTCAGTGCAGGTGTTATATAATGTGTTACCCCGAAAGCAACTGTTGAAAATTTAATATCCGCCGCAGTAAGATTAGAGCCGTTGGCTATTTGCGTTCCATTCACCTTTGTATTGGGATCATACCAATCATACTTCAACATCAATTGCCATTGTTCATTGAGAATGTTTTTCAGCAAATAAAAGAAAGCGCCATTGAAGTTTCGTATGTAGGTCGGCGTAAGGGATAATGTACCTGGACTGGTGGTAGAAGCAGCAGTGCCCGATTGTGTTCGTTGCCAGTATTCACTTCGTAGTTCCGTTTTACCTCAATCATGCGAGAATGCAATTTGTGCATCAGCGCCATAATAAATGCGTGGTGCTTTTCTGCCAATGTTGGCTTCTGAAGAATAGACCACAAATATTTTTCTTCCGCCTATTTCCCCCATTTCATATTTATACTTTGTTGCCTGTCGCCAGCCACCATTAAAATAAGAGAGACTACCGCTAAGTGTCAGCCATTTGCCTATAGCAACAGACTTCAGCGTTAGCCGTGTAATAAAATCTTTGTATTTGTCAAAATCAGTAGTATCCGATAGGCCTTGTCCATTAAAAAACCCCACATCCCATTTTAATTGTAGCTTTTTTCGGTTGGGGTTTAACGATTCATAAGTGATCATTCCACCCAAATCTCTTTCGACAGGCATCAATATCTGCGACATTCGTCCCCGCTCAGGTGTTTCCCGGTAAGCAGAAGAAAGATTGACTTCGTATCCAAAAGGTCGGGCAAACAAAGCTATGGTAAAAGAGAAATTATGTTTCTCAGGTTCGTACAAACGAAGAAACATATCACGTACAGCCACACCACGTTCTGTAGCATCAAATTGAAAAGTGAATAAGGCAATGGGTAAATGATGTTCTTTAGAATGCAACAGGTAATCGGCTTTTAATCGTGCCCTGCGCAGCATAAACCGGTTGTTAGAGAACTCGGCAAAATCGCCTCCCTCATAGCTTTTAGCACCTTCACTCTCTGCAATTTGGAACTGTGGTTGGATGTAACCACTAATATTTAAATTCTCAAAACGACGTAAAAAGGGCTTTAAGGTATCACGAATAAAAAGTGTAGAATCGTAATCAGATAAGTAGCATTGTGCGTTTATCGTAAATGCGCAAAAGATGAGTAAAAAAGTGGACAGAAGCTTTGGTAAGGACATAAACGATTTTTAGCACAATTTGTGAAGCATCAAAGTTCAATATTAAGTTATTATTAATTTTCGGTTAGCAAAGCCGTTGGCGGTAATTGAACTTAACTTCGCCGCAACTATCTAAAAAGTATAGTATGAACATCTTTGCCAGACTTTTGGCTCCGAAGAACAAGATCTTTTATGAATTGTTTGAAAGCAGTGCCGATAATGTAGTCAAAATTTCAAAGCTGCTGATCAACGTGGTGAATGAGCCAGAGTTTGATAAGAGAACGCAACTCATCAACCAAATGGAAGACGTAGAGCATGCAAATGATGAACTGACACACAGACTATTTACAGAATTAGGCCGCAACTTTATTACTCCTTTCGATCGGGAAGACATTCACTACCTGGCATCTGCTATGGACGATATTGCTGATTATATTTTCGCTTCTGCTAAAAAAATCAACTTTTACCACGTTAATCCAATGGATACAGGTATGCAGAAGTTAGCAGAGATCATCAACTACAGCGCCAACGAAGTAGCAAAAGCAGTGAGAGAGTTGCGTGATATGAAGAAGATGCGTTCAATCACTGAATCGCTGGTTCGCATTAATAGTTTGGAAAACGAAGCGGATGATATTTTTGATATGAGTATTGAACGCTTGTTTGCTATTGAGCCAGATGCCAAAGAGGTAATTAAGAAAAGAGAGATTTACCAGGTAATGGAAACAGCTACTGATAAATGTGAAGATGCTGCCAACGTGATCGAATCTATTATTGTGAAATACGCTTAATTGATATGCAAATGTGCAGGTATGCAAGTACCTCTGCGCATCAACCAATTTGCAAATTGAACTTATGACCTCATTCCTCATTGTTATTATAGCGCTGGCATTGGTTTTTGATTTTATCAATGGCTTTCACGATGCAGCTAACTCCATTGCAACTATTGTATCTACCAAGGTGCTTACTCCCTTCCAGGCAGTTGTTTGGGCGGCGGTGTTCAACTTTGCCGCTTTTTTTATTTTTAAAGATCATGGTGTTGCCAATACTATTTCTAAAACAGTAAAAGAAGAATGGATCACTTTGCCGGTAGTATTCTCCGGTTTGGTTGCTGCAGTAGCCTGGAACTTGTTAACGTGGTGGTTTGGTATTCCTTCTTCTTCCTCACATACGTTGATTGGCGGCTTTGCGGGAGCAGCTATCGCCCATGGTGGCTTTAGTGTTGTTAACTGGCAAGACCCTGTGTTAAAAACTATCATCTTCATTTTTGCAGCACCTATTGTAGGTATGATCTTCGCCTTTGTCATTTCGCTCTGGTTCCTTGCAGCCTTCCGAAAAGATTTTGTCCCACGCATCGTCTCCATACTTGTTATTCTTGGTGTGCTGTGGTTTTTATATGCCAATATTGAAACCGATCCAGCCAAGCTCAAATCGCATTACGACTCCTATATTGCCAAGGTGATCTTCTATTCCAAAAACTTTAAATGGTTTTTGCTTGCCTTCATTTTATTGATCATGGCTACGTTTACCTTCTGGTTAAATACCTTAAATGCATCCAAAGCCAACGCCTGGTTCAAGCGTTTGCAACTGGTTTCTTCTGCTGCATTTAGTATTGGTCATGGTGGTAATGACTCGCAAAAAGTAATGGGTATCATCACAGCTGCTCTTATCTCTCAAAAAGTAATTCCCGATTTTGCACATATGCCTTTTTGGGTGCCGTTGGGTTGCTACACAGCCATGGCCATAGGTACCCTGAGCGGCGGTTGGAAGATTGTAAAAACCATGGGTACTCGTATCACCAAAGTAACTCCGTTTGAAGGTGTTGCCGCTGAAACAGCGGGTGCCATTACTTTGTTTGTAACCGAAGCATTAAAGATTCCTGTAAGTACTACGCATACCATCACTGGCTCCATTATGGGAGTAGGTGCTACCAAACGTTTATCAGCTGTACGTTGGGGTGTTACCATCAGCTTATTGTGGGCTTGGATATTGACCATTCCCGTAAGTGGCTTATTTGCTGCGCTTGTTTACGGCATTGTTAGTTTGTTCTTATAAGCACAATCACCGACTTTTGCGCCATTAACTCTTACCTATGGCCAAGATTTTAGTAACAGGTGGATGTGGTTATATTGGTTCGCATACGCTTGTCGATTTAATTGAAAACGGATATGATGTTATTAGCGTAGATAACAACTCACGTTCTAATCCCAACATACTGGATGGTGTTCAAAAAATTACCGGCAAAGAAGTAAAGAATTACAAAGTTGATCTCTGCAACTTTGATGAAACCTTTGCCATTTTCCAGGAGAACGAAGACATCCAGGGCATCATTCATTTTGCAGCCTATAAAGCGGTAGGTGAATCTGTAGAAAAGCCCCTGATGTATTTCGAGAACAATTTGTATTCGCTCATCAACTTATTAAAATGCGTGCAGGAATTTAAAACACCATGGTTTGTGTTTTCCTCTTCTTGTACAGTGTATGGCAACCCGGATCAAATTCCGGTAACAGAAGAAACAGTGCCTAAGCCTGCTTCATCGCCTTATGGTTATACCAAGCAAATGGGCGAACAGATCTTATGCGAGTTTCAAAAAAGCAGTCCGGAAACCCAAGTCATTCTATTACGTTATTTCAACCCGGTCGGTGCTCATCCTTCTATTGAAATTGGTGAGTTACCGATTGGCAAACCGCAAAATTTAGTGCCTGCGATTACGCAAACAGCTATTGGCAAATTACCGAAGATGCAAGTGCATGGCGACGATTATCCAACAAGAGATGGAAGTAATCTGCGTGACTATATCCATGTAAGCGATATTGCACATGCCCACACATTAGCCATTAATTATTTGAAAGACGCAAAAAATAAAAGTGGTTGCGAAGTATTCAATTTAGGCACGGGCAATGGTGTTACAGTGTTGGAAGCCATCAAAACATTTGAAAAAGTAAGCGGCGTAAAACTCAATTATGAAATTGGCCCTCGCCGTCCCGGTGATGTGGTGGCTATCTATGCCAACAATGACAAGGCAAGAAACATATTGGGCTGGAATCCACAATATGGTATTGAAGACATGATGCGTACCGCCTGGCAATGGGAAAAACGTTTGAAAGAAGACGAGCAATTGTTCACTCCCGAAAAAACAGTTTGGAACTGACAGTGAGCAGTGAAAGGTGAATTACTTACTATTGACTATTTACAACTCACTTTCATCATTCATTCCTCACTACATTTACAGTAGAATAGAATTCTCCATTTTCAATTTCAACTACATGGCACTGAAAGACATACAACCTACTGGCAAAAAAGACACACGCAGCGGCTTTGGTGATGGCATGATGGTATTGGGTGAAAAAAACCCGGCTGTAGTAGCGCTTACCGCAGATTTAGGTGGCTCTATGAAGCTAACCGAGTTCAGCAAAAAATACAACGAAAGATTTGTACAGTGTGGCATTGCCGAAGCCAACATGATTGGCATTGCAGCAGGCTTAACCATTGGTAGTAAAATTCCATACACAGCCACCTTTGCTAATTTTTCTACCAGCCGTGTATATGATCAAATTCGTCAGAGTGTAGCCTATAGCAATAAAAATGTAAAAATTTGTGCATCGCATGCAGGCTTAACACTTGGCGAAGACGGTGCTACCCACCAGGTATTGGAAGATATTGGCATGATGAAAATGTTGCCGGGCATGACGGTGATTGTGCCTTGTGACTACAATCAAACCAAAGCCGCAACCATTGCTATTGCCGATTATGAAGGCCCGGTGTATTTGCGTTTCGGCCGCCCAAGCTGGCCTATTTTTACTAAAGAAGAAGATTTTGTGATTGGTAAGGCACAGCAATTTTCAGAAGGAACAGATGTGAGCATTTTCGCCTGCGGACACATGGTATGGTTAGCCATACAAGCAGGCGCAGCCTTAGAGGAAAAAGGATTAAGTGTTGATGTGATCAACATTCATACAATTAAGCCTTTGGATGAAGAAGCTATTTTAAGATCTATACAAAAAACACGTTGTGCTGTAACCGTTGAAGAACATAATGTGATCGGCGGTATGGGTGATGCAGTGGCGCAAGTGGCTGCTAAACATTTCCCTATTCCAATTGAATACATTGGTACGCAAGACACATTTGGTGAAAGCGGAACACCGGATCAACTGTTGAAGAAATATGGTTTGGATAGTGATCACATCGTTGCAGCAGCAGAAAAAGTGATGAAGCGGAAAAGCAATTAGAACTAAGACATAGAAAACAGGATTACAACAACAAACAAAAACCTCAGAAGTGAGGTTTTTGTCTTTATAAACTGTTGTTGTAATCGCTTTGCCAGCGTCATTCCAAATAAGCGAAAGAAATCTGAGCTCTATATCTAAAAGAAAGACTGCTACCATCTCAACCCTGTTATTCCGACGATAGGAGGAATCTATGGACTGCATCTGAAAGCAGACCCACTATCTTTCACTCTCGCCACTGTCAGAAATCAAAAAACCACTTTCTTTCAAACGTGGTCTTATTCGATATTCAACAACAAAATCTTACGCTGGCTGATACGCAATCATTGCTTCAGCAAACCGCTCCATCTCTTCTAACTGCGGTGAGCATTGCAATAAGAAAAAGTCCACACCTGCTTTTTCAAATTGCTCAATCTGTTCGGCAATCTGCTCGGGTGTTCCGGTTAATCCTGTACGTAAGCCTCGGTTAGAAACAGAATAATCTTCCAGCGATACTCTCTTCTCCAACTGCGTTCCATTCAGCCATTGCTGGTAGTTGTTATAACCTTTTGCATTTTGCTGCACATTGGTAATGCGTTCCAGTTCTTTCTTTACGGCTGCTTCATTATTACGCACAATAGCATAAGCCGCTACACCATACCTCATTGGAGGCAAACCTTTTTGCTCACGACGCTTTTTCATATCAGCAATGCGGACACCTATTACCTCGGGAGAGTCTCCATGCATCACATAGCCATCACATACCGAAGAGATCAAATTCTTACCCGCTTCCGATTCACCTCCGGCATAGATTCTTAGATGTGCTACCGGCTTTGGTTGCAGGATTGTATCCTTTGCACTGTAGTATTTTCCTTCGTACGAAAAATTATCTTCACTCCACATCCCTTTAACAATCGATATCCAATCTTCCATTCGTGCATAACGATCGTCATGCTGTTCGTATTCAATACCATATTTCAAGGCTTCTTCTTTCCACCATGATGAAACTACATTCAGCGACAAACGACCATTACTGATGTTGGCAATATTAGCCGCTTGCTTTGCAAACAATTGCGGACGATGAAATGTTGGTCGTACAGCCACCATTAATTCCAATTTTTCTGTTACGGCTGCCAGTGCTGCTGTGGTAGTAAGTGCATCTAACGAGGGTGCCGATTCACCTTTAATATCATTTAAAAACAATTCTGCTATCAGGGTTAAATCATAGCCTATTTCTTCGCTGCGTTGTGCCAGGCGTTTTACATAGTTCCAGCTCGTTTCCATTTGTTCATCTTCCACATTGCGCAACCAACCGCCAAATACCGGCAACCAAAATCCAAATCGCATAGTCATTAGTTTAAGAGTGATTCAATAAAGTCAACAAGGTTTTCAAAAGGATCAAAGCCAATTACATTTTTTGCATCAGCAATAAAATTGGAAAGAGCATTAATGTCGTAGTAAAGAATAGCGCCATTGCGATCATCTACGATGTATTCAATGCCGCCTACATCAATCTTGGCTTGAGCTACAATTCTTTCTACAGCAGTAATCACTTCTGCCGGCGGGGTAAAAGGTTCTACCTTAATACCTTTCTTCACCGCAGTGGTTAAGCATACCTGGCCAATTTCCTGCGGTTGTTCTGGTACAGCACATATTTCCGCAGGACATAGGTTAAAGCTTTCACCCGTGGTAAACACTTTGATCGCATACAAAAATTTTCCGTTCAGTGTTTCTACACGATTGATATGTCCGCCACGTGCCGGTATGAATTCTTGCACCAAGGCAGTTTGATCAATGCCCAGATCAATAGCATTGTTTTCTACTGCTTCTTCCAGGCTTGTAACCGAATTAAAGCGAATGATGCCTGCACCGGCACCGCCAATATTTGGCTTTACAGCAATAGGAAACTTTAGCCCTCTTGCTGCGTCAATAATTTGAGAGCTATGGTTTACAACAATAGTCTTTGGAAATGCCAGACCCAATCGTTGCAACAATAAAAGTTGTAGTGCTTTTGATGTTTCTACTTCCGTGGCCTTTGAACCATTGATTACCCGCACACCATTTTGTTCTAAATAGGCAATGAATGCTTTGGAGTAAAAAATACCTTGTCCATGTCCACGCAAATAAGAGGACGAAGAAATGCGGTTAACAACAAGGGAATAGTTTATTGCTTCTTGCGAAGGATCAAACTGGTGAAAACCTGCATGCAATTTTTCATAAGCAATGCCTCTCCGGTCTAACGTGTCAAATAAAGGCTGAAACCATTGTGGGTGTTCGTAAAATATACCAATAGGTTTACGCATCGTAAATTAGGTTTTTAATTGTAAAAAGAGTGTATTCGAATAGCAAGTAGCTTGGCGCCCAATAGGTCAAAAGATTATTTTATACCGCAGCATACAAAAGCATGTAAAGCAATAAATAGAAGTATATATGAATTTGCTCGTCATACTACAAAATTAACGGTGCAACATTGAGTCAGCCAAAATAAATCCAGGTATAAACTGGCTTTAATAAAACATTGACAAATTCCTGACCGTTGCATTGTTCAGCTATTTTCTTTCATCCTTCTTAGCTGCTTGCACTTTACTTAATAGATAACTCATATTTAGAGGCAGTATCACCTGTATTTACTGTGTGGTCTATTAACGCTTGATTCCTATTTGTGAAACCCTCACTGCAACTCTAACTCAACAAAACTTAAACATCATTCCAAGCTATCTATGTGTCAATTTCTTATACCCCTTACTGCTGACCTCTGACTTCCGCTTCCCATTTCTGGCAAAAAATTATCTTTACCGAAAGAGTTACTATAAATGGCGCTAACAGACCGATCGGATGCAGAGCTATTGATGCAGTTTCGAATCCTCGAAACAAAGGAACGAGCCTACACATCCATTATTCGTAAATACCAGGAAAAGCTCTATTGGCATATTCGTCGCATGGTAGTAGACCACGACGATGCCAACGATGTGTTGCAAAACGTATTCATTAGAGTTTGGAATGGGCTGGAGAACTTCAAAGAAGAATCGCAGCTATACACCTGGCTTTACCGTATTGCCAGCAATGAATGTTTAACATTCCTGGAGCAGCAGAAGAAGAGAGCAGCTGTTAGCCTTAGCGATGTGGAAAGCGGACTCGAAAATAAGATTAAGGCAGACAGGCATTTTGACCCAAACAAGCTGGAATGGAAGTTGCAACTTGCTATTCAACAACTGCCTGAAAAGCAGCGACTTGTATTTAGTCTAAGGTATTATGATGAAATGCCTTATGAAGAAATGAGCCGTATCCTGGAAACCAGTGAGGGAGGCCTGAAAGCCAGCTATCACCATGCGGTGAAAAAAATAGAGGATTATATCAAGAATCATTAAACTTAACTCGTAAAAATACGTCTTACACATTGTGATGCGTAGCGATAATAACTTACAGCAGGAATTACAAGAACTAAACAACAGTTTGCCTGTACCACAAGTACAGCACCTTTACGCTGTTCCTGAAGGTTATTTTGAAGGGTTGGCTGCCTCTGTTTTAGCAAAAGTTAAAGCCCAGGAGGCTGGTGCTGCTGAAGAAATCGAAACGCTTTCGCCTTTTTTAGCAAGCCTGTCCCGTACCATGCCATTTGAGGTGCCCGGTGATTATTTTGATACTGCTTTGGAAGGGATAGCCAGCGAGGAGTCTATTCCTGCTGAGTGGGAAGGAGCCCGTTTTAATCCAACTTATTCAGTACCTGCAGGTTATTTTGAAAACCTGCCTGCACAAATATTGGCGAAGGTTCAGCCTGAGAAAACAGCTAAGCTTATTTCGATTGGTCAGCGTTTGATGCGCTATGCCAGTGCAGCTTGTTTAACTGGTTTGATTGCTATGAGCACGTACCTATATTTTGGTAAGCCCGGCGTTATTGATGCACAAGAGCAACCTCACCAGTGGGTAGCTGCTAAATTGCAGAA
Source organism: Chitinophagaceae bacterium (assembly GCA_040290035.1). Classification (GTDB taxonomy): domain Bacteria; phylum Bacteroidota; class Bacteroidia; order Chitinophagales; family Chitinophagaceae; genus Flavisolibacter. The sequence goes on from PSMG01000005.1 coordinate 9,486, forward strand.
TGTTAGTAACCAGGAATTGGATTCTTTTATTCAAACAGCCACCAACGAAACAGTGAATACTGCAAAACCTTCGAAAACTGAAGTAAAAAAATTATTAACCGATGTGTCTGATAAAGAACTGGATGAATTCTTGAATCAGGTGCCTGTTAGCGATGAAATGAACTAAATAATTATGAAAAAAATTCTATCTATACTGAGCTTTTTATTGCTGCTTACCAGCTCTTCTTTTGCACAGGATGATCCGGGTGCAAAGATCAGGGAACGCATGCAAGAGTATTTGCAGCAGCGTTTGGATCTCTCTAAAAGTGAAGCCGAACGCTTTGGACCAGTATTCTTAAATTATTTTAATGAGCTGCGTAAAACCAATCAGGAATTTCGTGGCGACCCTTTAGTAAGACAACAAAAAATAGTAGATCTGCGCCTGCGCTACCGTGATCAGTTCAAGAACATCATGGGCGAACAAAAAAGCAATGATGTGTTTAAGTACGAAAGAGATTTTATCAACGATGTCAAGAACATTCAACGAGAAAGAATGGAGTTAAGACAGAACCGAGGAAATAAAAGATTTGGCAATCAGTTGCCATAAAATCATTTTTCTACTATATTTGAACTTGGTGTTTTTCATAGGTTAGCAACGGCCGGCTCTTTTTAGGGCAGGCCTTTTTTATGCGATCGATTTTAGCAAATACAATACGCAATTACCATTAGCAAAATAAAAAGGCTGGAATCCGCTTCCAGCCTTTGTTTCATCATTTGATCAATGTTCTTATTTACTTAAATACATACTTCTGTCTTTGTACAATTGACGGAAGTAAGGGTCTCTTAAATTTTTAATAAAACGAATCGCCTCGCCGGTTGATTTCATCTCAGGGCCTAGCTCTTTGTTCACATTTGGAAATTTATTGAAGGAGAACACCGGTTCTTTTATAGCAAAACCGTTCAATTTCTTTTCAAAAGTGAAATCTTTCAACTTCGCTTCGCCTAACATTACTTTAGTAGCAACATTCAGGTACGGAATACCGTATGCCTTTGCAATAAACGGTGTAGTACGTGAAGCTCTTGGGTTAGCTTCAATCACGTATACTTTACCATCCTTTATGGCGAATTGTATATTGATAAGGCCTTTGATGTTTAGAGCTCGTGCTATCTTCTCTGCATAGTGCTCCATTGTAGTTACTACTAAAGGCGTAAGGTTGAACGCCGGAAGCACTGCATTACTATCGCCGCTATGAATACCGGCTGGTTCAATATGCTCCATTACGCCCATTACATGAAAATCGTTACCATCAAAAATGGCATCGATCTCTGCCTCCTGACAACGATCCAGGAAGTGATCGATCAAAATCTTATTGCCGGGAATATGTTTCAGTAAAGAAATAACTGCCTTTTCTACTTCATCATCATTGATCACGATACGCATCCGTTGACCACCTAACACATAGCTCGGACGAACCAATACGGGGTAACCTACTCGATTAGCTACTTCAATTGCTTCGTCTACATCGTAAGCCGTGCCGTAGTTAGGATAAGGAATTTCTAATTCTTTAAGCATGTCACTAAACCGACCACGGTCTTCGGCTATATCCATATTGTCATACGAAGTACCCATGATTTTAATTCCTTTTTCGTGTAAATGCTTCGCTAGTTTTAATGCAGTTTGCCCGCCTAATTGAACAATCACACCTTCCGGCTTTTCATGCTCTATAATCTCCCACAAATGCTCCCAATAAACAGGTTCGAAATAAAGTTTATCGGCCATATCAAAATCAGTGGAAACGGTTTCGGGGTTACAGTTTACCATAATGGATTCGTAACCACATTCTTTAATAGCTAACAAGCCATGCACACAACAATAATCGAATTCAATTCCCTGGCCGATACGATTAGGACCAGAGCCTAAAACAATGATCTTTTTTTTACCGGAAACCTTGCTTTTATCGTCTCCACCTTCTTCAAATGTGGAATAGAAGTAGGGTGTTTTGGCTTCAAACTCAGCCGAGCATGTATCTACCATTTTATAAACCCGGGTAATGCCTGCGGCTTTTCTTTTTTCATACACTTCTTCTTCTGTTGCGTCGTTTACGATACGAGCAATTTGTTCGTCACTGAACCCATTCACTTTTGCCTCTTTCAATAACTCTATTGGCAAATCTTCGAGGTAATAATTACTTAACTCTTTTTCAATATTGCAGATCTTTTGGATCTCATAAACAAACCAGCGATCAATACCAGTTGCTTTCGCAATAGTGTTGACACTAACGCCTAACATCAATGCATCTTTAATACGGAAGAGGCGATCCCATTTTGGTATTTTAATATAATCGATAAGCTCTTCAGCTTTCATTGCGCTTCTACCATAATAACCCAAGCCCACAGCATTGTTTTCCAAACTCTGACAAGCTTTCTGCACTGCTTCAGTAAAGCTTCTGCCAATGGCCATTACCTCACCTACACTTTTCATTTGTAAACCCAATGTATCATTGGCTCCTTTGAACTTATCAAAATTCCAACGGGGTATTTTTACAATTACGTAATCCAACGCAGGCTCAAAATATGCAGATGTGGTTTCAACGATCGGATTCTTTAATTCATCCAACGTGTAACCGATGGCAAGCTTAGCTGCGATCTTAGCGATTGGATAACCCGTGGCTTTTGATGCCAATGCAGACGAGCGGCTTACACGAGGATTGATTTCAATAGCAATAATCTCTTCATTCTCCGGGTTTAATGCGAACTGCACATTACAACCACCGGCGAAATTGCCAAGGTCACGCATCATCATGATGGCTGTATCCCGCATCAATTGAAATGCTGTATCACTCAAGGTCATGGCAGGTGCAACAGTAATAGAATCGCCTGTATGCACACCCATTGGATCGAAATTTTCAACGGTACAAATAATTACTACGTTATCATTGGCATCACGTAGCAATTCTAATTCAAATTCTTTCCAACCCAGTACCGCTTTTTCAACCAACACTTCATGTATGGGTGAGGCATCCAAACCTCTTTTTAGAGCTTCATCCAAATCATCTTTATCGTGCACGAAACCACCGCCTGTGCCGCCCAGGGTAAATGATGGACGAATTACTAACGGAAAGCCTATCACTTGTGCAAATTCTTTTCCTTCTAAAAACGAATTGGCTGTTCGTGCCTGCGCTACCTGCACACCTAATTGAATCATCCATTGCCGAAACTTTTCACGGTCTTCAGCCTTATCAATGGCTTTAATGTCAACACCAATCAAACGAACGTTGTATTTCTCCCAAACGCCTAAGTCTTCTGCTTCTTTCGCAAGGTTCAATGCAGTCTGCCCACCCATTGTCGGCAGCACGGCATCAATATCATTTTCCTCTAAAATCTGTTCAATACTCTCCACCGTTAGTGGCAATAAATAAACACGATCCGCCATCATTGGATCGGTCATGATAGTAGCGGGATTGCTGTTGATCAATATTACTTTGATCCCTTCTTCACGCAAACTGCGGGCAGCTTGAGTACCGGAATAATCAAACTCGCAAGCCTGGCCAATAACAATAGGGCCTGAACCAATAATTAAAACAGATTTGATAGAATTGTCTTTAGGCATTTTCCCAAACTTTAATAGCGTATAGATATAAAAAAACCGGGATGAACCCGGATTACAAAAGTAAAGGAATGATTGGTTTATGACCCGATTAAATTCTCCCGCTATTGTTAAAATAAAAAAGGTTGCCTTAAGGGCAACCCATCTACTTAAAAGAAATAGCTTACTGACCTGAATAAGGATTGGCCTCATAGCTACCACCTGGTTCGCTGTGCGTTGTTCCGTTGGAACCAAACATATTTTTCAAGCTACCCAGGTTGTCATCAAAGAATTTTTTGCCTTTATTCATCAATTCTTTTTTTCCCTGATCGCTCATTTTGGAATAACGATAGTAGCCGTACGCCGCCACTCCACCAAGTACTAAACCTATAATGCTTCCTTTGCCCATAATTATATTTTTTAAAATTGATTAATCAGCACAAACACATAAAATATTATGCCTGCGTACCAGGTGCTACGTCCTTTGCTTCTTCCTTAGCACCTTTGAATATGTTCGCAAAAAACTCTTCGGCCTTTGGCAAATATTCTTTCAATGCATCAGACCCTTTTGTTTTCAACTCATTGAAGTAATCAACAGCTTTGTCTTCTGCATCCAAAGCATTATTCTTTAATTTATTGGCTTTGTCTTTTATATCATTAGCTAACTTCTCTTTTTCTTCATCGGTCATGTTCATGTATTTGTAGGCACCGAAAGCGGCGGCGGCACCTAATAAAAAGGTTGCCAAATGTTTGTTATTGAAACTCATAGTTGTGTTTTTTTTAAGAGTGAATTAATTTTTTACTCATCATTAAGTTACCAATTTTATGCCTCAATTTTTTGGAATAGTGATTGAAGCCATATACGTTCGCTAAATGCTTGGAAAGATGGTTAAAAAGGTAGTGATTCTTTTGTGTATTTATTTTATCAACATTTCGCTTTTTGCGCAAACCTATCCGCAGAATTATTTCCGCAACCCGCTGGACATACCCATGAAACTAGTTGCCAACTTTGGCGAAATCAGAGCCAACCACTGGCATATGGGCTTGGACATTCGCACCAACCAACGAGTGAACTTGCCAGTACATGCTGCTGCTGACGGATATATAGCTAGAGTAAGTGTTGAGCCGGGTGGATTTGGTCAAGCCATTTATATCAATCATCCAAACGGCACGACCACTTTGTATGGACACCTGAATGCTTTTTTCCCCACCTTAGCACAATATGTAAAAGAACAACAGTATGCACAGCAATCATGGCGAGTGAATCTGAATATTCCTGCAAATATGTTTCCCGTTAAAAAAGGAGATTTCATTGCTTTGAGTGGAAGCACCGGTGCATCGGAAGGGCCACATGTACATTTTGAAATAAGAGATACCAAAACAGAAAACTGTTTGAATCCTTTGCTCTTCAACTTTCCTATTGCAGATGCAGTGCCGCCAACGGTTTATCGCATTGCTATGTATGATCGGAATAAGAGCACTTACCTGCAATCACCGCAAATGGTAGCAAAAGGATCAGCAATTAAAGTCGGATCGAATCGTATTTCGTTTGCTGTGGGTGCGGCAGATCGCTTTAGCAATTCTACCAATCCAAATGGTATTTATAGTGCAAGAGTTTTGATGGATGGAACGTTGGTCTCCGAATTTATTTTGAATAATATTAGTTATGATGATACCCGTTACATCAATGCGCAACTAGATTATCGTTATAAAAACAGCGGCGGCTCTTATGTACAACACATCACACCATTGCCCGGAGATAGAAGCGGTGTGTATACCACAAAAGACGATGGAGTAATTACATTGAATGATGCTGCGCCGCATACAATTGTTATTGAAGTTTTAGATGCGAATAAAAATATTAGTCGTAGTACGCTAACAGTTCAGTATAATCCATCATTAGCAAAAGAATATATTACCACAGGAGAAAAATTTTTACCGAATAATGTGAATGTTTTTGAACGACATGATTTTCTGTTGTTCACCGGTGAACGAACGATATACGATACAATGCTGGTAAGCTATACCTCGGTGAATAATAGCGCTACAAATGCAGTTTCACCAACACATACATTTATGAGTAGTGCTTATCCTGCACACGATAGTGTAACTGTTCGCATCAAGCCGATAACAAATATTACTGCTGGTGATAAGGACAGGCTAGTTATCAAAAACACATCGGGTACTAAAACATTTGTAGAGAAAGGCGTCTGGCAAAACGGCTTTGTTGCTGCAAAGTTCAAGCAGTTTGGAAGCTACCAGATATTTATTGATAACGAACCGCCAGCAATCAATGAAATAAGTACTAACTTAACTCATGCACGAAGCATTGTTTTTACGCCAAGAGATAATTTCGGAATAAAGAATTTCAGGGCAGAAGTAGACGGACAATGGTTACGTTTCAGCAATGACAAAGGAAAAGCATGGATCTATTTATTCGACGAAAAATTTCCCCCAGGCGAACATATCTTAAAAGTGACTGTTGAAGATGTGGCAGGAAATGTAACCACGAAAACATGGACCGTTCATCGTTAAAAGCAATCATAAATTAATAACCAACAATGGCAACACATTTACAAGCAGGCGATAAAGCCCCTGCCTTTTCAGGAAGAGACCAGAATGGCAATAAAGTTTCTTTAAGTGATTTAAAGGGGAAGAAAGTGGTTTTGTATTTCTATCCTGAAGATGATACACCGGCATGCACAGCACAATCGTGCAACTTGAGGGATAACCAATCCATTTTGCAAAAAGCAGGTTATACAATAATTGGCGTTAGTCCCAATGATGAAAAAAGCCACGAAAAATTTGCAGCCAAATACAGTTTGCCCTTTTCACTTCTGCCCGATCCGCAACATAAGATCATTGATAAATATGGTGTATGGGGCGAAAAGAATTTATACGGAAGAAAATTTATGGGTTTGCATCGAACAACATTTGTTATTGATGAGCAAGGCATCATTCAAAAGATATTTCTTCGACCAAAAACAAAAGCACATGCTGAAGAAATTTTAAAAGCAGGATTGCAGTAATTTTAAATATTTATACATTCACACAAAAAACAGAATTATGATACGTAGTGCAACAGCAGTTTGGAATGGCTCAGGTAAAGAAGGAACAGGAAATTTATCTACACAAAGCGGTGTATTGAATCAAACGCAATACTCATACAACACCCGTTTTGCTGATGGGATTGGCACCAACCCTGAAGAACTGGTATCGGCTGCGCATGCAGGATGCTTTACCATGAAATTGAGCTTTGTATTAGGCGAAGCTGGCTTTACAGCAGATAGCATTGAAACAAAATGCGACATTACTTTTGAAAACGGTGCAATCACCAAATCACATTTAACCGTGAATGCAAGTGTGCCTGGTATTGATGAAACTAAATTTAAAGAGTGTGTAAAGAATGCAGAAGAAAATTGTCCAATTTCTAAATTATTGAACACAGCTATTTCTTCTGAGGCTACCTTGAAATAAATTTTACTTTCCTAAAAAAAATTGCAGAGCCAGTTCTTTTGAACTGGCTTTTTCTTTTGTTATTCACTCGTCTATAACCCGCTTGTGGCATAGTTTTCGTCCACATTATTACAAATTAAGTGAGTATGAAGAACAGAACAGAGAGCATCGAAAGAGGACCACAAAAATTGTATAATGATCACTCCATAGATACAACGCATCAATCATCACGCAAGCAAAGTGTGTCAGGCAAAAACAAAAGTGGTGGCATACAAGCTGGTAGTGGCAAAAAATCAAATCAGGAAAAACCACACAGAAGAAAATAATTTACTTACTATTAAATAATGTGTTATGGAAAATTCAAAAGGTCAAAATAGAAGTGATAATAACGAGCAGTTTCATAGAAGCTCAGTTGAAGAAAAATGAGCAAGGAAAAACATACAGAAGAACACATGGTACCGTAGAAATGGATCCACAAGAATCAATAGCTTCTACAAACAGGCAAACTGCAGGTTCGGCTATGACAACCAAACGAAATGTATCCGGTAGCGATTATGACGGACAAGTTTCTGCCGAGTGATATAGGTGGTAGAGGGTTTTATTTCAGAAAGCAATCCTTACGTTCAACAGCGTAAGGATTGCTTTTTTATTGTTGACATACTTCTACATCCAACAACAAATTAAAGTACCAAGCTCTTCGGTAACGAGACGAATGTTTAATAATGCTTCAATGCAAACTGCTCAATCCTTATCAGGCACAAAGTTTTAAGCTACTATTCCAGTTCTTATCATTTTTAAAAATTAAATTTTCAGTTACGGCAGACAATCAAAGAAACCAAAATCAAAACATGGGTAAACAAGGTGGTTCACAATCTGGAATGGGTGGTTCGCAAAATTCAGGCGGTTCTCAAGGCATGGTCGGATCAAAAGGCGGATCTGACTCAGGTAGCCAAGGAAACCAATGTGGTTCTCGTGGTTCTGAACGATTAGGTGGTCAAAGCCAGGGCACAAGTGGTAGCTCATCAGGTGGTATGTAATAACTGAAGCTACGAATGCTTGTACAAAAAATTTTACGCCTCTTTAGGGAGGGTAAAAATTTTAAAAAAAGTTCTTAAACATTAAAGCGAAGACGATAAAAAGTTGGGCGTGCCTCTACCACCGCACAAATCCCACTTACGGCGTCGGGCTATTTGCTGCAATCTTTTGCTGCCAGCACACAAACCTTCAAGCAAAAGGATTTTCGCTTCTATCCCTCACGCAAATAAAAAAATAAAATTTATCATTATAAGCAACGATAAAAATAATGAACGCAATGATCGTTTCGAATCGTATCCAAAACCTTCAGAAACAGATCAGCGTTTAAAAAATCAACCAGAGTATATTGATCAGCAACCCGGCTATTTTCACAATAAATCAATAAATGATATTCCCGGAACGCAGTACCAACGTGAATCTGACGATCCTTCAAAAGATACGCAAGAGAGTGACGAATCTTAACTCATTGCGTGATGCGGTTCGGCATAAATACGTTCAATGGCATCTCTGTATTTCTCCATCACTACTTTTCGCTTGAGTGAAAGCTTAGGAGTCAATTCGCCTGTGTCCACCGTCCATTCATAAGGCAGTAACTCAAAACGTTTTACTTGCTCTATGTGATTGAAGAACTTATTAAAGCTCTCCACCAATTCTTTGTATAGCGCCAACACTTTTGGATGATGAATTAGTGCTTCGTTGGACAAATCGGCGAGGCCTTGTTTTCTTGCCCAATCACACAAGTTGGCAAAAGCGGGAACGATCAATGCACCAACGAATTTTCGCTCGGGACCAACCAGCATCACTTGTTCAATAAAAGGTGATTCCTTCAATTTATTTTCAATAGGCAGCGGCGCTACATATTTACCGCCACTTGTTTTAAACAATTCTTTTTTACGGTCGGTGATCTTCAAAAATTTGCTGTCCACCATATTACCAATATCACCTGTTGCAAACCAACCATCGTTGATCACTTCAGCTGTTAGGTCAGGTCGCTTATAATAACCCATCATGATGTTCGGACCTTTACACAATATCTCTCCGTCTTCTGCAAACCTCACTTGCACATTTTCTAATAGCGGCCCAACTGTTCCAAACATGCGACCATCTTCATTATACCTGTTCACAGCAATTACTGGTGAGGTTTCTGTCAATCCATAACCTTCCATGATGATGATCTTGGCCGCCGTAAAAATCCGGATCAATCGAACCTGGCAAGCAGCACCACCGGTCACAATGCATTTAATGTTATTACCTAAGGCTTCACGCCATTTGCTAAAAATTAGTTTATTGGCAAGCGCTAATTGTATATTGTACCAAGTGCCTTGATTTTTATTGATCTCAAACTTCTCAGCAAGACTGTGTGCCCAAAAAAACAATTTCTTTTTTGTACCTGTAAGTTCATTGCCCTTCTGCATGATCTTGTCATACACTTTCTCTAACAAGCGGGGAACGGTTGTAAATAAATTAGGTTGTACCTCTTTTAAATTATCTGCAATAGTATCCAGGCTCTCTGCATAATAGATAGATGTCGTCTTGAAGAGATAAATGTATGTAACCATCCGTTCGAAAATGTGATTGAGTGGCAGAAAACTTAAGGATTTAAATTTTTCGCCAGGAGGAAAGCATGGAATAGATGCCATCACATTTGATAACACGTTATGGTGTGAAAGCATCACACCTTTAGGAGTGCCTGTTGTACCCGAAGTATAAATGATAGTGAATAAATCTTCACTGTCAATTTTCTGTGCAATTGCTTCTACCTGTTGATAATGTTCCTGTTTCCCCGCAGCAAGAATTTCTTTCCAATGAGGTGCATTGGGTACATGCTCAAAACTGTATACTTCTCTAATGCTTGTTACTTTAGAACGTACAGACTGCACTTTGTGAAACAGGTCTTCGTCGTTTACAAACACAGCTTTCACTTGTGCATCATCCAATACAAATTGTAAATCATTGATGTGAATAGTTGGATACAGTGGTACCAGAACGACACCAATTTGTTGCACTGCTAAGTCCAAGAACATCCATTCAGGCCGGTTTTTGGCAATGATGGCAATCTTATCTCTGCCTTCTATACTCATATCGCGGGGGCCATAACCCAGGGCCAGTAAACCAGCACTTAGGCGATTCACAATATCAATCACTTCGGCCGTGCTATACTTGCGCCACACACCGCCTTCTTTTGCTGCAAAGGTTGCCTCATTGCCACCCAAATCCATTTGCACTTGCAAGCAATCGAATAACCGCTTTGGTTGTACCATATAGTTCGTTTTCTACTTTTAATTTACAGTATTTCAAACGAAAAATACAGACGTTTAACTAAATAAATACAATTCATTAAACATGCTAACTCTATAGCTTTTGACACACCATTACCTTTGCCAAAACTTTTGCTATGCGTTTTGACAGGCCGGTGCCGCTTACAGAGATTGCTCAATTGATTAACGCTACCGTTGTTGGTAACAAAGAAGGAAAAGCAACAGGTATTAACGAAATACACAAAGTAGAAGAAGGTGACCTGGTATTTGTAGATCATCCGAAGTATTATGATAAGTGTATTCATTCTGCAGCAACATTTATCATCATTAATAAAGAAGCAAGTTTTCCTGAAGGGAAAGCATTGTTGATTACCAATGAACCTTTTGAAGCCTACCAAAAAATAGTACAGCACTTTCGTCCATTTAATCCATCAATGAAAATGATGAGTGATAGTGCTACTATTGGAGAAGGAAGTGTTGTGATGCCCGGAGCATACATTGGTAATCATGTGAGTATTGGTGAAAATTGTGTCATCTATCCAAACGTTACGATTCTTGATTATTGCGTGATTGGCAATAATGTGGTGATTCAAAGCGGAACAACGATTGGCAGTGACGCGTTTTACTACAATAAAAAAACGAACAGAGATATTCACTATAAGAAAATGTTGAACGGTGGCCGTGTGGTGATTGAAGATTTCGTGGAAATCGGCGCAAACTGCACGATTGATCGTGGCGTAAGTGGTGATACCGTGATTGGTGCCGGAACAAAAATGGACAATCTAATTCATATTGGACACGATACCGTAGTGGGAAAAAATTGTTTGTTTGCTGCACAAGTAGGCATCGCCGGCGCTACCACCATTGAGGACAATGTCATTCTTTGGGGGCAAGTTGGTGTAAGTAAAACCTTGACCATTGGTGCAGGTGCAGAAGTGTATGCACAAAGTGGTGTGCCATCATCGCTAGATGGCGGTAAAAAATATTTTGGTTCACCGGCAGAAGATGCGATGCAAAAAAAGAAAGAGTTTGTATGGATCAAACGTATTCCGCAGTTGTGGCAAAAGATAATGGGAGAATAAAGTGTAGATTAATGATGAACAATTGCTAGTTGCACATAAATCCAAACAAAGATTGAAGCAAATAACAACGAATCAAAACGGTCTAAGAAGCCACCGTGACCAGGCATGATGCTACCGCTGTCTTTCACACCAGCCATACGTTTTAGTTTGCTTTCAAACAAGTCACCAATTGTTCCTGTAATACCTGCGATGACCGCAATAGCAATGGAATGATAAATACTAAACTCCATGATCTTTCCAATGATGGCTACTACAATGGCGCAAAGAATAACACCGCCAATAGTTCCTTCCCAGGTTTTCTTTGGTGAAATTTTAGAGAGTGGCGTTTTGCCAATCAATGATCCAACTATATAAGCCATTGTATCATTGATCCAAAGAGAAAAAATAGTTAGCAAAGCGATAATCTCGCCACCACGTGCAACACCTGTTTGATCAACATGTAACAAACGCATGGATAGCAACAATGAAAGTGATAGTGATAAGTAAAGTAAGCCACCTATTGAATATCCGAAATTGATAACAGGGGTTGATTTCAATTCAAAGAAGATGGAGACTGGTAGAATAATGATTAAAGCAATGCCTAGCCAAAATACAATTTCAGACAAACGAATACTTCCCATCCACCGATTAGAATCGGTGAAGTAAAGCATCATGCACCAGCCAAGCAACATAATACCATACTTATGAAGCGGCGTGATTCTGGCATAATCAGGATGAAACGTAGCTACCAGCTTTTGATACTCTACCCAGCAGCCAAAATGCACAATAGAAAACAAAATAAAAAACGACCATTGATTCCAAAGCAAACCTGCAAGCATCACTACTACAAAGATGATCGCTGTTAAAGCTCTTGTCTTAAAGGTTTGTACGTTAAACGCCATGATTAAAAACTGAGATCTTGATCATTCAATTGTGGCTTATCACCTGCATACACTTCTTCGTAACTGGTAGTAGAATTGCGTTTCATAATCGCTATCAAAACAAAAACCAACACCGTACTAAAAATGGCGGCGATGGCCATGGCAGAGGGTTTCATGAGCGTTGCATTTTCATCATTCACCATTGCCGGGTTTAGGTAAGCAAGCACAATAAACAATCCATCGTAAAAGAAATGGGCAATGATAGCGGGCCAAATGCTTCCGCTATACCAATAAATAGCACCTAATAAAATGCCTAATAAAAATCTTGGTACAAATCCTAAAAACTGAAAATGAAAAAAAGAAAACAGAAATGCTGCCACCACAATTCCCATCCAGGGATTTTTAAAAGCACGAATGAATAAACGTTGCAGCACACCCCTGAAAAACAATTCTTCACCAATACCTGCAAACAGCGCAATAAAGATGAGGTTTTGAATGAGGTTGGCAGGTGTTCGTTCATTCAACATAAACTGGATAGTGGCCTGTGCCTGTTTTTCCATTCCTTCCATCCATTTACGTGTAGCACTGCTTAATTGTATATCTCTATTTAATAATCCGGTATACTCCACAGCCGGAATAGCAACTAACATCACTACGATCGCTAAAATCCAATAAATACTTTTTGAAGGTGCTTTCAACCCAAGGTAAGTACGGGGCTTTGGATCGGAGAAGTAGCCAAACAATAATGTCGGAATCAAAAACAAGCCTAAAAACTGCAGCACCAACATACCCCGGATAAACAACATCATTTTAGGATTATTCATGTTCCATTTGGTAGGATCGGACAATTGCAACAATCCCATTCCGGTCATACTGGATAAAATGACCGTTCCAATCAGAGACAAAACCATGAAAATTCCGAAGGCCATCCCAATAAACAGCAATAATTGTATGATCGCAGGCCTCGTTTTAAGATATGTTTGCATAACGCCGATAGTTTGGAATTGTATTTTTGCGCCTCTAAGATAACCTTGTTAACGCAGAAGCATTTTGGTAAAAATAGATAACATAACGCTTCCCGATTTTCCACTCCTGCTTGCGCCTATGGAAGATGTGAGTGACCCGCCTTTTCGTGCTGTGTGCAAAAGCAATGGCGCTGATTTGATGTACACCGAATTCATTAGCAGTGAAGGTTTGATTCGTGATGCCATCAAAAGTCGTCGCAAGCTCGACATTTTTGAAATTGAACGGCCGATAGGTATTCAAATCTTCGGCGGTGATGAAGAAGCCATGGCCCTGAGCGCAAAGATTGTTGATACAGTGAATCCTGATTTGCTGGATATCAACTTTGGTTGCCCTGTAAAAAAAGTGGTGAGCAAAGGGGCTGGTGCAGGTGTGTTGAAAGACATCAACCTGATGGTTCGTTTGACAAAAGCTGTTGTGAATTCATCTTCGCTGCCTGTTACGGTGAAGACACGCTTAGGCTGGGATGACAGCACCATCAATATTGAAGAAGTTGCCGAACGTTTACAGGATGTAGGCATTAAAGCATTGGCTATACATGGTAGAACAAGATGCCAGTTGTATAAAGGTGTGGCCAATTGGGATCCGATTGCAAGGGTGAAAAACAATCCTCGCATTCATATTCCAATTTTTGGTAACGGTGATATTGATTCGCCCCAAAAAGCAGTTGAGTACAAAAACAAATACGGTGTAGACGGAATTATGATTGGTCGTGCTGCCATTGGTTATCCTTGGATCTTTAACGAGATCAAACACTATGTACAAACCGGCGAATTATTACCACCACCAACTATTCAACAACGTGTAGACGTAGCCCGTACGCATTTACATCAGTCAATTGAATGGAAAGGCTTGAAAACAGGCATTAATGAAATGCGTCGCCATTACACCAATTATTTAAGAGGCTTACCCAACATTAAAGAGTTTCGCCAGAAGCTTGTTACACTAAATGAAGTAGCAGCGTTGGATGAAGTATTGGATACAATTGAAAAAGAATACGCAGACTTTCAATTTGAACGCAAGCCAATTGAACTGATCAATTATCATGAGAAGTGTCCAGTATAAACTTCAGTCAAGACTTCTTCTAAAATTATTGATACATCTTCTGCCCTGTTAAAAACCATTAGGTGTGTTCCACCTTTTATTATATGTGTGGGTCGCAAAAATTTGATAGGTAAGATTTTATCCGAAGTACCGTGAATTTGTAGGATGTTACCAGGTGCTTCCTTTTTATTCCATTTCAATACAGCATCTGTTGCCCTTTTCATAAAAACAGGATCTGCAACTTTTAATAAAGCAACAAACAATCGTTTGTCTTCTTCTGTTTGCACGCCGATAAACCAATAAGCAGCTTTTCGCCACTTGAATTGCCAGCGCAGTGGGATCCATCGATGCAAAGGAAGTATCCTGCCAAGGGCAAAATAAAAAGGTAGTTGTTTTTCACTGGATGCACTGGATATTAAGATCGTTTTTAGCGGATGCAGAAAGCTTTGCATCTCACTAGCAATCATTCCGCCCAATGAAAGACCAATAACAACAAAAGGTTTAGAAGTATCAATACCAGAAGCTAAGCGTCTTGCATAATGCGGAATGGTTTCACTTTTTTCAAATGGGATCCATCGCAGGTATTGTGGTGTGCAAAAAGCAGGCAGTTTCAAATTTGCAAATACCCGTTCATCTGCACCCAGGCCGCTGATGAAATACACATTCATTCTTTTGCTTTAATCCAACCTATTAATGAAACAATCGTCCATGTTCCTTCTAATACAAAAAAGGGCCAGTAAGAAATTAAATATGATGCAAAGCAAGTCATGGCTGCACCAATTGTATTTAATACAAAAAAGATTTTGCTGTGCGACGACATCCAATTGAATGTGCTGCAGAAGTAAGCAACTAAAATAAGAAAAACACCAACCGTTCCAATCCAATCACTAAAACTCATACTTAAAGTTTTATAGCCTCAATAACTTCATTACTCAATGGTGAAATAGCTGGATCGAAATACCGCATCAAAGCCCCATCTTCGCTGATCAAATATTTAGAAAAATTCCAGGTTGGTTCCTGCTCATTCCAACCATTTTCTTCTTTATGCGAAAGCCAATGAAATAATTTGTTTTGATAGCCTGTTTTTATAACCGTACTTTTTTTTGCTAATGGGAAAGTGACGCCATAATTTACCTGGCAGAACTGCGCAATCTCTTCATCGCTTCCCTTTTCCTGTTCCTTAAAATCATTAGACGGAAATGCAATGACTTCAACTTGATCTTTATACTGATCATACAATTGTTGTAATTCTTTATACTGATCGGTATAGCCACAGTTAGAAGCAGTATTAACCAACAATAACTTCTTGCCTTTATACTCAGCTAGTGTTTTCGTTTGCCCATTATTCATTGTGATGGCTACATCGTAAATGGGAACAATAGGCTGCACTGCTTTTTCATTTTTCA
The DNA here is from genome assembly GCA_040290035.1 of Chitinophagaceae bacterium. Classification (GTDB taxonomy): domain Bacteria; phylum Bacteroidota; class Bacteroidia; order Chitinophagales; family Chitinophagaceae; genus Flavisolibacter. The sequence goes on from PSMG01000005.1 coordinate 25,215, forward strand.
TCACCATCGATTTTTTGTTACTCATTCTTGATGCAAGCATCACCAAAGGATATAACAGCTTTAATAATCGTTGTCTTACGGTCATCGGATAATTTTTTTGAAGAGATTAAGCTTACCTTTAAACGGTGGATATTTTATGGATGGATCAAACCACGTTGGTGTCTTCATTACTGCCTTTTGGTGCGTAAATACATCGAATGAATATTTGCCATGATAAGCACCAATGCCGCTGTTACCTCTGCCACCAAAGGGCAAATTGAAATTGGTTAAATGCCATGAAGCATTATTGACACATCCTCCACCGAATGAAACTTCATTCAACCAATACTCTTCTTTTTCTGTTGAAGAAGTAAACACATAAAAAGCCAAAGGGTTTGGATTGCTATTAATTATCTTTTTTACTTCGTCTGATGTTTGATAAGAAATAACCGGAAGAATGGGGCCAAATATTTCTTCCTGCATGATGGCCACTTCGTGAGATGCATCTTCCACGATGGTTGGTTCTATGTATTGCTTCACTGCATCGTGCTTTCCACCAAAAACAATTGTTACCTCATTGAGATAATTTACAAGACGGTTGTATTGCCTCTCATTAATAATTTTTCCATAATTGTAACTCTCACCGGGGGCATCGGAAAAAAATTGCTGAATAGTTTTCTTTAATGCGTCAATTAATTTTTCTTTTACTGGTGCATGCACTAATACATAATCAGGTGCCACGCACATTTGTCCTGCATTAGAAAACTTAGTAACTGCAATTCTTCTAGCAGCGACATCAATATTTGCATCTGCTTCTACAACACATGGACTTTTACCGCCCAACTCTAATGTAACTGGAACTAATTTTTTAGCAGCCATTTCATAAATCATCTTCCCTACCAAAGTACTGCCTGTATAAAACACATGATCAAAACGAAAGTTGTTCATCAACTCTGGCACAACTGCTGCACCTTCACCTTCTATAAACTGAATATATTGATCAGAAAAAGTTTCTGCGACAATCTTTTTCATGATTGCTGCTGTTGCAGGGGCAAACTCACTTGGTTTTAAAACCACACAGTTACCCGCAGCTATAGCACCAACCAATGGTGTAAACAATAATTGCAAGGGATAGTTCCATGGGCCAATAACCAGCACCACACCCAAGGGCTCTTTGTAGATATAACTTTTACTGGGAAAATTGAGCAAGTTAGTTTTTACCTTTTCCCGCCTCATCCAGCTCTTCAAATGTTTTATCGTATGATTAATCTCTGCGATCAAAAAACCGATTTCTGTTACCCAACTTTCTTCGGGGCTTTTTTTCAAATCCTGATACAAGGCATCATAAACTTGCTGCTCGTGTTGCAACAAACTTTTTTTCAAAGCTTCCAATTGTTGCTTACGAAATGCATACGAACGTGTAGCACCGCTTTCGTAATAAGTACGCAGTTGTTGTAATGATGATAAAGAAATAGTTTCTGCTGTCATCCTATTTTATTTGATATACTGCATAGTCCCACGGCTGCATTTTAGTATTGTTCTGTATTGTTTCTGTTTCACTGCTAAATACATTTTTCCACATCCTAGCAGAAGGAGTCGTTAACCAGCTAAAATAAACTACCTGATTACTTAGGTTCAATACAACTAAAACTTTCTTCTTTCCATTCATTCGTTCGAACGCATAAATAGCTGCATCATTTGTGGTTTTCAACTTCTTGAAGGAAGCATTAGTCGCTAACGCACTATTATTTTTTCGGAGGTTAAGCAAGGTCTTATAAAAAGGTGCCCGTGCATATTTGTTGAAGATGATGGTGTCTTTATAAAAAAAACTGATGCTATCTAAATAAGGCTCTTCTTGTCCACTATAAATTAATGGTACTGATGCTTTGATGGTTTGCGTTAGCACAGCAAAAGGTGCATGGCTTGCTCCCGGCATAGTGGCATAATCTGCTTTGTTCCAACTATTCTCATCATGGTTGGAGGTGAAGTACATGCGTAGCGCATTTTTTTTATAAGTGTTTTCCACCTTTGTCAAAACGCTGTCGATACCAAAGGCTGGACGTTCACCTTTTACAATTTGCTTCATCATATTAAATGCATCCCAAGTATAAGTAGCATCAAAACCCGCAGTATGCATCCACGCTTCATTACTTTCTGCCAGCATAAAAATATTTTTCAGCTTGCGTAATTGCGGAATGCATTTGCTCCAAAAAGATGCAGGTACATCTGTGGCAACATCGCAACGAAAACCATCGATATTACTATTGGTGATCCAAAACTTCATTGAAGCAATCATACTATCTGCCAATTGTGTGTTGCTGTAATTGAGTTTTCTTGCATCAGTCCAATCAAAGGGCGAAAGCGGATTACCATTTTTGTCCTTTACATAAAAATCTGGATGCTTGCTTAGCCAGGGATGATCAGCACCTGTATGATTAGGAACCCAATCAATAATCACTTTAAAACCCATCGCATGCGCTTTCTGCACTAACGATTTCCAGTCGCTCATTGTTCCGTATTCGGGATTGATAGCTGTGTAATTAGACACGGCATAATAACTACCCAACAGACCTTTTCTATCTTTTTTACTAATGGGATTAATAGGCATAAACCAAAGGGTTTGAACACCCATTTCTTTTAACCGTGGTAAATGCTTTTCAAATGCTTTGAATGTTCCTTCAGGAGTGTATTGTCGAACATTCACCTCATAAATATTGCCTTGCATGATCCAGGCAGGATGGCCATCAATTACAGCAGACTGAGCTGCGGCAGTTAGGTTTATAATAATTGATAAAAAAATAAACAGCGTGATTTTAGTGTGGCCCATGCGAAAACTTTTTTATAAAACTACGTAGATATGTTCTTGCATTTGCAGCATTCTTTGTCTAACTTGTTGTTCATCCTCCTTTGCAGAAGCCATTTCTGCTTGCAAATTATAGTCATAACTAAAACCACACATATATCAAAAAAACAACAATGCTTCTATTGGCTGCAGGATTATTGGCTGCTTGTATGAGCGTGAGTACGTACGCACAGCAAAAAGAAACAAAAATTAATGAACGTTATTTTATTGATGTACACGATGTGCAACCTGGCAAAGTAAACTTTGAGCAAGTATTAGCTGCTCACCAAAAAGGATTTACAAATGCAAGATGAGGATAAAGGAAAGATTTATTGCCTCTCTACAGCCCCAAACGGAGAAAGCGGAGAAAACGTAAATAATACACATAAAAATGCGCACGGGCTAACTTATACGAGCATTTCGGAAGTAACACCTGGGGCTGAAGATGCTTCAAAGGAAGGAAAGCAATTTTATTTGTACATTCATGAACTGGGAAAATTACAGCTGCGGCAGTTGCAGACGCCCATAAAAAAAGATTTGGCTATTCAAGGTAGCAACAGCGTCAACTTTATTAATTATTAAGTAGATGAAAAGAATGGATTGGTGTACTGCTTATCGCAAAGTCCAAGTGCAGAAGCAGTTATCAAAACCACAAAGAAGCCCATGGTCTTATTCCACAAAAAGTATATAAGGTAAAGCAAGGTCAGTAAACCTATAATAAAAAAGACTTCCAAATTGATACATTATTTACTGGTTGGAATATGCTAATACATAATGTAAAGGGTAAAACATCTAAAAACAAAAAAAGCTTTCCACAAGGAAAGCTTTTTAAATATACTAATTAATGTTTATCCTAAAGCAACACGTTTAAATTCAGTTACTTGTAGGTCACCACTTGATTTCAAATAATCACCAACAGACTTAGAGCTATCCTTTACAAATGCTTGTGCTGTTAATGTATTTTCTTTGAAGAAAGCGTTCAATTTGCCTTCAGCAATTTTAGCAATCATATCATCAGGCTTACCTGACATTTTAGGATCTGCTTTCATTTGCTCTACAACGATTGCTCTTTCACGCTCTACTGTTTCTGCAGGAACAGAAGCAGCGTCAACAGCCACAGGATTCATTGCAGCAATTTGCATCGCTACATCTTTACCAGCCTCGCCAGCTTCTTTATTGAACCCTACCAATACACCCATGCGGTAAGCGCCATGGATATAAGAAGCAACATAAGGAGCTTCTACTCTTTCGAAACGAGCAATACCGATCTTTTCACCGATAGACGCCAGTTTATCGTTGATCATATCTGATACTTTAGCTCCGTTCACCGTTACTTCATTTAATTCTTCAACGCTTTTTACATTGTTGGCTACAGCAGCATCGGCAATGCTTTGTGCAAAAGCAACGAAGTCAGCATTTTTAGAAACGAAGTCTGTTTCGCAAGAGATGGTAATAATAAAACCTGTTTTGTTATCAGGTGTTGTTTTAGCAATCACTACACCTTCTTTTGCTTCACGGTCGCTACGCTTAGCGGCTACTTTCTGACCTTGCTTACGCAACCAGTCAATAGCGGCTTCGAAGTCGCCATTAGTTTCTGTCAAAGCTTTACGACAATCCATCATACCGGCACCAGTTGCCTGGCGCAGCTTATTTATATCTTGTGCTGTAATAGTTACAGTTGACATGTTTAAAAGTTTTAAATTCTACGTTTTAAATTCTACGTTAGTCTCCTGACTAACTGGCAAATTATCTTGCGCCACCTGGACGACGAGCACCGCCACCGCCTGCACCACCTGGTGTACGACGACGTTGACCACCGCCTGTACCACCGCCAGGGCCACGACCCGGACCACCAGGTCCGCGACCAGCGCCAACAGCTTGGCCAGCACCACGGCCACGACCACCAGCTTCAGCTTGTGCTTCTGCTTCTAAGCGTGCTGCTCTTCTTTCGTTTTCCTGATCGTTTGCTGCATCATCTCCTTCATCATCTTTAGCAGCCTGACGCTCAGCTAAACCTTCCGCAATAGCTGCAGTGATGTAGTTAGTAATGATAGCGATTGATTTTGTAGCATCATCGTTACCCGGAATAGAGAAGTCAACTTTGTTAGGGTCGCAGTTGGTATCAACAATACCAAATGTAGAGATGCCTAAACGTTTTGCTTCGGCCAAAGCGATGTGCTCATGACCAATATCGATAATGAACAAAGCAGCAGGTAAACGGCCCAATTGAGCAATACCACCTAATACTTTTTCCATCTTTTCTTTATCGCGGGTCAATGTTAAACGCTCTTTCTTTGTGATTGAATCCAAAGAGCCATCACCTAACATTTTTTCGATGCTTTGCATCTTCTTCACGCTCTTACGAACCGTATTGAAGTTAGTCAACATACCACCTAACCAACGTTCTGTTACATAAGGCATGTTTACACGCTGAGCACATTCTGTAATGATGTCCTTTGCCTGCTTTTTAGTACCAACAAACAAGATCTTTTTACCGCTGCGTGCAATTTGTTTCAGTGCTGCTGCAGTTTCCAGCATGCCTTCCACTGTTTTATTAAGATCAATGATGTGAATACCTTTCTTCTCTGCGAAGATGTAAGGCAACATCTTTGGGTTCCACTTCTTTTTCAGGTGACCAAAGTGTACACCTGCTTCAAGGAGTTGCTGTTGCAATGAAGTGTTTTGTTCCATTTTATTTGAATAAAGATTTGAATAAATAAATTAACGTTTAGAGAACTGGAAGCTTCTACGTGCTTTCTTCTTACCGAACTTCTTACGCTCTACAGAACGAGGGTCACGCTTCAGTAAGCCGGCAGCTTTTAAAGCAGGACGGAAATCCGGATTGATTTCTACCAATACACGGGCAATACCCAGCATAGCAGCTTCTGCTTGTCCTTTTACGCCACCACCAGTAGCATTGATCTTAACATCATACTTGTCGGCAACTTCAACAGTCTTTAATGGTTTTTCCACCTGGTTTTGCAAATACACCAATGGGAAGTAGGTTTTGTAGTCTTTATCGTTTACAGTGATGGTGCCAGAGCCTTTAGAAACGAATACACGTGTAACGGCTTTTTTACGGCGACCCACACTATTTTTTTGCTTTTCCATTTATACTTTGTGTTTGGAAGATTTTAGTAATTAGAATTTCAACTCTTTAGGTTGTTGTGCGGTGTGCGGATGCTGATCGCCGGCGTATACGAATAACTTCTTGTACATTTTGCGACCTAAGCGGTTTTTAGGCAACATGCCTTTTACACCTCTTTCGATGATCACTTCCGGACGACGCTTCAATAGATCTTTAGCGACCTCTTCTTTACGTCCGCCTGGGTAGCCAGTGAAGTGGTCGTACACTTTTTCTTCTAATTTGTTACCTGTGAATTTGATCTTGTCCGCGTTGATAACAATTACGAAATCGCCACAGTCTACGTGAGGGGTATAGTATGCTTTGTTCTTGCCGCGCAATACTGCAGCAATACGAGCACACATACGTCCTACGGTTTGATTGGTACCGTCCACAACGTACCAGTTACGCTGTACGGTAGCCGTGTTTGCATGTTTTGTTGTAAAATGTAGTTTACTCATTATTCTGATATTTATGCAGAGCCATCCCTCTGCGTTTTAAAATGGAGTGCCAAAAGTAGGTTTCCTGTGTGTGGCAGCCAAAGAAAAAGGGGTGTATTTTTAAACGCACCTTTGTAACTAATTGAAAAACAATAAAAATTTTGCCGCCTTTTTGAAGTCGTTAACAAAAAGGCGGCGTAATTGGCGTATGACAGTTGATAGATAACAGGGGTAATAAGCTATAGCGCAAAATGGTGTCTACCTGCTGTATAACTGGTTTTTAAGTGGTTTAAAGATGGTCTATCCCTGTTGTGAACCTGCTCCTGACTTCCTCACTGGGACACCCAAGACAAATCAAACAGTTTTAGTAAATCATATTGTTCCTGATTTTTGATTATTAGCCTTGTGTGTTTAGTATGAGAGTAAGGAGTGGTTATTGTCAGTGCGTAAATTGTTTTTAGGATGTCAATTGCTTTTTCCGGGCTTAGGTTTGCTTTTTTCCTTTTGAGTTGTCGTTCCAGTTCTTTATAGACTTTACAAGCAGCAAAAGCAATACAGATGTGAGCCTCTATCCTGCGCTTTAGATAATGAAAAATGGGCCTGATGCGTAAATCTGATTTTGATATTCTAAACGTTTTTTCGATAAACCATAATTGCTTATAGCTTTCTATCACTTCTTCTTTGGTAAGTTGGGTGTTGGTGAGATAGCCTTTTAATCCATCCCACTTTTCATCTTCTTTAAATTTATTGTAATCAATGCTAATGTTTATTTCCCCTTCCAGCTTAAGATATTTATTATAGCCCTTATTGTTAATGTGCTTTTTAGAAAGCTTTCCACCAGCCAATGCCTTTTCTAATTTTTGCAATCCCCGTTTGCGGTTGAACGCATCATTTTTCGCTCGCCCTGCAGAATAGCTGACAATAAGTTTTTGGCCGTTGCCTTTGTCAATAGTACTGCTGCCGCCATCGTCAAGTTTTAAAGATAGCAGGTGTTGCTGGGCTTGAAGTGTTTCATTCTTAATTCTTGCCCCTAAAATAAATTCATGCTTTTTTTCGCAAAGTCCTTGTATGTTTTTAGCAGATAGCAGGCCTGCATCTGCCACTACTATTAATTTTTCCAGCTTGTATTTTTTCTTTGAAAGTTTCTATAACCAGTATCATCGTATGACCTTCAAATTTGCTGCCTTCAAAGAGTTCATAAGCTAACGGATAACCTTCCGTACTTACCAGGAGGCCTAAAACAATCTGCGGTTGTTGATGTTTTCCGTCTTTTGAAAACCCTGTCTGTCGAAAATCATCTTCATCTGCTGCTTCAAAATACAAAGTGGTTACATCATAAAATACAATGGAAATATCATTATCCAATATTTTTAAAGTATGCTGGTAACTTATCTGCTGAACCAATTGCATCTGCTGGGTTTGCAGCTTATCTAAGTAGCGATATATTTTTTCTACATCTATGATGAGGCCCTTGTATTTAAAAATATAATCGACCGTTTTGAGCTTGCTTACCGGATATACCAATCTGGCAATGACGAGTTGTCGAAATAGCTCATCCGGTATTTTGTCAAAACCAATTTCGTCAAATATCTTACCCAGTAAGAGTTCCAAACCAGTTAATTTAAAATCTTCAACGCTATTGAAAAAAATATCTACTAATTCTTTTTCCTTATCATCATCAAAAGGTAATTTCTGCTGACCGGTGACATTTTCAATTTCCTTTTTACCTTCTTTATAAAGCCGCTCAATCTCTGCCGGCTCTTTAGAACTTCCTATCGTACGATACAGTTCATAGCTTCCAGAACTTTTATCAATAATCTGGATGCTGACAACTCCGCTTTTATTTTTTTTTCTTCCTAACGAACATACCGCTAAAATACAGCGGGGACAACAAGAGCGAAAATACTTTTATAGTATTGTCAACGGTTTTAGAAGACTTTTCCATGTTTTTTATTGCAGTGAGGAAGTCAGAAAAAATTATTCAAAGAGAAAAAAGTGCTCAATTTATTCGAGCCGGTGAACAATGGTATGGCTTACTTGATAATATGATTTTTCTATATATCAGCAGTAAAAGAATAAATAAAGCGGATTTTCATTTTCTGTAATTGATCGCGGTACTATACAGCAAAGGTTCAACATCACCATTAAGCATAAACGAAAATATTTACAAGCTAAGGTATAAACAGAAATTTGATTTATTTGTTGGTTTGCCGGCGCAACTGAAATTTTCAATCTTGAAAATATTATCTTGGAATCTACTTTTTACGATCTGCCACATTTAATCTCTTTTAACCTGTTCTATCTACTAAAAAAAGTCCCTGTGTTCCGGGACCTTTTATAAATTTTTTATAGCTGCAATCTATTTTATCGCTGTTGGTTTTTCTATCTGCTTCATATAAGTGCTATCCCACTTTCCTTCCACTTTTACCTGGGCCATCGCTCCATAATCAAATGCTTCTATCAGGTTGTGGTCTAAGAAGGCATAAGTGCCAGGCTCCCTGAATTTATACAAAGCTGCTGCTGCGGAACCACCGGGAACTTCCCATGTTTCATAATCTGTAAATGGCTTGTTATTAAATTTACCGCCTGGCCAATACAGGTCAGCTTGTCCTCCTATCAAGTGTATCCTTGTATCACGGTTGGCCTCTCCTGTAATAAATAAAACTTTATCGCCCACTTTAGCAGTCATCGCATTATTGCCTGTCAATGCGCCTACATGCCCATTAAAAGGAAGAAGAGTTGGCTGTAGAGATTTCATTGCTTCTCCTACTGCGTTGATACTTTCCTGTGGAGTAGCGATATTCAGGACTTTACCATCTTTATCTTTGGGCAGATAGTAATCTTGCTGCATGATATAATAGGCCTTGTCAAAAGTAACAGAATTGCCATTTTCATCTTTCAAGCCTTCGCGTGGCAAAACCATAATAGCACCATTCATTCCTGATGTAACATGAATGGGAACCATTACTCCGCCCGGTGCGCAATGGTAAATAAACACTCCTGTTCTGGTAGCTTTAAATCTTAGTTTTACTTCTTGTCCTGGGTTTACAAGAGTAAGATCTCCACCGCCCATTGCGCCGGTTGATGCATGGAAATCTATATTGTGTGTTTGAGTATTAGTGGCTGGATTTTTTAAAGTCAGTTCAATAAAATCATCCTGGTGCACCACTATCATTGGCCCAGGCACTGTGCCGTTAAAAGTAAACGCCCACATAGAATCACCGGGAGCTATTTCAATTTTCTTTTCTTCAACGGTAAAAGTAACCTGAACTACTTTCGGGCCGTCTTTATCTACCTGGTCAAACTTTGGTAGCATCGGCGGCGCCACCATTTCCTGCGTCACTTTAGGTAAATTATCTCCATCTCCGTCATTTTTTTGATCGAGAACTGATGTGCTGCTGTAATTTTTACATGCAGATAATAATATTACAAATGAAAATAACAGCATAGATAAAATTCTATAACTGGCTTTTTTTGGATTTGAAGGAAACATTAAATTTTCCATTGAATTATACTTTTTTATTTTTTAATTGAAAATTAATGTTACGGTTATGACATGTTATTTCTAAAAGAGCGTTGCAAATTTCAATGTTACTCGCGTCTTAAAATATAATTACCCACATTAATAAATATGACTTGGATCATATTCTCAAATCCCGGATATTTTTATGAGTTTATAAATTTTAAAAAAACGGATTAATATTTTTTTGCACAAACAATAAATAGAAATTATGATTATTACCTGCTTTTGCCGGTAGGTAGGTTCTTTTGAAGCGCTTACGCTAACCTTTATTCAAAAATATGATGAGAACTTTTTAGTGATGCGCCCCATTACGTATATCAAAAACTACATGGGTTATTCCAGCTGGACTACACGATACACCACTCCTCCCTATCCTGAATATCCAGCGGGTCATTCTACCAATGGCGGTATGTTATCGGTAATGCTTGCTGATGAATTTGGCCCTAATTTTTCGTTTTATGTGAACCATTATACTTACTTAAATCAGCCGGCACGTCATTATAATTCGTTTGAAGACCTGGCACAGGAAATGGCTATTGCCAGGGTGTATACAGGTATTCATTATAACTAGCGGTATATGCAGGATTGGCTTTAGGAAAGAAAGTAGCACAGAATATTTTAACCAATGTTCATTTTCTGAAAGAGTAAACTAAAGAACAATTTAAGTGCTTCACACTCTTAAGCATAGAAGCCAGACCAGACGCCCGGGTGAATTTCCATTGGGGCTTTTTGTTGGAATTCTCTTTACTATTCTTGCCTCAAGTGGTGTCATTAACAGAGAAGAACTCACGCAGGAATGCTTCTCAGATTAATTTATACAGTGATGTAATTTTCAACGAACCGGATCGATATGGCTTTCCCGAATTAGTCTTTTATAATGGTTTTTTTCTACAACCGTGTTAGAACCTCTACCACCTCTGCCACTTAGCAATGCAATTAGAACAATTAAAAACACCACACCAATCAAAATCCACAACCAAGGGATGTTGGTGGCACCGCTGCTACTTGTTTTAGTAACACTTACCGAAGAACTTCCGTTACTACCACTGCTGCCATTGTCTTGTGCAAAAGCTACTACGCTTAAAAAAGCTGCTATTACTGAAAAATAAATCCGTTTCATAAAAATGGTTTACCAGCAGAGGTAACAATATTGTGTCACGCCTGCGGTGGTTCAAAAGAAAAACCCTCCACATAAGAGGGGTGCTTCAATGGTGTTCGTTCAGCGGTGTTAGGAGTTTGTTTTCTTAGGCTAAAGATTGGTTTTCATTTTCATAAGCATAAATAGGTTTTTATAAGGTTTGGTTCAACCGCTGAAAGGAGAATACCGTGCCAAACTGAAGAGTTTGCACAGATTATTTTAAGGTAGGACTGATTATTGCTCTTGCAAGTACCTGGAATTATATGAGGCTGATGTTGCCTTACTGCGGCATCATATTGATCAAATACACAAGAAAGATTATGAGCATTAAACCGAGAATGGTTATAATAAGTTTTACAGGGCGGCTTATAAAAAATTAGGGTTTGTATTTAGCTAATTCTTCGGCTTTCATTTGTACTTCTTCCAACCGGGTATAATTTACTGAGTAATAAATTTTCTTTCCTTCTCTTTTGGTAACAACAAAACCTGCTGCCCGAAGGATGGCTAATTGTTGCGAGGTAACGGATTGCTCCAAACGAAGTTTGATATAGATTTCTGTAACCGTCAGGCGTTCAAATTGATGCATCAACGAAAGCATTTGCTGGCGCAGTTTGTGATTGATGGCCCTTAAAATAATAGCTGCTTTTTTCAGCTGAATAATTTGAAGGTCCAAGCCATTTTCCTGAAGCGTTACAGACATGTTAGTTTAGGTTTAATTGGTTAAGATAACTGCTGTTCGCAAAATCGTTTGTGTAAAAACGTTAAGCAGGAAGTAAGTGCCGATAAAGTACAGTTGTTTGTCGATAAGGTTGTTTATGTAACCAAATATTCGGTTTTATTTTAATTAGAAGCATACTGTTTACTTATCGTAGTTCTACGAGGCCGTAAGTAATTTCCATAAAAGAAAATAGGGCATTTATGCTATTGTTTTGGCCTTGTGGCGGCTGTATGTTTGTACCAGAAGTTGATTGATGAATCATCAATTTAAAACAAATCCAAATCCTAACAGAAAGACAAAACAATATCCAGAATACCAAGTCGATCAACTTCTTGTTGTATCCTTTGAAAGTCCGTTTTTGATCCATGTGTCCTAAAGAAAACTACCAACCCTATGAAAAGCTGAAAAGGCGTCCTATCTCCGACTGAGAACTAATTAGGATTATTAAAACGCCTTGAAATAAAAAACCCTCTTCTTTGGAAGAGGGTTTTTTGATTCGTATAAATTGTGTAACACACGGCTTAATAACTGGATTATGATTTTGGCTGTTCTAACAATTTAAAGAACTGATCCAACTGTGGCAGAATGACAATGCGTGTACGGCGATTAGCTGCTTTACCTTCTGCCGTATCGTTGCTTTGCAAGGGAAGATATTCGCTACGGCCACCAGCTGTCATACGCTTTGGATCGATATTGAATTTGTTTTGCAATAAACGAACAACTGCTGTGGCACGCTTCACACTCAAATCCCAATTGTCCTGTACACAACTGCTTTTGATAGGCACATTATCTGTATGGCCTTCTACTAAAAATTCGATGTCGGGTTTGCTGTTTAATACCTGCGCCACTTTGCCCAACACGGTCATTGCTCTATCGGAAACATCGGAGCTACCGCTTTTAAATAAAAGCTTATCCGAAATAGAAATGAACACAGCGCTTTTATCTACCTTGATCTCAATGTCGGTATCATTAATATCGTTCAAGGCACTTTTCAAATTAGTAACCAAGGCAAGATTCAATGAATCTTTCTTATTCATGGCTCTTTGCAAATCTTGTATATAAGCATCCTTAGCGCCGATATTGTCTAACGATTTTTTAATACTTTCTGCCTGGGCACTACTAATTACTGAAAGATCTTTCAACTGGTTTACCATTGTATTGTTGTTCTCTTTCATGAAAGCGACCTGCTTGTTCAGCCCTTCAATTTCTGTTTCCAACTGTGCTTTCTTTCGTGCTGCTTCCGATTGATCATCACGACATTTTTTTAGATCGTCCTGCACCTGCTGATAAAACGTATTGAGCTTTGCATACTTGTCTTGCTCTGCCTGCAACTCCTTTCTACTAACACAAGAAACAAATAGTGTTGCTGATAACAACACCCACATTGATTGTTGAATCTTCATATACATTGATTTAATGAACTATAGCTAATGCTTAAACGAAGCAAAAGTAAAAGCTATCTTTGCGAAAAAGAATGATTTTTTTTCTGTTAAAATAAACCGCCCTGTGTGTTGATGAACTGAGGAATAGGCAATTGCAGTTTGCACGTATCATTCAGTTTTTGAACCAGATAGACTGTTAGTTCAGGTGATAAAGCTTCGTCGTGCATGTGCATGAAAAAATGAAGTTCCTGAAGACCATTGTCGATCCAATATTTGATGCGTTCTATCCACGCATCGATGCGTGTATAATCTGATGCATGCAGGCTATTACCTACATAGCGAATAAATGTTTTGGGAATGGTTAGATGCATGTGGCAACAGTCTCTACGTCCGGCCGTATCGGTAATAACTGAGCCGATCTTTAAACTTCGTAATGTTTGAAATAATTCTTCGCTGTGCGGAGTTGTAAACCAGTCCGGGTATCTTACTTCTAAAAAGAACTGCACATCTTTTGGAAGCTTTGCTAAGTAATCGAAAAGTTCCGTTTTTCTTTTTGGGGCAAATTTGTCGCTTACCTGCAAAAACACTGGACCCAGGTGGTCACCAAATTCAGTAATGCTTCCTAAAAAAGCATCGGTTAAAAATTGTTTGTCGTTGAATGATCCGAAATGACTTATTCCCTGGTAAATCTTTGGAGCGAATTTGAAGTTTTTTCCTTTGGCTTTGTTCAACCACTTTTGAATGTCTTCCGGCTTGTATAATTTATAATGCGTAGCATTTAATTCAATAGAATTGTAATGCTTTACATATTCGTCTAGGAACTGAGCATCTTTTGTGCCCTTTGGATAGATCTTGCCAATCCATTCTTTTCTACCCCATTTGGCGCAGCCTACATATACTTCAACATTCGGTGACTTCTTCCCTTGCAACATTAAACGATTGCTGGCCGGTTCAGGAGGTAAGCCAAAGTCGACATTTTTCAATTCTGTTTCTGCTACACGACCAAAATCCATATGCTTATTTTATTTCTTCAAACTCGCCGGTTTGTTTGTTTTTGCGCACATTACCTGCGTGAAAGTAACGACCATTCATTACCACATATACACCCTGCGGCAAACTTTGCACAAAGGCCATGGCGCTGCCTAAATTGAACAACCCGTCCGATGAGCCAAATTTATAAGGAACCATGGCGCCTGTGAGCACAATGGTTTTATCCGTTACTTTTTGTGCTAAGACTTTTGCTGTATCAGCCATGGTATCGGTACCATGCGTGATGATAATTTTTTCCTGCGGGCTTTTAATGCAATGATCTGCAATTAGGGAACGGTCTTCATCCGTCATTTCCAAACTATCTACCATCATTAAGGTACGCACTTCAACCGGAACCAAATTGCGGCCTAACTCTAACATTTCAGGAAGATGAGAGTCTTTGAAAAAAAGCTGACCTGTTAACTCATTGTATTCTTTGTCGAAGGTGCCACCAGTTATAAAAATGCGAATACTCATACCAACTTATTATTGGTAAAAATAAGAAGCGAACGAGGAAGAAAAATATTACACTTCTTTCTCCATTGTTTTTCCAATCACATAACCTACTGCAGCACCAACGAGGCCACCAATAATAGGAGCCATATAACCATCGCTGGAAGCGAAAAAACCAATTAATAGACCAAAAACACCTGCCAATAAGGCCCATACAATTCTTCCTTTTGTACGCTGCCTGGCAGGTATAGCAGCGGGTTGATGGTGACCCCGAGGTTTGCGACTATTAGGCATAATTTATTTTTTATAAAAGTTACACCTAATTGCTTAAAAGAGGATGACTTTAATCACTACATGGTCCTGAGTTTTCTTCATACTTTAATCTATGACAAAGCAATACAATTACTAATAGACCGACTAGGCGATATCTTAAATAAGCGGGGGAAGACAAGTAGGCTATTCAACAACAAGAGGATATAGAAAAGCCACATCCCTGTGGCTTTTTAATTAGTCGATAATTAGCTTAGACGGAGTTAAAGGCTGTATAGACTGAACAGGCGCCTGATGCTTTTTCATTTTTTTGTGATGCTTTGCTTTTGCCGGAAGCGGAGGTGGAGGTGGTGCTACTTTTTCTTTCTTCTGTGCTACTGATGCCAATGTGATGGTAATGGCCATTGCTGCAAGTGCTAATTTCTTAATCATAGACAAATGGTTTTAAACTATTATGCACGTCTCAATTATTTCCATAAAGCCTATTCAATATTTTGAAAAATGGTTGGTGCTGTTGCAGCAGTAGCGTTTATCCCTCGGTACATTCCCTTACTTTTGTCGCTTAGAATTTTTGTACATGAAGCTGTCGCATTTATCACAAACGTTAATCGGTTCCGAGATTGTAAAATTGGGTGGCGAAATAAAAGAACGCATCAGCAAAGGTGAAATCATTTACAATTTCACTCTCGGTGATTTTGATCCTTCCATATTCTCTATTCCGAAAGAATTGGAAGAAGCGATTATAGATGCATACAAAGCTCATTTTACCAATTACCCAACTGCGGAAGGCAACCCCGATCTGCGACAGTCGATCAGTTCATTTGTCAAAACATTCCAGGGACTGAATTATCAGCCTGATGAAATATTGGTAGCTTCCGGAGGACGTCCGTTGATCTATGGAGTGTATCGTGCCATTGTTGACAAAGGTGACAAAGTGATCTATGCTGTTCCTTCCTGGAATAATAATCACTACACGCATTTTGTAGATGGTGAACATATCATTTTAGAAGCAACTGCGGAGCATAATTTTATGCCTACTGCTGCTGACATAGAACCGCATATACAAGAAGCAACACTCATTTCTCTTTGCTCCCCTCAAAACCCTACCGGCACAACATTTAAAAAAGAAGACCTGCAGGCCATTTGTGATTTGGTAATCAAGGAAAATAAACGCCGCGGTGATAGCGATAAGAAATTGTACGTGATGTATGATCAAATGTATTGGCATCTGACCTATGATGGTATCCAACATTATGATCCTGTTTCGCTGAATGAAGAAATGCGCGCCTATACTATTTATGTTGATGCGGTAAGTAAAGTGTTCGCTGCAACCGGCATTCGTGTGGGTTGGAGTTTAGGGCCTGCGCATGTGTTGAATAAAATGAAAGCCATTTTATCGCATGTAGGTGCATGGGCGCCCATGGCAGAACAAAAAGGGACAGCTAAATATTTGTTGCAAACAGAGGCTATTAAAAAATACCTGGCTCATTATAAAGCAGAAATTGATGAACGCCTGCACCGCATTTACGAAGGATTTATGCAGCTAAAAAAAGATGGTCACAACGTAGATGCGGTAGCGCCTGAGGCGGCCATTTATCTTACCATAAAACTAGATTTAACCGGCAAGCACACTGCCGATGGAAATACATTAAAGGATCAAAATGATGTAACTGCTTACTTGCTCCAGCATGCTAAGCTGGCTGTGGTGCCTTTTTATGCTTTTGGCGCACCGAAAACATCACCCTGGTACCGTTTAAGCGTGGGCACTTGTAAGAAAGAAGAGATCGATGAAATGCTGCATCAATTAAGAACTGCCCTGGAAGGTTTACATTAATTTTTGTTAATCAGAAAGTAGAAAGGCTTTAATACAGGTTCGGAAATAGCATTTAGAAGTACACTTCTTCTCTGCGTGATCTTAAAACGCTTCACCAGTTCATGCGCTCTACAGAAAGCTTCATTACTCTCCGCCTGACGGGCTATAGCATGTAATTCCTCCAGTTGTTTTTCCAACTCCTCTTCATTAGTGTCAGGAGTTTTTAGCAAAACCAATAGCTCACGATTATGCGCTTTCATTTCCTACCGTTGTTTTAAATAAACAATCAACTTATTAAGAGGTTGATTGTTTTTCAAATTAATGACTGATTGCGGGACAACCGCATTTGCTGCCCTTGCCCGAACCAGAATAATAATTTCTTTCGCAACTGCTTAAAATTACTGTTGCCAGGAATAATGCCACATAGATTAACTTTCTCATAGATGGATTTCTAAATTAAACTATTTTGGAAGCAATTTAGTATTCCATTGGTGAAACCAGAAAAAAATTAACATGGAACAACCCTTTACCAAGACTAAACCCAAAGTGCTTGTAGCCCCACTGGATTGGGGTTTAGGCCATGCCACCCGCTGCATTCCTATTATTTGGCAACTATTACAATCAGGGGCTAAAGTGATTTTAGCCGCCGAAGGAAGAACAGAGGTAATTCTACGAGAAGAATTCCCGCAGTTGCCATTGCTTACACTAGCGGGCTATGATATTCGCTATGGTAAATCGAAGGTGAGCATGATGGGAAATATGATGGCACAAATTCCCAAAATGCTGATGGCGATACAGGAAGAATTTAACTGGCTGCAAAAAACAGTAGCGGTATATGGCATTGACCTGGTGATTTCTGACAACCGCTATGGTTTGTATCATACTGATGTTCGTTCTGTTTTCATCACGCATCAATTGCTGATCAAAACGCCATTCGGCAGCATTGGCGACAAAGCCTTGCAGCGTATGAATTACAGCTTTATCAATTCGTTTGATGAATGCTGGGTGCCTGATACAGATGACGCCATTAATTTGGCCGGCGACTTATCACATCCAGAAAAGCCGCCTAAAATCCCGGTTCATTATATTGGCGCTTTGTCGCGTTTTGAATTTTCAAGAGAAACAGGTAACAAACATTTGTTAGTAATGCTCTCAGGGCCGGAGCCGCAGCGATCTATTTTGGAAGTAAAACTATTGGAGCAATTAAAAGAGTATCCAAAAGCTGTTTTGTTTGTGCGTGGCTTACCGGGTGAAATGGAATTGCCCCAAGCGCCGATGAATATCCGGATCGTCAATCATTTGCCAACAAAAGAACTGGAAGTGGCGATCAAGGAAGCATCTATGGTTATTGGACGATGTGGTTATAGCACCGTGATGGACCTAATGCAATTACAGAAGCGAAGCATTTTAATTCCAACACCGGGACAAACCGAACAAGAATACCTGGCTGCGCATCTTACTGCACAACAACTAGCTTTTTGCCTGATGCAGGATGAATTTAGTTTGACCAATGCACTTCAATCAGCCGAAGCGTTTCCATATAACCTGCAAGCCATGCATTCAAAATATTTATTGAAAGAGGCCATTGATAATTTATTGTTGCATGTGAACAAATAAGCGCATTTCTTTGCTCCCAAACGTGAAACCAAGCACTAATGCACATATAGCTGTACTCTGCACCAATTTATTTTTTGCCTGCAACTTCAGCTTTGTGAAGGCCATTTCACCAACACCTATGAAGCCGTTTGCGCTGAATATTTTCCGGGTGGGATTTAGTCTTGTTCTTTTCTGGAGTGTGTTTCTGTTCGGCAAATCATCTGCACGCATAGCCAAAGAAGATATTGGTCGGTTTATGCTCTGTGGACTCACCGGTGTTGCTATTAATCAAATGCTGTTCATCAAAGGGCTTACGCTAACGTCTACTATTCATGCTTCGTTACTAATGCTGGTAACACCTTTATTGATTACTGTATTTGCTTTGTGGGTTTTGAGGGAACAAATAACCCTTTTTAAAATCATGGGGTTGTGTTTAGGCATAGCTGGTTGTGTTTTATTAATTACCACAAAAGAAGATCATCACAAAGCCACCAATTATATCTTAGGTGATATACTTATTTTGATCAATGCTATCTCCTATTCTTTTTATTTTATTCTTGTAAAGCCCCTAATGGAACGTTACAAACCCGTTCATGTCGTGCGGTGGGTATTTACGTTTGGATTTTTATTTATGTTGCCCTTTGGTTGGAAGGATGCCGTACATGTGGCCTTTTCATCATTCAGTACTTCAGACTACTTATTCCTGTTTTTAGTCGTTTTTACGGGCACTTTTCTTGCTTATTATTTTAATGCGTATGGCATTCAACATTTAGGCGCTGGTATTACAGGTATGTACATTTACACGCAACCAGTATTTGCCGTACTCATTGCTACCCTTATCTTACACGAAGGATTGAGCTGGCAAAAATTATTATCGGCCTGTTTGATCTTCAGTGGCGTGTATCTGGTATGTTTCCGAAAAAAAACTGCGTAAAATCACGTTTTGGTATTTGCTTTTCGTTTGTATTTTAGTGTCATTAAATCCTCTATCAATGAAAAGCACAAAACTAGTTGCTACACTACTTCTATTCCTATGTTCTCTTTCTTTTATTGGCTGTTCAAAGCAAACAGACGATTTACCAACAGAAACAAAAGACATTCTGACGCAAGGGCAATGGAAAGTGAATTATTATTTCGCTGATCAGGACCGCACTTCACAGTTATCAGATTATAATTTTCAATTCAATCCGAACGGTACTCTGTCCTGTACGCACAATGCTTCTTTTTGCACCGGTACATGGAAAGTAATCAGAAATGTAAATGGATTTGATTTGTTAGAAATGAATGTTGGTCAAACCAACAGTGATTTACAGCAGTTGAACCTTACATGGAAAATAACTGATAAAAATTTTCAATTGCTAAACATGCAAGGCCAAGCACAAAGTCAATACCAGTTGCGGATTGCCAAAAACTAATTCAACAAAAAGCCTCATCGAAAGTGAGGCTTTTTTATTTAGTTCATTAAATTAAATGAGTCAATAATCCATCCCTTAACTTAGGCTCAAACCAAGTGCTTTTCGGAGGCATTACATTGCCGCTATCGGCGATGTCAAATAATTGCCGAATGCTTACCGGGTACAAGCTGAATGCTACTTTTGCTTCGCCACTATCCACTCGTTTTTTCAACTCGTCTAAACCTCGGATGCCACCAACAAAATCTACACGATTATCAGTGCGAGGATCTTTAATACCTAATATTTTATCCAGTACATTGTTTTGCAAAATGGTTACATCTAACACGCCAATTGGATCGCTACTGTAGGTACCTTCTTTTGCAGTAAGCTTATACCATTGATTATTGAAATACATACCAAATGTGTGCAAGCTATTTGGTGCAACCGCGGCATCTGCTTTTTCTACAGCAAAGGAATTGCTTAATTGATTCACAAAGTCATCATCACTCAAACCATTTAAATCTTTTGCAATGCGGTTATAGTCTAAAATGGCTAATTGATTGGCCGGGAAAATAGTAGTGAGAAAATATTTTGCGTCTGGACTATCAGGCAATTGCTGGCTCACCTTAGCAGCAGATGCGGCACGGTGATGACCATCAGCAATGTATGTGAACGGAATTTTTTCTTTGAAAATATTTGTTATAATATCGATTGATGCCAAATCGCTAACCACCCAAATAGTATGCGTTACACCATCCGCTGCAGTAAAATTATATTCTGCATTATGCTGCTTTTTCCAGTGTTCAAAAAAATCATTTAACTCTTTTACATCTTTACAAGCTAGGAATACATTGCCTGTTTGTGCTTTTATAGTTCGCATGTGATTGATGCGATCCAATTCTTTTTCCGGGCGAGTGTATTCGTGCTTTTTAATGACATCCTTGAAATAATCTTCCACAGAAGAAACGCATACCAAACCTGTTTGTGTTCTGCCCTTCCACGCTAATTCATAAATGTAGTAGCACGGCTTTTCATCCTGGAAAAGTATTTTATGCTCTATAAAACGATCTAAATTTTGCTTTGCTTTTTGATAAACTTCATCGCTGTGAATATCCACATCCAATGGCAGATCAATCTCCGATTTAGTAACGTGTAAAAACGACAATAAGTTATCAGCAGCCTCTCTTCTTGCTTCTTCCGAATTCAATACATCATAAGGACGGGACGCAACCTGTGATGCGTATTCATTGTGCGGACGCAATGCTCTAAAAGGTTTGATATCTGCCATTGTTTAATATTTATGTTCTGCAAAATATTTCATTAAATCAGTCATTGCTTTTACCCTATCTAACGATAAAGCGTTATACATAGAAATACGAAAGCCACCTACGGTTCTATGGCCTTTCACACCTACCATGCCTTCCTTTTCACACAGTGCTAAAAATTCTTTTTCTGCTGTTTCATTTTCCATGACAAAGCAAGCGTTCATCTTGCTGCGGTCTTCTTTTGACACAGTGCCTTTGAAGATGGGTAAACTATCAAGTGTATCGTAAAACAATTTTGCCTTTGCGTCATTTTGCTTTTCGATAGCAGCAACACCACCTATTTTTTTCAGCCAACGAAGAGTAAGCATGCAAACATAAATAGCAAACACTGGTGGTGTATTCAACAAGGAGCCTGCTTCAATGTGGTTGCGATAATCCATCATAGTGGGCAATGCACGATTTACCTTTCCCAGACATCTTTTATTCACCACTACTACATTTGTTCCTGCTGCACCAATGTTTTTCTGTGCACCGGCATAGATCAAATCAAACTTATTGAAATCAACTTCTCTACTTAGAATATCACTGCTCATATCGGCCACCAGCGGTACACCTTCATTATAGAAAAGAGATAAATCTTGCCATTGCGTACCGTAAACCGTATTGTTCGTTGTTAAATGCAGATAAGCAACATTTTTATCTACAGAAAAATCCTTAGGTAAAAAAGAATAGTTTGCTTCTTTAGAACTACACACTACCTCTACTTTACCATAAAGCTTTGCTTCTTTAATAGCTTTTGCTGCCCAAATGCCCGTGTCGGTATAGGCAGCAGTTGCCTTATCATCTAACAAATTTATAGGTACCTGGAAAAACTGCGTAGATGCACCGCCGTGCAAAAACAACACTTCATGTTCATTGTCTAACTGCATTAGCTCTTTTAAGGTAACAATTGCTTCGTCAATCACCGCCTGAAACGTTTCGGTGCGATGACCGATCTCTAAAATAGACAAACCGGTTTCATTGAAGTTTAGCAATGCACGGCTCGCTTCTTCAAAAACTTCTTTTGGAAGAATGGAAGGACCTGCGCCAAAATTGTGAATCGTTGCTGCTTTTGTAGCCACAGTGAATTATTAAGAAGCAGCAAAGTAACGAAATGTCGTTTTAAGGAGTTGGTGTCTTTTCGCTATGCCTGTCATCTACTTTGGTTACCCCGCCGCTAATAGCAAACCTCATAGCTTCTGTAGCATTGATATTGGTTACAGGCTTCACTCTAATTTTTGGAAGTAAATAAACATTACCGGCAATGGAATAAGACATAGGTATATAAACTGCGACGTATTCATTAAACCCAAAATCATTCGAATCTTCCTGAGTAATAAAGCCAATACGCCACACGTCTTTATCATCAATATTAGCCAGCACAGGTTTATTAAACTTTTTCTTTTCGCCTGCAAAGGCTTCAAAAAAATCTTTTACAGTAGAATAAATAAAACTAATACCCGGAGCTTTTGCTAAGACATCATCAAACAAGCTGAATAAACGCAGCTTAATAAAGAAGGAGCTGAAATAACCAATGATAATGATAGCTACAATAACAATTAAAAAGCCAAGGCCGTAGTTCTGTACGTAGACATGTCCGTTCTCATCCTTATAGGTAAAAATGGGAATGAGCTGATCAATAGAAGACACAATACAATACAAGGCATAAGCTGTAATAGCCACAGGTGCAATGACCAATAAGCCTTGCAAAAAATATTGAAACAGTTTGCTAAACCGAAAACCTTTAGCTGGTGGCGGAACTGGCTCCATTGAACAAAAGTAATCTACTGTTCATCCTTAAAAATCCACTGTTCATAAAAAAAACAGTTGGAAACTTTGGTTACAAAAAAAGTTTCCATAGTTTTGCGCCTCAATTATGGAACCCAAAGAAAGAATATTAGTGAAAGCGCATGAGCTGTTTAACCGCTACGGCATCCGCTCTGTATCTATGGACGATATCGCTGCACAATTAGGCGTGTCGAAAAAGACACTGTATCAGTATTACACCGATAAAGACGAATTGGTAAACGCTGTGTTCGCCGTCATTATGGAGGAAAACAAGGTAAAATGCCAGGCCTGCCAAGCAAAAGGCGAAAACGCCATTCATGAAGTGTTCCTCTCTTTTGACATGTTGCAGGAAATGCTCTCTAACATGAACCCTTCGGTGCTGTTTGATATGCAGAAGTATCATCCTACCGCATTCAAAAAGTTTCAGGATTACAGAAATAATTTTTTATACAAAATCATACGTGACAACCTGGAACGGGGAATCGAAGAAGAATTGTACCGGGAAGATTTTGACGTGGACATTCTAACCCACTACCGATTGCATAGCATCATGCTGTCGTTTGACTCGGACATTTTTCCGACCAATAAAACGCAATTGGTGTACATAGAACAGCAACTGTTAGAGCATTTTCTATGGGGATTGGCAACAACTAACGGACAAAAATTAATAAGCAAATACAAACAACAACGAACCAAAAAAGAAGCATTGAAATGAAACAAGGATTAGTAAGCATGGCTATTGTGCTGTGTTGCTGGCTTACATTACCAGCGGCAGCACAGGCAAGGCACGATTTTTCAGCAAAGCAGGCAGCAGACTATGCAAAGAAAAATAGCGTACAGGTAAAAAACGCATTGCTTGATATACAAATTCAGCAACAAACCAATAAGGAAATAACTGCATCGGCTTTGCCATCAATAACCGGCAATGCAGGCCTCAATTATTTCCCAAACGTAGGCGTGCAAACCTTTCCCAACTTTATTGCAGCAGGTACATACGGCGTATTAGCTGCTAATGGTGTGAAAGATGGAAATGGCAATCCTATTGTTGCACCTAACGATTTTGGCTTTATTCAAGCACAGTTTGGTACTAAGTTTACCAACTCCGTTGGTTTAAGCCTGCAACAATTGTTATTTGATGGCCAGGTGTTTATTGGTTTACAAGCCCGCAAAACGTCTATTGATTTAATAACAAAAACATCGGAAGTAACTGAAGAGAATATCAGGACTAATGTGTACAAAGTCTATTATCAGTTAGCAGCTAGTAAAAATCAATTAAGCATTCTGGATGCAAACATTGCACGGATACAAAAGTTAGAATCGGACACAAAAAAACTTTTTGAAAACGGATTTGCTGAAAAACTAGACATAAGCAAACTTAATGTGCAACTAGCCAACCTGCAGACAGAACGATTAAAAGCTTTAAACACCATCAATAATGGTTTCTTAGGGTTGAAACTTTTGATGGGCATGCCGATACAAGACACGTTGGTGTTAACAGACAGCGTAACCTATAATGATATTCGTAACGGCGTATTGGAAGCAACACAATATCAATACACGGATCGAAAAGAATACCAGCAGGCGCAATTGGGTGCTAAATTGGGTGAGTTCAACATCAGAAGGTACCAGTTAGCTAAACTTCCTACAGTTTCTTTAAATTCTAATTATAACATTAACCGCCAAGCAAACACGTTTGGTTTTGGTGGTAATTGGTTCAAGAGTTCATTAATCGGCTTAAACATTAGTGTGCCCATTTTCAGAGGCTTTGCTGCTGATGCCCGCATTGAAAGTGCTCGACTACAGCAACAAAAAAACCTGAACAACATTGAAACATTGAAGATCTCCATTGACCGGGATGTGCAACAAGCATTGAACAATTACAACAATGCATTAGCCACGCTAGATGCGCAGAAAAGAAATATGGAGTTGGCAGAAACAGTGTATAATCAAACGCTGTTAAAGCAACAAAATGGCATTGGCTCTTCAACTGAAATCACATCTGCACAATCAGATTTACAAGTAGCACAAAACAATTACATACTGGCACTGTATGATGCCATCAATGCAAAAATTGATTTCTTAAAAGCAACAGGAAAATTACCATAACCAACAACCACCAACAATAAAATTATAGCACATGCAAAAGAATATTTTTTGGATACTATTGATCGGGATAATGGCCAGCGCTTGCGGCAACAGTAAAAAAGATGCTGTCGGTGATTTGAACGACAAAAAAGCAAAGCTGGAAAAATTAAAAGGCGAACAGAAAAAACTGAATGACCAAATTGCTGCTTTGCAAACAGAAATTGATAAGATAGATACATCTGCAAAAGCAGACAATGCAAAACTGGTTGCTATCACTGCTATACAACCTGGAGCATTCTCGCATTTTATTGAATTACAGGGAACAGTTACAGCGCAGAACATTTCTTACGTAGCGCCTCCAAACGGACAAGGCGGTATTGTAAAGGCTTTGTATGTAACACAAGGACAGTACGTAAACAAAGGACAACTGTTAGCGAAGTTGGATGATCAATTAATTCGTCAGCAAATAGAGCCAATACGTGCACAGTTAGTAGCTGCAGAAGACACTTATCGTCGTACAAAAAATTTATACGACCAGGGTATTGGTACGTATCAAAATGTGTTAAATGCAAAAACACAGGTTGAAACCTTGCAACGTCAGATTGGTATCATTCAAAAACAAGTTGCATTAACAAATGTTACAGCGCCTTCTTCCGGCGTGGCTGATCAGGTGAATGTGCGTGTGGGCGAAATGTTTGTAGGCACTTCTGCTGCTGGTCCGCAGATTAGGATTGTTAATACCTCTGATTTAAAAATCACCACTCAGGTTCCTGAAAACTATTTAGAAAAGATCAGTGTGGGCAGCCCTGTGGAAATTATTTTACCTGATCAAAACAATCAAATTATTAATGCCAAAGTGAATGTAATTGGAAAGACAATCGATCCGAATACAAGAACATTTTATATAGAAGCAAAAGTTCCAGCCAGTTCGAATTTAAAACCAAACCAGGTTGCCAAAGTACGTATCAAAGATTATGGCAATAGCAATGCATTAACCATTCCTGTAAACACCTTGCAAAACGATGAGAAAGGTAAATACGTAATGGTGGCTGCTACGGAAAACGGAAAATTGATTGCCCGTAAGCGTACAGTCACTGTAGGTGAATTAAATAATGATCAATTGGAAGTGAAAAGTGGTTTGCAAAATGGTGATCAATTAATCACGGAAGGTTTTCAGGGATTGTATGATGGGCAAGCTATTACTACTGCGATAAAATAATTAGACAGGACAAGTCACTACTAAAAAGATTGTATGAGCGCATTAGAAAATTTCACAGGTAAGTTCAAGCAATTCAAGCCTACTACCTGGAGTATTAAAAATAAGACCTCCATCTACCTGATGATGATCTTCATCACACTGGCTGGAGTATACCAATTTGTTACCTTACCAAAAGAGCAGTTTCCGGATATTGTTATTCCCACTATTTATGTACAAACTGTTTATGTAGGTAACTCACCAAAAGACATCGAGAATTTAGTAACCCAGCCTATTGAAAAACAAATTAAGGGTATTACCGGCGCTAAGATCAATAAAACAACCAGCACTTCTGTGCAGGACTATAGTGCCATTATAGTAGAGTTTAGCACCGATGTAAAAACAGATGTGGCATTACAAAAAGTAAAGGATGCTGTAGATAAAGCGAAGCAAGATCTACCAACCGACCTTACTCAACAGCCTACTGTTTTGGAAGTAAGTTTTTCCGATCAGCCCATTATGTACGTAAACATTAGTGGTGATTATGATTTGCAACGATTGAAATTAATGGCTGATGAAACAAAAGATCGCCTCGAAGGCTTAGCCCAAATCAATCGTGTTGACCTCGTAGGTGCACCAACACGTGAGTTTCAGATCAATGTGGACAACTACCGCATGCAAGCTGCTGATGTAAGCTTCGACGATATTGCCAACGCAGTATCTCGTGAGAATATGGACATTTCAGGTGGTCAGTTGGAAGTAGGCAATATGCGTCGCACCTTGCAATTGAAGGGGCAATTCAAAACAGCCTATGACATTCAAAATGTAGTGGTAAGAAATTCACATGGCGCTCCAATCTATTTAAAAAATATTGCTGATATACGTGACACAGTAAAAGAAACTGAGAGCTATTCACGATTGGATGGGAAAAAAGTGATTACACTCAACATCATCAAACGTGCAGGCGAAAACCTGATTGAAACATCAGATGCGGTGAAGAAGGTGGTTGAGGACATGAAGAAGACGTACTACCCTAAAGATGTAAACGTGGTAATAACAGGTGATCAAAGCAAAGCGACACGTACGTCGTTCAATGACCTGGTGAACTCCATTGTCATTGGTTTCGTGTTAGTATTAATCATCCTTATGTTTTTCATGGGTGTAACCAATGCCTTCTTTGTGGCATTATCAGTGCCGCTTAGTATGTTCGTAGCCTTTGTGTTTTTGCCTGCGGCAGATTTGATTGTTGGCTCGCATGTAACGCTCAACTTCATTGTACTCTTTGCCTTATTGTTTGGATTAGGAATTATTGTGGATGATGCGATTGTTGTAATTGAAAATACCCACCGGATCTTTGTGGAAGGCAAGGGAAGGTTAAGTGCACCTAAGTCAGCAATGATGGCTGCGGGTGAAGTGTTCATTCCGGTATTGGCTGGTACATTAACCACACTTGCTCCATTTTTCCCCTTAATTTTCTGGCCGGGCATCATTGGTAAGTTTATGGTGTACCTGCCTACGATGCTGATCTTTACTTTATCGGCCTCATTGATCGTTGCCTTTATTATGAACCCTGTATTTGCAGTGGACTTCATGAACCATCCCGAAGGTGAAAAACAACCAAAGTCAGCCCTCTTCCGCAAGCCAGCCTTATGGATTGCTTTGGGCGGCGGCATCTTCTTAGACTTGTTAGGAGCGACTTTCTTAGGCAATCTTATTATCTTCTTTGTAATACTGGCAATACTGAACAGGTATTTTATTGATGACATGATTCATTCGTTCCAAAACAGAGTATTACCTCGCATTATGGAACGCTACGAACGATCATTACGATGGGCCTTAAAAGGATGGCGCCCAGTGTATTTGTTACTTGTAACATTCGGCTTACTGATTTTATCTATCATTGCGATTGCTGTTCGCAAAGTGCCTGTGGTATTTTTCCCAAGCGGTGATCCTAACCAAATTTATGTTTACCTCAAGCTACCAACGGGAACGGATGTAGATTATACGGATTCCGTTACTCGTTTGTTGGAAGACAAGGTATACAAAGTGTTGGGCATGGAGAACGGAAAGAAAAATCCGATGGTAGAAAGTGTAATCACTAATATTGCCGTTGGTGCATCTGACCCAATGAGTGGTGATAGGAGTACTCGTTCGGAACGAGGCAGGATACAGGTTTCTTTTGTTGAATTTGAAAAACGAGATGGCAAATCAACCGCTCCTTATTTAGGCGAAATCAGGAAAGCAGTTGGTGGCATTCCGGGTGCAGAAATTTCTGTTGACCAACAGAAGGGTGGCCCGCCAACAGATCCTCCTGTTAATATTGAAGTAGCCAGCGATGATTTTGATCACCTGATTAAAACATCAGTGGCCTTAAAGAACTATTTGGATTCAATCAAAGTTCCCGGTGTTGAAGAATTAAAGATGGATGTTGATTTAACCAATCCAGAGATCACTTTCACGGTAGATCGTGAACGGGCCCTGATTCAAGGTTTATCTTCTGCACAGATTGGTATGGCTATTAGAACTGCATTGTTTGGTAGAGAAGTTTCGAAGATCAAAGAAGGTGAAAATGAATATAAAATTCAATTGCGTAATAATGAAGTGCAGCGCAAGAGTTTGACCGATTTGTTGAATATGAAGATTGCTTTCCGTGATATGGCAACGGGTTCGTTTAAAAGCATTCCTATTTCATCAGTGGTAAATGTTGATTATACCAGCACATTAGGTAGTGTAAAACGCAAAAACCAAAAGCGTACTATTTCGCTTACTTCAAACGTAACACAAGGACATACACCAACAGAAGTAAACGGAGTGATCAAAGGATATATTAGTGATTTTAAAAAGAAGCCGGAAGATGTAACGATTAGTCAGACAGGTGAAAGTGCACAACAAGCAGAGACTGTCGCCTTCTTAGGAAAAGCATTGATCATTGCATTGATGTTGATCTTGTTTATTCTGGTGTTGCAATTCAACTCTATCAGTAAACCAGTGATCATTCTAACGGAGATTCTATTTAGTGTTATCGGTGTACTCCTTGGCTTTGCATTAACTGGTATGACGATTTCAGTAGTAATGACCGGTATTGGTATTGTTGGTTTGGCAGGCATTGTGGTTAAGAATGGTATCCTGGTGATTGAGTTTACGGATGAATTGAGAGCAAGAGGGATGAAAACAAGGGAAGCAGTAATACAGGCTGGTAAAACACGTATCATTCCAGTGTTGCTTACTGCACTGGCAGCTATTTTGGGATTCATCCCAATCGCTTTTGGTTTCAATATCAATTTCGTTACATTATTCTCTGATTTGAATCCACACATCTTTTTCGGTGGCGATAACGTAGTGTTCTGGAAACCGCTTTCATGGACCATCATCTTCGGTTTAGCATTTGCTTTCTTCATGACTTTGTTGATTGTGCCAAGTATGTATTTGATTGCAGAACGCTTGAAACGTCCAATGAGAAGAATGTATGGCGGTAAATGGATTTCGATGCTGGGCATTCCGCCATTAACCATTTTCTTTATTCCACTGATGTTGGTAACAATGGTACTGCATCGAAAAGAAGTAATGCGCAGAAGAAAAAGATTAGCAAATAACGATAAAGTGAATGACGCTTTTATTGGTAGTTGGTTATAGACAGGTAGATAACACCAGACAGGTAGCGGCTCGATTTCTTCGGGCCGCTTTTTTATTTTAAAAAAGAAAACTTTCAGCTGACTACTAGCTATTCACCTATTGATTTCTCATTCTCACTGTATCACCTAAATCATCACCTTTTTCTTTTTTCTTTCGGGCTAATCATAAAAACATAACCACAATAACAATCACTGCAATAAGCGCCACAAATGAAATAATCATAACCAATATTTTATACAATTAGCACTGGAAAAATAATCTCATAGAAAAAGAAAGTACTTCCGTTTAGAAGTGCTTTAACGACGATTTGAAAGATGTTTAGGCCAATGCTTGTTCGCCATTTATCCTCGTTTGACCGGCATCATAGTTTTGATAGAACACTTTTGCAGCGAGTAATAGATTAAAAACTATTGCAATGATTAATAATGTGCGTGATTTTAAATTACGCATGGAATATAAAAACAATCCGCAGATGGCATAGGCATATAAAATATCACCCGGCCATAAGAACACAAATGCGTTGATCAAACCAAATAAAAAAAGAATGATCATGCGGCGGTAGTACACATCGGCTGGAGTAAAGAATGCTATGCCTCACTTTTCTAAGTGTCCCAATAACAACACAGCTCCAGCACCAAACAACATAGAGAACAAAGCACGCATAGAGCCATTGAAAAATCCAGATACAAAAAACCGGGTATAAAAATTAGCGCCGTGCCATTCATTAAAAACATTTAAGTTGTCGGCTTGGTCGGGATTGGAGAAATAGAGAATGTTCATCATTAGGATCCCTAAAAGTGCAACCCCTCGAATGGTGTCAATAATTTGAATGCGATTTTTTTCTTTAACAGGTGCAAAGGCTGCAGAAGACATAACTATTGGTTTTAGTTTGTGTGTAATGCAGTACGGAAGCAGTTTTGAAAGGAAGGCTCGGTTTAATTAATGTAAAAAATATTTTATTAATATGCAATTAAACTAAGGGGCTTTGCTCTTACGTTCCCAATGGTCTTTGATGAGTTTACCCTCACGATCACCTTTGATAATGCCTTGCTCATTTGCTTTACCCATAAATAATTGAATGGCATTGCCTGCTGCATCTGTTTTAAAAGCAAGGTCGTAATTGCAATAATGCATGGTAATCATGGTATCGGGCTCAAATCTTTTACTTATTTTTTTAATTAAGTCTTCACCTAATGCCATTTCTTTTTTTAATGATCCTACTAATCGGAGGTCAATAAAAAAGCGCCTCATTGCTAAGGCGCTTAACAATTATTAGAAAACAAAATTTTAGAATGCTTTTTTATCAATCGGCTTACCGTCGGCATCCAGTTCAACAACAGGATAACCTAACTTTTTTACGCCTTCGATGATCTTAGCTTTATCACCTACTAACAAGATATTCATTTTGTCAGGACGAACATATTTTTGAACAACCTGTGTCAATTGTTCTTTAGTCATGCTCTGCAAAATTTTAGCTTGTGCTTCTACATAATTTGCAGGCAAGTTATAATCTAAAATTCTGCGGATGAAAGCTGCTTTCTGCATATTGGTTTCATAGCGCAATGCATCTCTTTGACCAACAGCTTTTTTAATGAAGCTTAACTCATCATCTTTCACACCTTCTTTAACAATCTCGTTGATGATCTTCATCGTTTCTGCCAATGCACTATCAGTAGCATTTACTTTGATACCAGAAGAGAATTGGAAATCCCCACTGTATTGGTCGCCGGAGAAAGAACTGCGGGCATCATACGTCCAACCATGACCTTCACGCAAGCTCAGGTTCAAACGGCTACTAAAGTCTCCTCCTAAAATAAAGTTGGCAAGATTTGCTTTAAAGTAATCGCCAGTTGCATCCCATTTCAAACCTGTAGCGTAACCAATACGGAATTCCGTTTGCGCACTTTTAGGTACATCTACCAAATACACTTGTGTTTTTGCAACAACTGGTGCTGGATTTACAGAAGGCAATGTAATCTTTTTCTTAGGTAATTTAGAAATAAAGCCCAATATAGCCAACGCATCTTCTTGTTTGATATCACCTACTATTACCACTTTTGCATCCTGTGATGTCATGTAGTTATTGTAATAACCTTGGATATCATCCAATGTAATATTCTTTACAGTTTCTTCAGTACCATTTTCATCAATGCCCAAGATGTTATTTGGACCATAATTTACTTTAGCAAAAACATTACTGGCAATAGTTGCAGGCTGTGATTTAGCTAATTTGAAGCTTTCTAAGGCTTGCTTTTTT
Organism: Chitinophagaceae bacterium; assembly: GCA_040290035.1. Classification (GTDB taxonomy): domain Bacteria; phylum Bacteroidota; class Bacteroidia; order Chitinophagales; family Chitinophagaceae; genus Flavisolibacter. The sequence continues at coordinate 57,178 of PSMG01000005.1, forward strand.
TGACGGTCAAATGCATCTTGTGTGAACTTAGGATTCAGCATACGCTCTTGCAACAATATGATGGCTTTATCTAAGTTCTTCTTCAATGTATTCAATGTAAATGTTACACCGTCAATGCCGCTGGATACATTGATAGAAGCACCTAACTTCTGCAGCTCTTGTGTCATTTTTTCTGCAGTATAGCTCTTGGTGTCTTCAGTCATCATATCAGCGAAGAAACCAGCCAAGCCTGCTTTAGACAAATTGTTGGCTTGTGCCAAATGACCACCAGGAATAGTTATGGACATAGTAACCGTAGGCACTTCGTTGGTTTCAGAACCAATCACCTTTGCACCGTTCGGTAAATCTTTTCTCCAGAATTTAGGAACCTTCACAATTGGGTTAGGACCTAACACAGGTATTTTGGTACGGTCGAAATTATCTTTTGCCTTTACATATTTTAAACCTGCATAACCATAATTAGGCGCAGTGTAATGTGTAGAGTCAATAGTATAATTGTCGGCAGCAGCTACTAAGTTTTCCTGGCCTTTAGGCAATACGCTTAACACCACTGAATATTTTCCTCTGATGTATTTATTGTAAGCTGCTATCACATCTTCTTTAGTTAAAGAAGAATAGCTCTTCAACAAATCAGCAATTTTGTTTGGATTACCAGTGAATGTTTGGAAGGCAGCTAATTGCACACCTTTACCTTGAACACTCTGTAAGCCATTGATCAATTGTGATTCTTTACTGCCTTTGAATTTAGCAATGTCGTCATCGCTTATACCTTTAGCTTCGAATGAATCTAAAGAAGCACGGACTAACTTTTCCATATCACTCAATGTCTTGCCAGGAGTTGGCACTACAATGATACTAAACTCACCTGCCAATTCATTTAACCGGCTGAATGAAGAAGCTTGTATAGCCAATTGCTTTTTTACTATATTCTGATACAATGCGGAATTCTTTCCTTGGCCGATAAATTGAGCCAATGCTTCTAAAGCAGCCATATCCTTATGATAATTGGGAACAGTAGGATAAGTAATACGTAACAAAGGAAGACGTGCATAGTTATCAGTATAAGAAGCATAACGGGTTTTATCCAACACTACAGGTGGATAAGAAACCGGAGCCACTTCTGGACCACGAGCTATAGAGCCGAAATATTTTTCTGCCAGCTTTACCGCGTTCGCAGGTGTTACATCACCTACAATAGTTAGCGTAGCATTGTTTGGTCCGTACCAACGTAAGAAGAAGTTTTTCAAGTCGTTTACATCACTACGATTCAAATCTTCCAGGTATCCAATTACAGGCCATGAATAAGGATGTCCATAAGGATACAATACCTGCCCATTCAATTGTCCTAATAAACCATAGGGAACATTGTCAATGCGCTGTCCTCTTTCGTTCTTTACAGTAGAGCGTTGGATCTCAAATTTCTTTTGAGAAACAGCGTCTAACAAAAAGCCCATACGGTCACTTTCTGCCCACAAGAATTTTTCTAATTGATTGCTTGGAACTGTTTCAAAATAATTCGTACGATCTTCAGTTGTGCTACCATTCATCGTACCACCGGCCTCAGTTACCATCTTGATGTGCTGACCATCTGCAATGTGGTCACTGCCCTGGAACATCATGTGCTCAAAAAAGTGTGCAAAGCCAGACTTTCCAATCTGCTCACGGGAGGAACCTACGTGGTAAGTCACATCCACATATACAATCGGATCGCTGTGGTCTTCTGACACGATCACCGTTAAGCCGTTTGGCAAAACATATTTCTCATAAGGAATAACGATTTCGTTACCAGTTTTGGTAACCTTTTCAACCAGCTTGGCTTGCCCAAAAGAACACAAGGCAAGGAACAGAGACGAAGCCAGCACCAGCATTTTTTGTTTCATAGATAATTTCTTGAAGTTAATTTTAGAGAGGTGACAAAATAAGGCAAAACTTTCTGTTTTCAACCACCGCTCATCATTTTCTTTTAAAGATGAAAACCTAAGCCCCGCCGATGTCTTACCTTAGAAAAAATTTTTTGTATGAGCCAGTTTTAGCCACGAAATAGACTATAAAATTTTAGGAGAAGAAATGCAATGCGTAGAGATAGAATTAGATCCAACAGAAACCGCCATTGCAGAAAGCGGTGCTTTTATGATGATGGACGACGGCATTGAAATGCAAACCATTTTTGGCGATGGTTCGGGGCAAGATAAAGGATTGCTGGGTAAATTGTTTAGTGCCGGTAAACGAGTGCTCACTGGCGAAAGCCTGTTTATGACAGCTTTTACCAATGCAGGCTCTGGCAAGAAGCGCATTTCTTTTGCCGCACCTTATTCCGGAAAGATCATTGCTTTGGATTTAGCCAAATTGGGCGGTAAAATGATTTGCCAGAAAGATGCTTTTCTCTGCGCAGCAAAAGGAGTATTAGTAGGAATTGAATTTCAACGCAAGTTAGGAACGGGTTTGTTTGGAGGCGAGGGCTTTATTATGCAAAAGCTCGAAGGTGATGGATTGGCCTTTGTGCATAGTGGCGGTTATGTGGTAGAAAGAGAATTGCTACACGGCGAATTATTGAAAATTGATACAGGTTGTATTGTTGCTTTTACGCCTTCCTGTGATTACGATATCCAGTTTGTAAGAGGCATCAAGAACGCCATTTTTGGCGGCGAAGGATTATTCTTTGCTACACTAAGAGGGCCCGGAAAAGTATGGATACAATCATTGCCGATTAGCCGCCTAGCAAGCAGGGTTTTACAATATGCTTCGGGCACACGCAAAGAGGAAGGAAGTGTGTTAGGCGGATTGGGTAATATTTTGGATGGAGATGGATGGCAAGCGCCTTTAGCTTCTTATTAATTATAAGGCACCGGCAATTATCTGGTGCCTTTATTTTTTGATGATTACCGGGGTGCCAATTGGAATATAACTGTACAGGTCTTCAACATCTGCCCGCTTTAGCGAAATACAACCATCCGTCCAGTTTTTATAACGATCAATAACAAAGTCTTCATGTGGCCAGGTACCATGAATACCTACGCCGGCGCCAGGCGTTGCCCATGCAGGAATTTCTCCTCTGCGCTTGCGTTCCTGAAACCTGGCTATACTTTCCGGGGTTGGATAATCTAAACCCATATAACGATCCCACTTATCGTGTACCCGTTTGTTGACAATTCGAAAGGTTCCTTCAGGTGTGTTTTTATCACCCTCCATTCTTTTATCGGCCAGGGAGCTGTTACCAAAAACAACAGGATAAGTAGCATACCAACCTTTAGTATCATAAACACTTAGCTCATATTTCTGCTTTTCAATAACAATACGCAACGGAGGGATGGGCATCGATAAAAGTTTGTGCGCCGTATTTGCAGTATAGGCAGGCAATGCAGTAGTTTTTGTGGTAGTGCTATTATGAAATTTAGCAACAAGACTGCCTCCTACCAGCATACAAGAAAGTATGATTGTTGTTTTCATGTGCACATCAATTTGTGTTTTTCAATTACCATATAAAATTTACTTTAAAAAAATCGTTGCTAAGTGGTAAAATTGCCCGATCATTTTTAAAGTTCATTTCATAATATGGATAGAGTTTTAAAACCATTCTTTTCCCAAAAATATTTTTGTTGAGGAAATATTTAACGGAATTTTTTTACAACAAGAAAAAATCCTGCCGAAACCGGCAGGATGATCTGTGTATGACTATTCAAAAAATTATTACCAACTGCTTAAGCGAATACCAAATGTATATGGAGTTTGATCTAATCCTTTTTCCCACATGCTTTTGGTAGCATATGAACCATAGAAGCGTATAACTCCCAAACTTAGTTCACCAATGTATGAAACTTTCCAACGGTTGAGATCAAAGTCATCATGTTCTTTTTCTTTCTTACCATCGTTGTATTTAAATTTCTGACGAGCAGAATATAGATAGCCAACGCTTGCACCTGCGCTGAACCCAAAGCCTCTTTTACGATTTGGAGTGAAGTTGAAGTTAAGCATAGCAGGAACGGTGAGGTAGTCGGCTGCCAGTTTGTTTTTCTTTAGCTTATCAGTAAGAAAAGGATTAATGGTTACCATTGTAGGGTTCTTGCTGAAATCTACCTGTGTATTGGAGAAATGGTAATTATTCAGTTCTAAACCCAAACCATATTTTAAGTTCACTACATGCTTTGCCACGTTTAGCTTCTGCATGAAGAACCAAAGGTTTACGTTCACTGATTTACCGGCACGTAGTTTTAATGCATCGCTATTATTGATACCAGGAGCAAAAGCCTGTGCACCAGCGCTTGCATAATTAGTATTATCATTATAGTTGGTGAAGCCAATATCAATAATACCCCAGTTGGTACTTATGTTTGATTTAGGCCGTTTGCTTTCGTTAGAGATAATTGTTTTCTTATTAGCATCTCTACTGCGCATGATGGTAATGCCGCCTACTTTAATAGTGTCTACTTTTTCAGTAGCTGTTGAATCTTGTGCGGTGGAAGCAAAACCAAGACTTAATGCAATCGCTGCAAGTACAATTCTTTTCATAATTCGGTTTTTAAATGTAATTAATCCAGTTTAACAGCAACAGAAGCTATCAGCACTTCATTGTTCTCATTGGTGGTAGGAATACCCGTTGTACGTTCTATAAAGCGGGTGGCTTTTCGTAACAAACCTTTGAATGGTGATCCGCTACTGTTGTTGCTTTCTTCCGTAACAGGTTCTTTGTATGTAGTACGCACTACAGATGGAGATGTTACAAGCGAAGTGTTAAGGATATGTTCAGATGTTTTAGGAATAGTATTGTTGACAGTTACGGCATCAACCGTTGTTGTTCTTTGCACAGGTATATTGTTGGCTATTTCAGCAGGAGTAACTGCTGCAATTGCATTATTAGTAGTTGTGTGCTCACCTATCTTATTAGTTACATTATTCTTTGCACTATTATCAGAAGCAATAACTATATGGTGAGTAGCAGGGCCAGTGTCTTTTACAGCAACTAGTGTTTGTTCTACTGGTGTTGTACTTGTAGTATTAGTAGTATTAGTGGTGCTGGTAATACTTGTTGTATTCTCTTCAACAACTTTTGCAGGTTCGATAGGATTAGCATTCGCTACATTGATAACAGGCCTATCACCGTTTTGTGCAGAATGCGTCCAGAACCAGGCACCAGCCAGCAGAATGAGTATGGCAGCTGCTATTTGCAACCATTCGTATCTCTTCTTTATGTGATGGTATAGTTCTTCTTTATTGGGGTAAGCGATGACCTCGTTCTTGTCTAATTTGGTTTTTAGTAATAGCTGGTATTGTGCCTGCGTGATCTTATTCTCTTCGATCTGTGCAGCCAGTTTGCTTTTTTCATCAAAGCTTAATTCATCATCAATATATAGCAATAAGGATTCGTCGATGCTGTTCAGGCTCATGCGCTCTGCAAAAAGATCTTCTTTATTAATAGTGATCTCCTCTGTTGGCAATACCACACTTTGCAACAATTCCAACTCTGCCTGCAAATCGGGGTGTAACGCAAGGAAGGCATCTACTGCAGCTTTTTGTTCTGGGCTTAATTCGTTGTCCACATACAATAACAAATACTCTTCATAGTTGCTGTGGGTAATATTGATATGGTTTGAATTAGATGACATTTTCAATTGTTACTAGGTAATCTTTTAATTGTAACCGGGCACGATGCAGGTACACTTTCACCTGGCTTTCGCTCAGGTTCGTGATCTTTCCTATTTCTTCGTAGCTATAGCCCTCGTAGTCTTTCAACATCACCAGGGAACGCTGCGTTTCGCTTAGCCGGGCCAATGCCTGTTGTAAGACCTCTTTGGTATTGTTGATTGGTTTATGCTGAATTCTTGTCTCTTCGTTGAACTCCTCCTTTAAATACACCCGCTTTACCTTGCGCAGGTGATCGATCATTTGGTGATAAGCCACTGTGAAGAGATAAGACTTGCTTTTGGCATAATCCACTTCTTCCCTGGCCCGCCACAGGTTTTCGAAGGCGCTTTGCACCACATCACGTGCATCCTCTTCGTGCCGGAGGTTTTTGACAATGAAGCGGAACACACCGTCGGCATGCTCAGAAACACAGTGATTATATTCTTTTTCGGTCATAAACAGTGGTGAAAAAAGTCGTTTGAACACCTATAATACGATGCACCCGAACTAATGTTACAGCAAAGGAAAACTTTTTTCTAGCGAAACAGTACCGCTGATACAAAATGCTTGGAGATAGCCTCCCAAGGCATATCTGCTGCTTTTTGCTCCATTTTGCGGCAACAGGTTTTGTTGAGATGCTGGTAGGTTGCGGCTGCTTTGGTATAAGAAACAAACACACAGGAGAGTACGGCCACGGCTAAAATACTGCAAATAAAGAGTATTTTGTTGGTTGAGAACTTGCTCATGGCTGTTGGTTTGAATGGTTTGACGAAAATAATATCGCTTATGTTACAGGATATTTAAACTTTTTTGATGCGGTAGTTTGCGGAGAGTGGTAGTTGGCAGATGATAGTTGGTAGATGACTGACTGGTGTCTCCCTAGTGCCAACCTGCTGTCATCCTTTTGTGAAACTGCTGGCATAGTGGGGTGAACTTAAGTATAAGTATAGTATAAGGGGTTGGTTAGTCCCTTAGATGATTTGGATATTTAGCTTTGTTCATAAAGCCATCCAAGTGCAACAAAAAAGTGAACAAGTTAGCTTTGATTTTCAATAGATACCGTACTTTAGATGTAACGATTTGTTCATATATTTATGTGTTGGTGGCAATGCTATTTTGGACACACCCGAATAATTCAAAGAGCTATTTTTGACAAATGATAAAAGATTTTCCAGGCGAACAATGGAAGACAGTTCGGTTCGATTTTGAATTTACTAATGACTTTCGTCTTGAAGTTTCCAATTTTGGACGACTTCGGACTTTTAATAAAGTTTCCAATGGCAACCTTATTAAAGGCTCGATGATTAACGGATACCGTATTGTTCGACTGAAGTTGTATAAGCCGAGAGATGAAAAAGTGCAAGCAAAACTTGACAACCTAAAGCAACAAGTTTTTAAATTGGCAAGGAAACTGAAGTCGCAACAAATTAATGGTGAAAACAAGGAAATCATTCACGAAACAACTGCATTGCTGCACATATTTAAAAAGAAGGTGAGTAAAAAGTTTCAGCAAGACCTCAAAGAACGGACAATAAATTATCATTCGCTAATTCACCGCCTCGTGGCTGACTATTTTCTTCCAAAACCAAAACCTAACCAAACCATTGTTGCGCATCTTGATTATGACAAACTAAATAACAGAGCTGCTAACCTAAAGTGGATGACACCTGAAGAGAATTATGAGCATCAAAAAAGAAGTCCATATGTAATTAAGGACAAGCAACAACGACAATTAAGACAACAGTCCAATCCTAACAGAGCAAAGCTGACCGTGACGAGAGTAATGCTATTAAAAAAATTACTTAATGAAGGCAAACCAATGAAACAACTCGTAAAGGTGTTCAAAGTGACAGATACGCAAATACTTAGAATAAAACGTGGTGAAAACTGGGCAAACGTACCAGCAAAAAGATAGAGACAGAAGTGATGCACATGCCACCAACAAGGGCTTTAGCGTTATTGGGGCAGCACGTTGGCAGTTTCGGCTGTAACTCGCTATCAGCTTCGGTTACGGCTTGACGTTATTAATTTAGCTTTAGTTCTCACCTTCAACTTTTAAATCATTTTTCGGCTTCAGTTGTGGGCTGATGTTTTTCAAATCCCCAACAACGCCAAGTCCTGTTCCGTTGGTGGCAATGCTATTTCAGGGCTAGACGCTTGCGGTAATGGTAAAATTGGCATTAGAAATATCAAAGAAGATATTACCAACTGCTTCCACTTTAATGCGTGCCGTGGTAGTAGCTGTATTTGGAATGGTTACTACCTCAGTACCATCGTTTGGTGTACTGGCAGCCAATACCGTTGGGAAGGTTTGTCCACCATCGGTAGATAAAGAGATCTTTACATTGGCACAACTGATGGGTGCTGCTGTAGTACCGTTCACACTCCAGGTAATGGTTTGCGCAGAACCGCCAGCCCAGGTAACAGCTGTATTAGGCGCTGTGACTGCGAAAGGATCAGCTGTATCATTCACCGTTACTACCATGTCGGTATATTGTGTTTGACCTACACTAACAGGAGCGGTTGAACGATAAACTGCATTGTCCCGAACAGTTAATCTAAAGTTTAACGTACGGGCTACAGAACTTAATGCTTCAATGTTGGCACCCGCATCGCCACCTGTTAGCGGACCGGTAACCGTACCCCGGCCAGAATGGTTGACAATTGCGGAAAATACCTTGTAGGCGATGTAGTAGGTCTGAATGAAATCCAGTTAGGACCAGATGCTTTAGTAGGGCTTGCTACGCTACTAGCCCCTGTTTGAGAAGAGGAAGCGCTGTTGTTTTGCTCCCAGCAATAAGTTAGTACATCACCTGCGTTAGCGTCGGTAGCAGAACCAGTTAGTGCAAAAGGTGTGCTCTTTGGAATAGTATAATTGCTAACAGATGCTACAACCGGTGTGGCATTGGTTGATGAAATGCCTGTTGTAACGGCGCACGTTTTAGTAGCCAAATTAGACTGTATCTGTGCAATGGATGCAGCGTGATAAAAGTCAAATGAGTGATTGGATAAATCCTGACTAGTGATACCTGCATAACCCATGATGGTAATACCAGAAACGGGTTCCACATTGACACCTGTACCTTCATTATTCATGGAGAAGGTGTGGTTAGCGCCTAACTGATGGCCTACTTCGTGTACCACATAATCAATATCAAAATTGTCGTCTTGTGGAATACCATCGGCAGGAGAAGTGAAGCCACTACCTTTTGAGCCATTGGTACAAATACAACCGATACAGCCAGCATTACCACCACCACCACCAGATGCACCAAACAGGTGACCGATGTCGTAATTGGCCTCACCAATTACATTGGTCAAGGTAGTTTGCAACTGGTTGTTCCAGGTACCGCCTGCGCCGGTAGAGGCGGGATCATACGGATCAGTAGAAGGATTATAATAAAAAACAGATGTTGTGTTTGCAATAAGGTTTAAATGCAAGGCCACGTCCTTTTCATACACACCGTTACAACGGGTAAGCGTGTTATTTACTGCTGCCAGTACAAAGTTTACCTGCGACGAACTGGTAGCTCCAAAGTAATTGGAATATTCTGCAGTAACGGATTGGGCTAGACGAAGTGTTTTTAAATCACCTGTTGAACGTGCAGCCATATTACCTACAGCATTATTCAAACCAGAAATAGCTCCCGCTTCGGGAGTACTGCATGTCCAGGGAATAGCACCACAATTACGTTGCGAACGATAAACAGCATATACAGTATGTTCGGCTGAATAAGGCTCGATAAATTCGTTGTCCTTTTCCGTACGAAAGACTATGGTTTGAATACCACGAGGTGATATACTCAATTTTACCGTTGCCGATCTATCGGTAATTCCCTTGCCGGAGTAAGCTCTTATCTCTGGGAAACGTTCCTGCAAGGCAGGCTTGAAGTTGGAAGCTTCGTACACTTCAAATTTTTCCAAAACGCCATCCGCATTTGGTAATGAGATAACAGTAGACGTTTGTGCCGGTCGTTGGCAAACAATCCTGAATACTTCTCTTTGAAAAGAAGCAAAGTTTAGATTGAATACCCTTAGATCTGTAGGAAAGGTCAGCCGTGTTGTTGCCCTATCGGCCACAATACTGCTGCGTGCTGCATTGTTAACAGACCAGAAACGATCTGATTGTGAAAAAGCGTAAAGAGTGCATGTTACCAATAACGCAGTGACGAATAGAAGTCTATTCGTATTGTTGATTTAGTGTGTGCGTGTGTGGAAGAAACAAATATACTTATCTCTTTTTGGAAAAACCCAGGAGAGCAGAGGATTTTATTGCGCCTTGAGGCTAACCAGGGGTTATTATTTAGCGTGTTCGAAGAGAGCAAGATAGATGTGCGTTACCATCTTTCCATGAAGAATACTAGTCCTGCTTTCCCTTTGAATCTATATCCAGGTTGGAGGCAATGCCTAAATATTTGCCGCAGTCGGGGCAATAAATCTCGATTTCATCGGTCAGCAGTTGCGGTTCCAGCTCGGCATTTTTCCCTTTGCAGGACCAAGCACATTTTTCGCAGGTAATAATTTCTTCTTCGAACGTTTGAATAGCGTAGATGTGAGGCATAAAAGTAAATACGTATACCTCGTATTGATTGGTTTGGCTAATGAGCAGAAAGTTTTGATTTTAGGAGAAAGTTTATAACCAGGACTAAGTAGTATTTTGTAGAGAAGTTGTTCAGCTTTTTCATACACTTCGCTCATTAATTCTTTAGAAGGATCGATAATGCATTGTTATTCTGTGAAGTATGCATCAGTTTTTTCAGCTACAATCATCATAATCTTATTCCAACCAATGGAACGATAATAGTAATGATGTATAGAGCCGTCTTCCAATCTAAAGACCAATGCAGGCCGTTCAATGACCGTTACCGTATCATCGTACACCCTCTTCCTTTGTTTGATGCTCTACTGCACAAACCGAGATGGGTAATAAACGAGATGGGTAATAAAACAGTATTGCCCAAAGGGTCTTTTAATTCTAAGTCTGCCATTAGCTGCTCCGCTTAACATAACGCAGCAATCTCTATACCACTCATTATATTTTTTATGAATAACTTATAACCCCGAGCTATTGTTTGCAACCAAGGGCTATAATTCAAAACATCCACGCCAAGGTGGATGTTTTGAATTAGCATTTGTTCTTTTATTTAGTTTTCTTTTTTTTCAATTCTTCAAGCCTAGCACGTTCAGCATTTACCACTTTTAACTGGTTTTCCTGCTGCTGTTTGTTGCTCTTCAATTGCTCCTCGAGGTCTTTGATCTTTTTAGCGAGCTCAGCCCCATCGTTTTGCAGCCTGCCGTATTTTTTCTCAGCTGTTTTTACGGTCTCGTCCTGCGATTGGATATCAACATCTAATTTATAAGCAGCGCTTTTCTCCAGTACGCTGTTTAAAAAACCTTGAGCTACGGTATACGTTTTAGCATCGCTTTCAGCGGATAAGTATTCCTCTCCTCTTGCCATCATCATATATACTAATGATTGCGGCGTTTCTTTTTTTCCTTTTTGTTCTACTTTGATATAGAGATCAACTAACTTATCGTTTAATTCTTTCAGCGAAACGTTTTTGAAAACATAATAACCATTAATGGTGTTTTTCTTGCCAAACAACGGGCTTGAAGATTCCGGATTGAAGCCCATCTCTTTCATTTTTTGCAGGATAGCTCCCTCTGCAATTTCGGGTGCGTAAGGTAGCAATAACATCAATGCAGGACGGGTAGCTTTGTTGTACGAAACCGTGGTAGCTGTTGATTGTGCAAACGAGGTATACGTAACAAGCACAAGTGCAGCAAGCAGCAATTTTTTCATTTTGGTGGTTTTTCTTTTTATCTTTTGAAATGGCTTATAAGCGCCTAAAATAAAGGACTTCGGCCAATGCATCAAATAAAGAATCAATAATTTTGGGCTTCATTTACCTATTGGCAATTTGCATTTTGATTTCTGATAAAGACAATTACTTTTGTGCACTAGTAATGTTTATCACCCAACTTTCCGAAACAATCAAAAGCACCACGTGTTTTGTGGCTCTTTCAACGAGGAGGCTGAAGATATGACGCTGTTTGATTTTAAACTGCTCGGTATGGAAGACCAGATTGAGCAAGTGTATAGAGAAGGTGTTTACATTGGTAAAAGAAGAATGCTAGAACAATTTGTACTACTGTACCAGGTAGAAAGTTTTTACGTGGAGTTGTATTACAAGAAGTACCGGCAAAGTGTGTTAAGCATTAAATGTTCTGCATCGACCAGTATTTTAGATCCTTACTTAGAACAAATAGAAGTGGAAGACTGGGCATAGTCTAAAAACAAGCCACCATTAATGCCATGACAAAATCGATAACGCCGAAGAACATTGTTTTGTACGCAGATGATGATGTAGATGATTTGGAACTGGTGCAAGATGCGTTTGCCAAATATTCGAGAGATGTAGAAGTGATCACTGCACGTGACGGCAAGGAAGCTTTGCGCATTTTGCAAAAGCTTTCTCCACTTGATCCTAAGCCTTGCCTGATCATCCTGGATGTAAACATGCCTGTAATGGATGGTAAGGAAGCACTGGTAAGGATCAGAGAAATGGATGCATTCGACGATGTGCCTGTTGTTTTGTTCACTACTTCTTCTATGCCGATTGATAAGAATTTTGCCAGACAGTTCAATGCCGGTTTTATTACCAAGCCGCTTGATATAAAACAAATGGAACTGATTACCGAACAGTTCATTGATCATTGCACAGACGAAATTAAAAAGAAAATACGCAGACAAATTGGTAACTAAATCATACAATAAAAGCCTCTTGTAAGAGGCTTTTACGTTGGTGTTCGTCATTGTCAGAGGGTAGACTTAAAAGGTTTCCATAGGAATCAGTTGTCAGTCGCTGCGCTGCTAAAAGTAAATACTATGCCAAAAACTTAGCCTGCGCAGTTTTACGATAAAATCATTTGTATTTCAACCTTAGTAATGAAGTGGAAGTGCTCTTTTATGAGCCGATGCTGCCGAGTAGCTTTGTTGTTCAAAGCAGTTTTCTCTTGAGCAATTAGTTTGGTAAGCCTGTGTATCTACACAGGCTTTTATTTTACTACAGGTTTATAGCGTGCCTGCTGTGTACTTAGCTTTTGCAATAGGGCTTTTATTTTTTCTACACCAATTTTTTGGCTCCATTCAAAAGGACCATATGGATAATTGGTGCCGAGCTTCATAGCGACATCTATTTCTTCTTTTGTACTTACACCTTCTTTTAATGCGTAGTAAGCTTCGTTTACGATCATGCTAATGACACGAGGTGTGATGAAGCCAACTACATCAGTTACCCAGCGTATTGTTTTATTGAATTGCTGGAAGATGCTTTCGGCTAATTCTTTTTTGCTTCCGTCGATGCAAACCGCTTCGACGACAGCTGCTTTTAATAAGGTAGGCCAACCGTTGATACGAATAAAGGAAGGATCGATTTCGGGCAGTGTATGTTCAACACTATTAACGATCACTAATGAAGTAGCGGTCTGTAACTTTTGAATACGTTCGGTTTTGTTCTCAAACAATAAATCAACAATAACTTCTGCTTCACTTGATAATTCACTTAGATCATTGATCCAAACAGCATCTTGTGGCGCACCGATACTACACAACTCTTCTTTTAATTCATCATTAGCAATAATTACTAATTGCATATTCCAACAATTGAAACACGAATTACACGAATGATTGCCAATTAGGCAAATAATAGTCTTGGGTGATTTGAAATAATTCTTCAATTCGTGTCATTCGCATTATTCATGTAGTAAATTCGTGTGATGGAAAAACAAATCATTAATACACCCAATGCTCCAGCACCCATTGGTCCTTACAACCAGGCAGTACTCGTAAACGATACTCTATACATTTCCGGGCAAATATGCATTGATCCCACTACAGGCAATTTAAAAAACAGAGATATACAGGAAGAAACACACCAGGTAATGCAAAACCTAAAGTCTATTTTAAGCGCAGCCGGAATGAGCTTTGACAATGTGGTGAAAACAACGATCTTTATTACAGACATGAATCGCTTTAGCGAGATCAACGAGATCTATGGCAAATATTTTAACGGCGAATTTCCTGCAAGAGAAACAGTACAGGTGTCAGCTTTGCCTAAGTTTATGAATGTAGAGATCAGCATGATTGCTGTGAAATAATTTTTAGTTGGTAGTTGAATCTTTAACCAATTATATGCGTTCAACTCTTTTCATCCTTTTCCTGTGTTTGGTTGTTACCCCTACTATGGCGCAAAAAATAGAAACACCAGATGAGTTATACGGCGATTTGTTTGTAGATGTACAGATGAGTCATATTTTTCCGGACAGTAAAACCTTTGTTGATTGTATCCCGAAACGTGATCCAAAAGCCATTGTTACAGATTATAAAAAGATCAAAAACAATCCCGCCATACGGTTTAGTTTAAAGCTTTTTGTAGAAGAGAATTTTATTGTTCCGCAAGTACCGCAAACTGATTTTGTTACCAAGGGCAAGGATATTGTTCAACATATTAATAATCTTTGGGTAGCGCTGCGCAGACGAAGCGACACCTTAAAAAATCGTGGCAGCCTGTTGCCTTTGCCCAAAGAATATATTATTCCCGGTGGCCGCTTTCGTGAGATTTATTACTGGGATTCTTATTTCACTTTGCTAGGATTGAGAGAAAGCAAGCAGTACGATTTGATCGAGCACATGATCCAAAACTTTGCTTATCTAATCAACACGTATGGACATATGCCTAACGGCAATAGAACTTATTATTTGAGTCGATCGCAGCCGCCTTTCTTTTCCCTGATGGTAGATCTGCTGGCAGGTATTAAAGGCAAGAATGTATACGCCACTTATTTACCTGCTTTGGAAAAAGAGTATGCTTACTGGATGGATAAAACAGCACCTACACAACATGTAGTTAAGATGCCGGATGGTAGTGTGTTGAATCGTTATTGGGATCAATTATCAAAGCCACGACAAGAATCCTATGCAGAAGATGTAACGGTAGCAAAAACGGTTGCTGAAAAAGACAGAGCTGCTTTATATAAAAACTTTCGTTCGGGTGCTGAAAGCGGTTGGGATTTTAGCAGCAGATGGATGAAGGATGGAAAGAACTTAAATACCTTACAAACAACAAATCTAATTCCTGTAGATTTGAATTGTTTGCTTTATCACTTAGAGCAAACATTAGCAAACACCTATCAACAAAAAGAAAACAAAATCAAAGCGGCACAATTACAAAAGGCAGCGCAACATCGCAAAGAAGCCATCAATCATTATTGCTGGTCGAAGGAGCAAGGATTTTATGTTGATTACGCCATTGCAGAAAAAAAGCAATCTCCGCACTTAACACTTGCGGGCATGTTTCCTTTTTTTATGCAGCTTGCCAACGCATCGCACATGGATGTTGCAAAAAAAATTATTACGGAAAAATTTTTGCAATCCGGTGGCGTTGTAACCACACTTATTACAACAGGGCAACAATGGGATGCACCGAATGGCTGGGCGCCTTTGCAATGGATAACGGTAGTGGGTTTGGAAAATTATCACCAAGCCGAATTAGCAAAGATCATTGCCAGTCGGTGGATTTTCTTGAACAAACGTGTGTTTGATGTCACCGGCAAGCTGCTAGAAAAATATGATGTGGTAGATGCCAATAAACCAGGAGGTGGCGGCGAGTATCCATCACAAGATGGCTTTGGATGGACAAACGGTGTGTTATTGGCGCTAATAAGTAAATACCAATAAGATGTTGTGGTTGCGCAAGCTGCTTTTTAAACCAGTGCTTTGGCTCTCCAACAAACTATCTTCACGACCCAAGAAAGAAGCGGTGTTTGGTGCACTTACTGATTTGTATAACAATATTCAGCAAGGAGCAATAAAGAAAGGTCTAGTTATTCCGTTCGAATGCAATACAGGCAGGTTTATCATTTTTTCTGATCAACACAAAGGCGCTAAGAACGGTGCTGATGATTTTGCCACCAACGAAAACAATTATTTAACAGCACTTAATTATTACTACGAGCAGGGCTTTCATTTCATTGCGATGGGTGATTGCGAAGAGCTTTGGGAGAACACTATTCTTGCCGTAAAAAAACATCAACAGCCTTCATTTGAAAGGGAAGGAAAGTTCATTCCTAAAAATGCGTTCATCAAAATATTTGGCAACCACGATTTGTACTGGAGCAATGATCCGTTTGCACGGTTGCAGTTGAAAGATATTTTTAAAGAAGACGTGCCCATTTATGAAGGCGTTGTTTTGCAAACAACCATACAACAACAAACACTCAATATTTTTTGTACGCACGGTCATCAAGGTGACGCTATGAGCGATGGTAATTGGTTCAGTAAGTTTTTTGTGTCGAAATTATGGGCGCCTACGCAAATGCTGCTAAAGATCAATCCTAACACGCCTGCTTACGATGCACAATTAAAAACGCTTCACAATAGGCTGATGTACGAATGGAGTTCGCAGCAGCAGAATGTATTATTGATCACCGGACATACACATCAACCTGTATTTAAATCGCTAACACATATTGAAAGTTTGTACCAACAACTATTGGAAGCACAAGCAAAAAATGATACCGACAATATTGCTACTATTGAAAAAGAAATTGCCTTGCGCAAGTTTGCCTACAATAACATTTCAAATGACTATTTACAATTGAAGCCTTGTTACTTCAACAGTGGTTGCTGTTGTTATGACGACGGGGACGTTACCGGCATTGAAATAGATGAGGGCTGCATTCGGTTGATCAAATGGCATTCGAGTGCGAATGATCCGCAGCGCATTGTTTTAAACGAAGCCATTTTAGAGAACCTCTTATAACAACAAAAGCCCATGAAGGGCTTTTGTTTATAGAATGAGCTTTGTATTACTGACCACGCCATGTGTTGTTGGCACGGTTTACATCAGGTAATTTCTTATCAGGATCTAATATTACTTCTGTGATACGTGAAGTGGTGGGTACGGTGAACGTCCATGTAGAGCTGCGTTGCCATACTTCTATTGGCAAGGTTATTCTTCTTGTACTACCATTTGCTTCTTTAATAGAAGCAATCACCGGCATAGCCATGCGATCTAAATTCTGAATAGTGATCTTAGCGCCGTTCGCTACATTGTTATCATTGTAAGCAACGCCTGTTACGGCCTGATCTAAACTATAATTAGTAAACACCCATTCTCTCCAAAACCAACTTAAATCTTCACCTGCTGCATTTTCCATACTGTGGAAAAAATCATATGGTGTTGGGTGCTTGAATGCCCAGCGGTGCACATAGGTTCGGAATGCAGAATCGAAACGTTCAGGCCCAAGCACTACATCACGTAAGGCATCGAGCATCATGCCTGGTTTTAAGTAAGCAGATACACCTAAGCTTTGTTGTTGAATAACATCAGGCGCCGTCCAAAGCGGATCCACTTGATCGGAGAATACCTGTTTCAACATTTCATCGCCAGGGAAAAAGGTGAACGAAGCAAACTCGCCTTTGTTAAACTCTTTGGTTGATAAACCATTGATGAATGTGTTGAAACCCTCATCCATCCAGGCATATTTACGTTCGTTACTGCCCACAATCATTGGGAACCAAGTATGACCAAACTCATGATCGGTTACACCCCAAAGATTAGCGCCGCTATCATTGGCGCTGCAGAATACAATGCCCGGATATTCCATACCGCCTACGATACCAGCTACGTTGGTAGCAACAGGATACGGAAATTCAAACCACATACTGGAATAATGTTCGATAGCACCCTTGGTGAATTCGGTGCTGCGTTGCCAGCCATCTTGCTTAATGCTTTCGACCGGATAAGCACTCATGGCTAATGATTTTTTCCCGCCAGGTAAGTTAATGCGAGCTGCATCCCATACAAATGCTCTTGAAGCTGCCCAGGCAGCGTCACGGGTATTATTTATCTTAAAATGCCAGGTAAGCTTTGCTCCCGATGGTCTTGTGCGAGGATCGGTAACTTCTTGTGCAGAGCGAATCATTACCGTTTTATCACTGTTTCGGGCAGTTGCCAGACGGCTAATCTGCGTTGCGGTCAACACTTCTTTTTCGTTTACTAATTCACCTGAACCAACAATGATCAAATTGGCCGGGGCTGTTATAGTATAATCAATATCACCATACTCCAAGTAAAACTCTCCTTGTCCTAAATAAGGTAAGGTGTTCCAACCTTGCACGTCATCGTACACGGCCATGCGAGGATACCATTGCGCTATTTCATAAATCCACCCGTTTTTGGTAAGCAGGCGGCCCATGCGGTCGCTGCCATATTCCGGAACGGTGAAATCATAAGAGATGAACAATTTCACCTTATTACCTGCGCCTTTTAAAGCACCTTGCAGCCATACCTGCATGCGTGTGTCGGTGATGCTGTATTTAGGTGTATAGCGTTTGCCAGCAATGTCTATTGAAATTGATTTAATCACCTCGCCTTGTGTAAAGGCTGCATTGGCCCAACGTCCACCTGCTTGTGTTGTGGTTGCAGTAGCTCTTGATTCCTGCTTGTAAATATTTTGATCTAATTGCAGCCATAAGAATTTCAAACCATCCGGGCTGTTGTTGGTATATGTAATCTCCACATCGCCTGTAACACGATGCGCTGTGGTGTCTAAAGTGCAGGCAATTTTATAGTCTGCACGATTTTGCCAATAACGAGGGCCGGGCTCACCACTTGCACTGCGAAACTCAGTACCTGTTTGCGGATAAAAGCCAGGGGCAAATAATTCTCTCGGATTGTAGCGGGATTGTTGTTGTGCAAAGCCAGCCAATAAAAAACAATTTGTCAATAGGAATAGTGATACTTTCTTCATAGTTCTAGAACATTAGTAAGGGAAGTTAGAATTTTTAGAGGAATACATTGGTGTTATGAATTGCATAAAAATTATGCCTTAGTGTTTTGAACCACGAAGGCATAAAGACACAGAGGAACACAAAGAAAAAAATCTTTGTACAACTTAGTGGCTTCGTGTCTTTGGTTTTTCTTATCGCTCGATAGATTTCCTGAACGTATAAAGCTTAGTACCAAATAAAAAGAGCTTCCGATGAAGCTCTTTTTTATCAGAATGATGATATGATTATTTAGATGCGTTCTCGAAATGCTCGGCTACTTTGTTCCAATTGATCACATTCCAAATATTAGTCAAATACTCTGGACGGCGATTTTGATACTTTAAATAATAAGCATGTTCCCAAACATCAATACCTAAAATAGGTGTACCTTTTACTTCCGCTACTTCCATCAATGGATTGTCTTGGTTAGGTGTAGAGGTAACTTCCAGTTTGCCGTCTTTTACAATCAACCATGCCCAGCCACTACCAAAACGTGTAGTGCCGGCTACGTTCATTTTTTCTTTTAAACCATCCAACGAACCGAATGTGCTGTTGATAGCGTCTGCAAGTTTGCCGCTAGGCTGTCCGCTATTGGGACCTAGGATTTCCCATAAGAACGTATGGTTCCAATGACCGCCACCGTTGTTGCGAACAGCAGGAGAAATGCTGCCTGCATTGCGTACTAGTTCTTCCAGGCTTTTGTTTTCGTTTTCGGTGCCCGCAATGGCTTTGTTTAAATTATCTAAATATGCCTGGTGGTGTTTGTCGTGATGTATTTGCATAGTTTGTGCATCGATGTGTGGCTCCAATGCATCAAATGCATAAGGTAAGGGGGGAAGTGTAAATGCCATAAGTTTAAGATTTAAAATTTATCTGTTGATTCCTTTTGAAGCACAAATTTACTATAGTCTACATTAGAAACAGAAACGAAAATGAATTCTTCCTTAATTCGAAAGGCTGTTCAGCTTCTTTCCTTTTTCATTAATAACGGAAATAATACCTCTTGCTTCCATATCGTTCTTGACCGTCACCGTGTACCATTCTACAGAACCATCGAAAGAAATATTTTTTTCATTAAAGTATTGATGAACAGCTTTGGCAAGTGCCGTATATGTGAGCTTTTTGTGGCCTTTTAATTCAGACCGAATAGCTGTAGCAATCAAGTCATAACAGACTTATCGATGTTCATTTTTCCGCCAGTGTTTGGATTCAAACACTCTACTTTGGAAGCAGTTGCAGCAGGCATGATTTATCTTTTTGGTTTGAAAAATGTTTTCATCAGTTCACTACATTCATCTGCCAATACACCTTTGGTTAGTTGTGTTTTGGGATGAAAGGGATAAGCATCACGTGTAATATGAAGATAACCATTCTTCTCGTCTGAAGCGCCATACACAATGCGGCCAATCTTACTCCAATACAAAGCACCGGCACACATTAAGCAAGGTTCTACTGTAATATAAATAGTAGCATCGGGCAGGTATTTGCTCCCCAGCAAATTGAAAGCTGACGTCAGCGCAATGATCTCGGCATGTGCCGTTGGGTCTGCAAGTTTTTCTACCTGGTTATAGCCTCGGGCAATGATTTTATTATTAGTAACAATAACAGCACCTACAGGTACTTCATCTTCATCAAATGCTTTTTGAGCCAGTGCTAATGCCTGTCGCATGAACTGTTCGTCATTTTGAGCCATAGTTTGAGAAGCTTATTTGATTTGCGGGAAGGTAAGTTTTCTCTTGAACAACACCACTCATTCTGTTCGTCTTCGTTCTACATTTGCCCCAATGAGCTTAATCATAAGACTAGCTTCTGCTGCTGATGCCCAATTGATTGCGGATATTAGCCAACAAACCTTTTATGATACGTTTGCTGCAGACAACCGTACTGAAGACATGCATAAGTTTTTGACACAGCAGTTCACCAAAGGCCGTTTGATGATGGAAGTAGGCACCCCGGAAAATACCTTCTTTCTTGCTTTTGACAATACAATTGCTGCTGGCTATGTAAAATTGAGAGATGCTAAAAAGCCAACCGCTCTTTTTCCGTTTAATGCATTGGAAGTTGCCCGTATTTATGCCACCAAAGAAATGATTGGCAAAGGAGTAGGTAAAGCATTAATGCAAAAAAGCATAGCTATAGCCAAGGAGCGAAACAAAGAAGTGATTTGGTTAGGCGTTTGGGAAAAAAACAAGCGGGCTATTGATTTTTATACCAGATGGGGATTTGTAAAATTTGGTGAGTGTGATTTTTTGTTGGGCGATGATGTGCAACGAGACTGGCTGATGAAAAAGATGTTATAGTGGCGTACTAGTTGCAGGTGGTTGTGAAACTAAATTATGGATTGGCGTTCTGTAGTTGGAATGGTAGCTGCATTTAGTACAACGTTCTCTTTTTTACCTCAAGCCATTAAAACCATTCGTATAAAGGATACTTCAGCAATATCCGCAGCTATGTATGGTGTATTCAGCCTTGGGACATTAATGTGGCTGCTGTATGCACTTACCACTAACAACTTACCAGTGATCCTGGCAAATGCGGTCAGCTTGTTGTTTGCTCCGATTATCTTGTATTAGAAGTTCAGAAACAATTAATCAGGAGAGCAAATGATTCAATACAAACAAAACGGTTATAACAATAAATAGGCGGAAAATGGTGCGGATAGAATGGGCACTAAGTAGGTTGTTCATAATAGTGGTGATTTGGATAGTGGCAAAATTGACTGTAACAAGTTTAATAAACATTATTGATTAGTCAAAGCAAAAAGTTCTATCGACAGACAAAATTTTTTCATCGGTCAATAAAAAAGTGATAGTGGCTACTATCGCTTTTATTTATTTTTTACAAAGCTTACTACTTCTTAGTACTTGAATCCGCTCTGCCATTTCCCGGCATTAAACTTCTATAGGCTGGTGAAGATGCAGGGGCACCATTAGGCGTTGGTGTTCCTGCATCGTTCGCATCACTTACATGCATGCCGGAAGCTGTATCCATCATTGGCCTTGGTTGTTCTGATTGAAAGGTTGTTGTATCTGTATTTGCCTTTCCATCTGTTGCTCCGCCACAATTCATAAAAAAATGGTTAGGCTGATTATCCTACATCCTATCTTTTTCATAACTGCTGTTTGCAGCAAGAAGTACAATTAGCCTGCTAAGCGTTACTTAACTAAGGCTACACTATCATAGATGCCGGAAAAACCTTCCAGGCTTTTTTGATAAGCTGCCATTTCAGCCTTGGTGAGGCAAGTAATACTTGCACAACCTTCAAAGTAATATTGCGTGGCAATGTATCTTTTTACGTGACCTCTGGTTTCAGCCGGTAAATAAGATTGCATGCTCCAGAAATTTTTACTGCCTGCTTTTTTTATTGCCTTGGCAATAGTTCCCGTGCCGCAGTTGTAAGCAGCAATTGTTAGCAACCAATCACCATAAGTAGCATACAAGCCTTTAATATACTTAGCAGCAGCAATCGTACTTTTATACAAATGCTTGCGCTCATCACCATTCTTGGTAATCTTCAGACCATAGTCATGCGCTGTTCCCGGCATTAACTGCCATGGACCTACAGCACCTGCACCAGACGTAGCATGGGTCTTTAAGTCCGACTCTACAATAGCCAGATACTTAAGCTCTATTGGCAAACCATATTTACGAAAAATAGCCTCGGCAATTTTGAAATAGCCAGAGCTACGGCCTTGAACATCGGCCAGGGCTTCGTTCTCTCTTTTAATGAAATCATTCACGAAAGAGAGTATTTTTTTATTGAGCTGAATAACCGGCGCTGCTTTTGTTTTAGTATAGGCAACGGTGTTGGCTCCACTGTTGGTGGATGCATCAGCTACATAGGCAGTTTCTGTTTTGGTGGCGAAATTCTGAAAGTTCCTTACGGGCTTTGTGTCGAACTTGCCGTAAGGCATTGCAATTAACAATAAGTGCGGACTTAAAAGACCTGCTCGGGTAATAGTGTTTTTCAACATCGTTTTAGTTTTTAGGGTTAAAACAATGTCGTCCCTGAGGGTTTGGATTAATAGTGGCTCTTCACAGGTTTATTCTATTGGCAAAGAACTGAAAACACACTGCCGGTGGGCGACTAAGTTTGGGCTTTTCATTACCGGCAGAGGTTTTTGACGGGGTCAAAGGTAGCTTTTAAAACCCAGACGACCCAGCCTTCAAAGCCTAGAAAAACTACGAAGCATATGTAAAATGCTGGTTTTCAGCATATAAAGCAAAGCCTAAGCAAGTATGAAAATGTGGCAGAGGGGGCCCTTTTAACAGGAGGTTCTTATTTCTCTAACAAAGGTTTTGGGAATTTGAGGCGCATTTCTTTGGTTTGTCAATGACCAAAGAATCTATCTTCGCAGCGCAATAAATAACTATGCTACCTAAATATAAACGCATTCTGCTTAAGCTTTCCGGAGAATCATTAATGGGTGATAAAAGTTTCGGTTTCGATACCGATGTGTTGAACCAGTACGCTCAGGACATTAAATCTATCACTGAGTTAGGCGTGCAGGTAGCCATTGTGATTGGTGGTGGCAATATTTACCGAGGGATGAATGAAGCAGAAACCGGTATTGAACGGGCTCACGGTGATTATATGGGCATGCTGGCAACCGTAATTAATGGAATGGCATTACAAGCTGGTTTAGAAAAGATTGGTGTTTATACCCGTTTACAAAGTGCTATCAAAATGGAACAAATCGCAGAGCCTTATATCCGTCGTAGGGCAATACGCCATTTAGAGAAGGGTCGTGTGGTAATTTTTGGCGCCGGTACAGGTAATCCTTACTTTACTACAGATACAGCTGGTTCTTTAAGAGCTATTGAAATAAAGGCTGATGTAATTATGAAAGGGACCCGTGTAGACGGAATTTATACGGCCGATCCTGAAAAAGATTCTTCCGCTACAAAATTCGGAACCATTACGTACCAGGAATGTATTTCCCGCAAGCTGAACGTGATGGACATGACTGCATTTACGCTTTGCATGGAAAACACATTGCCGATTGTTGTTTTTGACATGAACAAGCTCGGAAACCTACGCCGGGTGGTCACGGGAGAGAAAGTGGGCACTTTGGTAACAGGTTCATAAAACATCAGTGTTTTATTTACTATTTCAATAAAAATAGGTAGCTTGTACGCTGAAACACTACACTAACTGCATGTTCCTATCTGTTCAATTAAATCTGCTGGAGTTTGTTGTCCTGTTTGTATCGGCTGCTATTTTAGGCGGTGCGATTAAGTTTTTTATTGAGAGCAGAAAGACATTAAAGCAAACCCTCAACGAAAACACCTCATCTGTTTTAGCCAATCTTTCTTTTAGAAAAAATAATACGTCCCTTGCACCAACGGATGAGGAAGCATTTCAACCCGAATTTCTTACTGCAAAAAAAGAAGATGGGCTGGTTAATAGTAAAGAAGTGAAGGCGCTTCGTGAGCAAATGACCCAGCAGCAAAAGACCATCGATAGTTTACTTGAAAAATTGGATGAACTGGAACTTGCTTCCGTAAATAAAACTTTACTACAAGAGAATGAAGAGTTAAAAGAAAAGATAGACCAGTTAGAAGAAGAATTAGAAAACAAAGAAGCAGACCTCTACCATATTAAACAAAAAGAAGCGGTTACGCAGAAAATGTCTACACGGCTTGAAGATGTGTACAAAGAATTTGAATACCTCCAAAAAAAGATTGCCACTTTAGAAACACAATCAGGTAATGTAAGCCATATAGAATTGCAGCTTGCTGAACTAAAAGAAAGCTACGAAGGCACAAAACGAGAATTACAACGTAAACAAGACAAGTTGGAAGAGGTGCTGGCAGAAAACCAACAACTACATCAACAGCTTAGCGAAGTAGAAGATAAGCTTGCTGAAGCCAACATGCAACGTCAGCAATTACTAAAGAAAGTACAATACCTCACAGAGATGAACAACGATATGCAAGGCATTTCTGATACCAACAAAAGACTGCAAAACGAACTTCGCAGAATCAGCGAACTCGAAGGCATGCTGAATATGATGGTTGAAGAACGTGATCAATCACTGCGCAAAAAGAATCCCGGTATTTAATTGTTCCTAACTTTGCGGGCTATGAATCCAGCCATAGCCAACCTGCGCAAAGAATATGCTATTCAAACTTTATTGGAAACTGATGTTGCTCCTCATCCCATTGATCAATTTGAAAAGTGGTGGCAACAAGCATTACAAAGTGAAATTGACGAAGCAAATGCAATGACGCTTTGCACCGCATCAAGCGATGGTATGCCTTCGGGTAGGATTGTGTTGATCAAAGATTTTTCCAAAGAGGGTTTTGTTTTTTATACCAATTACAAAAGCTATAAAGGCTTGCAGCTGGAAGAGAATCCAAAAGCGTCCCTAGTATTTTTTTGGAAAGAGTTAGAAAGACAGGTGCGTATTGTGGGTATAGTAAAAAAAGTAGCCGCAGAGGAAAGCGATGCTTATTTTAATTCTCGTCCGGAAGGTAGCCGCATTGGCGCCTGGGCTTCGCCGCAGAGCCAAGTAATTGAAAACCGTGAATGGTTGGATAATCGTTATCAAAAACTGGCAAAAGAAATGGGTGGCGAGCAAATACAACGGCCACCATATTGGGGCGGCTATATTGTACAACCTGTGATCATTGAATTTTGGCAAGGACGTCCAAGCCGTTTGCATGATCGCATTCAATATACATTGGAAGAAGGCGGTACCTGGAAAATAGAACGGCTTGCGCCTTAGTAGTACAATATACTTGTTGCAGCTGAAGTGTGCTATTAAACAAGTTCAGCACAGGCGCAACAGTTGTTTCATAGCACTAATGCCGACTACATAAAAAAATTGTTGGCATAATACCAACAATCTAAACTGTTCATCAACCAATAATTGATGTACTGATTAAGCCTCTTTTTTAACAGCAGGTTGATTACCTGTTGTTTTTTTGTCGCTTGCAGGTCTTGCTTTACCAAAAGACCCTTTAAAGATTTTTCCTTTTTTGGTTTTTTTATCTCCTCTACCCATGATGTTTTTTTTAGTGTTGCAAATTTGCGGAAAATAAAGCAATAAAAAAGCTCCATCCGAAAATGGAGCTTTAATAATGTGTTGTTGTGTGATTACAACTTAGCAGAAAGTTCTTTACCAGCTTTGAAGCGAGCAACTTTTCTAGCTTTGATTTTGATTACTTCGCCAGTTTGAGGGTTGCGACCGTTACGAGCAGCACGCTTAGAAACAGAAAATGTTCCGAAACCTACTAAAGTAACTTTACCACCACCTTTCAACGTTTTAGTTACTGCCTCAACAAAAGAATCTAAAGCAGTATTAGCTTGGGTTTTAGTGATGCCTGCATCCTCAGCGATTTTGGCAATCAATTCAGCTTTGTTCATAGTACTGTTTTTAAAAGTTTGATAAGGACAAATTTAGACGGTTTTAGTAAGCATCAAAATAATTTTCATCAATTTTAGAAATTATTTCTACACGCTCAAAACCGCACGGGATAAGGCTTTACAAGCATCGCTACCTTTTTAATCCAACTTCATCAGCTAATTGAAAACGCTGAAACCCTCTAGCAGCATGACTTTCAGCGAACGTGTTTGTAAATACAAGCGGGGCAAGGCTTTCAGGGGAATATACAATTATTTGATACAATGCAAAATGGACAAAAATTAATTATTAACAGTTAGTGCACTACTTCCATTAAACTTCGGAAAGCAATAAATCGTTCGCCCCATTTTTCGTAAGAACGTTGACGCATGCTTGGTGCGTGTAATTCCAAATATCGATTATAATCTGCTTTTGAATCGGCATGGTATTGAATGGCATAGGTTGGACCCTCGCTATCATCTACCTCTAATAAGCGAACAATTTTGTAATCGGTGAAGCAGTTGGTGCGCATGATGTCAGGAATATGTTCATTGAGCAACCATTGCAACCAGGCGTCTGCAATTGTACTTTCCACTTTTACTGTTACGTTGTAAATAATCATTTCTTTATTTTTTCTACATCCACTTCCAGATACACAGGACAGTGATCGCTGTGCTTTACATCAGGATAAATCTCTGCATCTTTCAAATAGGGTTTTAATGGTTCTGTTACACTAATGTAATCGATGCGCCATCCTTTATTTTCCAAACGCACTTTTGGAAAACGCTGACTCCACCAACTATAGCGATGTGGTTCTTCGTGAAATTCCCTGAACGTATCTACCCAACCATTGCTGTACAGTTTATCCATCCACGCCCTTTCCTCCGGTAAAAAACCAGAGGTGTTTTTGTTGCTAACCGGGTTGTGAATATCAATTTCTTTATGCGCAATGTTATAATCACCACAAAGAATGATATTGGGGTAGTTTTTGCGTAAATCTTGCACGTAATCAAAAAACTCACCCAGCCATTGATATTTGTAGGTTTGGCGTTCATCGCCTGATGTGCCCGATGGAAAATAAGCATTAATCAATCGAACTTTTCCAAAGTCTAATTGAATCACTCTTCCTTCGCTATCACTTACTTCGTGACCTGTGCCGCACTGTACATTATCTGGTTTTATTTTAGTGAAGACCGTTACGCCGCTATACCCTTTCTTCTGGGCACAAAACCAATGATCATGATAACCCAGATCATTGAATAGTTTTGATTCAACATCGGTTTGCTGTGCCTTATTTTCCTGGATGCAAATCACATCAGCAGGATGTGTTTTTAGCCAATCAACAAAGCCTTTTTTGATTGCAGCACGAATACCGTTTACATTATAGCTGATGATCTTCATGCAACAAATGTAATTGCTGCTGAACTCATTTGTAGGCATTGTTTTGAAACGAGCCCCTGTACCTTGATGATCTTTACCTGCGACGCTCCGTTCATCTTCAATAACTCTATTAAACTAGCTAATGTAATGTGTACTCAACACATTTCTTTACTTTTAATAACTGTTATCATGGAAAAGAAACGCAAAAAAGAAAAACCTAAGATCAATCCCATAATTCCCCCGAAAGAACAAGTGTATTTGGATGGGCCCAAAAGCCGAATTTATGAATTTGGATTTGCATTGAATGTGTTCCGCCAATTTTTGAAAGGTTTTCGCACACTACATTTTGTTGGTCCGTGCATTACGGTGTTTGGTTCTGCACGGTTTAAAGAAGACAATGAATACTACATCAAGGCGAGAGAGTTTGGAAAACGCATTGCAACCATTGGTTTTACGACCATGACTGGTGGTGGCCCCGGAATTATGGAAGCCGCTAACAGAGGCGCTTATGAAAGCGGCGGTCGTTCAGTGGGTTGTAATATTCAGTTGCCTTTTGAGCAAGTAGCCAATAAATACGTGCAAACCTCTGTAACATTCGAATACTTTTTTGTTCGCAAAACATTACTCATAAAGTATTCCTATGCTTTTGTCATCATGCCAGGCGGTTTTGGTACCATGGATGAATTTTTTGAAATACTAACACTTATTCAAACTAAAACAATTACTACGTTTCCTATTGTGATTTTTGGTAAAGAGTACTACAAAGAATTATTTGAAGCTATGAATGATATGGCTGCAAGGGGTACTATCTCAAAAGAAGATATGAACCTGGTACTGCTGACAGATGATATAGATGAAGCAATGCAGCACATTGAAAAATACATCAAGACCAATTACAAGATAAAGCCACGCAAACGTATGTGGTGGCTGTTCGAAAAAAACTAACTACTTATGAAGTATCTAAAACTGCTGCTGTTGTTTTTAATAAGCAATGCAATGCAAGCACAACAAAATAGTATTAGCTCTCCGGATGGCAACATAGTGCTCACAACATCTATTGCTACTGATGGAACATTAAACTACACCGTTCAATACAAGAACAGAAATGTAATTCTGCCATCAACGCTTTCAATGAAGTTTAAAGAGCCTGCCGTAGAACTAAAGCAATTTACGTTAGTGAATGCAGCTACTTGTTCATATGATCAAACATGGAAACCGGTTTGGGGTGAGTATGCGAACATTAGAGACAATCACAAACAGTTAACTCTTTCACTGAAAGATAAAAATGGTTCTAACATTTTATTGAATGTAATCTTTCGTGTTTTCAATGAAGGCGTTGGATTTAGATACGAGTTTCCTCAACAAGATGCCTTAAATCATTTTATTGTAGCAGACGAGGCCACGCAATTTCATTTAACCGGTAATCATATGGTGCACTGGATTCCTGGCGATTATGACAGCAACGAATTTTCTTACAATCACACAAAACTGGGCGACGTAGATGCCAGCATAAGCAAAACGTTTACTTCTATTTTTGCTAAAACATTCTTCGATAAGAATGCAGTGCAAACCCCATTGATGATGAAGAGCGATGACGGTTTGTATATCAACATTCATGAAGCAGAGTTAGTAAATTATCCAGCAATGAACTTGGTGATTGATAAGAACAATTTCACGTTACAATCGCACCTTGTGCCAGATGCTGTTGGCAACAAGGCTTATTTGCAAACGCCGATACAAACTCCCTGGCGTACCATCATCGTTAGCGATAAAGCGACGGATATTATTGCTGCCAACAGAATGATCTTAAACCTGAATGAGCCTTCTAAAATTGCAAACACATCATTCATCAAACCACAAAAATTTGTTGGTGTTTGGTGGGAGATGCATGTGGGCACCGGCACTTGGGAATACGGCACGCAAAAAGAGGGAAAACTTATTCCAAACGGAAAGCATAGTGCGAACACCGCCAACGTAAAACGCTATATCGATTTCGCTGCGAAACACGGTATGGACGGTGTGCTTGTGGAAGGCTGGAATATTGGTTGGGAGGATTGGTTTGGAAAATGGAAAGAAAATGTTTTTGATTTTATTACACCTTATCCTGATTATGATGTTAACGAATTACAACGCTATGCAAAAAGAAAAGGCGTGAAAATCATCATGCATCATGAAACATCAGCATCGGTAACTAATTATGAGCGACAAATGGATACGGCTTATCGTTTCATGCTGAATCATGGAATGAATACGGTAAAGACGGGTTATGTAGGTTTCATCATTCCTCGTGGCGAACATCACGACGGGCAGTGGATGGTGAATCATTATGTACGAGTAGCAGATAAAACTGCGAAATACAAGATCATGCTCGATGCACACGAGCCAGTAAGACCAACGGGTTTGCAACGAACCTATCCTAATTGGATGGCATGCGAAGCAGCAAGAGGAAATGAATTCAACGCATGGAGCGAAGGCAATCCGCCTGATCACGAAACGATACTTCCATTCACACGCCTAATGGGTGGTCCGATGGATTACACGCCAGGAATTTTTCAAATAAAAATGAGTCATTACGATCCTGCTAAAACCAATCAAGTGCATACAACGCTGGCTAAACAACTGGCTTTGTATGTAACGATGTATAGCCCATTGCAAATGGCTGCTGATCTGCCGCAGAATTATGAAGAACATTTGGACGCATTTCAATTTATAAAAGACGTTGCGGTTGATTGGGATGATACTAAAGTGTTGGCTGCAGAACCTGGTGATTATTTAGTAATGGCCAGAAAAGCGAAAGGCCGTAGTAGCTGGTACTTAGGCGCTATTACCGATGAACAGGCGAGAACAATGCACATTAGCTTTTCATTTTTAGAACCAAACAAAAAATACATAGCAACCGTTTATCGAGATGCAGATGAGGCACATTGGAAAAACAACCCAATGGCTTATACCATTGAAAAAATCACTGTTGATCAAAACACAACCTTAAATTTAAACCTGGCACCTGGTGGCGGCACAGCCATCAGTATTATTGCGGTACCAAAGCATAAATAAATTTAATCAAAACTATGACTGCAATACAATTATTAGGCATGGCTGCTGGTAGCATCTCAGCCATTACCTTTTTACCTCAGGTAATTAAAACATGGAAAACAAAATCGGCCGGAGATATTTCCCTGCTCATGTTTACGTTTGCTACCATCAGCGTTATCATGTGGCTGGCTTATGGCATTATTTTACGCGATATTCCTATTATTTATACCAACAGCCTGGTGCTCATTTGTTCACTCATCATGCTGTATTTTAAATTTCGTTTTAAAGAAAAGCGTTCTGATTTAGAATTTTAGTTATGGCAATAGATACCGTTGTTTTTGATTTGGGTAATGTGTTGATCGATTGGAATCCGAATCATTTATTCAATAAAATTTTTGATAAGCAAGAAGACAAAGATTTTTTCTTCAGAAATATTTGCACAGACGAATGGCATGCAAAACAAGATGCAGGAAGAAGTACAAAAGAAGCTACAGATGAGTTAGTGCAAAAGCATCCCAATTGGGCACATCCTATTAGGGCATTTTATGCCCGATGGAAAGAAATGTTTAGCGGCACGATTGAAGGCTCAGTAACTATTTTACACCAATTGAAAAACAAAGGCTACAAATTATATGCACTTACTAACTGGAGTGCAGAGTTGTTTGAACAAACTGCTCCGGATTATCCTTTTCTACAATGGTTTGAAGGCATAGTGAAAAGTGGCGACGAGGGAGTGAACAAACCAGATGAACGCATATATCAAATTCTGTTTGATCGTTACCACATTACTCCCGGTAATGCATTGTTTATAGATGACAGAGAAAAGAATGAGGCTGCTGCACAAAAATTGGGGATGCGTGGAAT
This sequence comes from Chitinophagaceae bacterium, assembly GCA_040290035.1. Taxonomy (GTDB): domain Bacteria; phylum Bacteroidota; class Bacteroidia; order Chitinophagales; family Chitinophagaceae; genus Flavisolibacter. Next base: position 88,258 of record PSMG01000005.1, read on the forward strand.
TGTATTCCAATCGCCAGAGCAGTTAAGAAAGGAATTAGTAGAATTGAATTTACTCTAATACAGGTCTTAACCATCGTTCTGCTTCTTCCATACTCATGTCTTTGCGCTTTGCATAATCTTCTAATTGGTCTCGTTTAATTTTGCCCAAACCAAAATAATGACTTTGTGGATGGGCAATGTACCAACCACACACTGATGCAGGCGGATTCATAGCAAGGCTTTCTGTTAATTCAATGCCCACATTTTCTGTTGCATTTAATAAAGAAAACAGTTTTAATTTCTCAGTATGATCGGGGCAGGCAGGATAACCCGGAGCAGGACGAATCCCTTTGTATTGCTCTTTGATCAACTCTTCGTTAGAAAGGTTTTCATCTTTTGCATAACCCCAATATTCTTTTCGCACACGTTCGTGCAAACATTCGGCAAAGGCTTCCACAAAACGATCAGCCAATATCTGTACTAAGATCTTATTGTACTCATCATGTTCGCCTGCAAAGCGGTCAATATGTTCTCTTGCACCCTGAATGGTTACGGCAAAAGCACCTATATAATCAACGCTTGCCATTTCTTCAGTTGAAGATGCGGGATTGACAGGACGAATAAAATCTGCTATCGAATAGTTTGGTTGTCCAATCGCTTTTTTCATTTGCTGGCGCAATGATTCTAAATGCACCTCACCGTTTTGCGTTTGTAAAATGATCGTGTCTTTATTGTTGGAGTTCGCAGACCAAAATCCAATCACGCCATTTGCGGTAAACCATTTTTCAGCAACAATTTTCTCAACTAATTTTTGCGCATCATTATACAAACGAGTTGCTTCCGTTCCGAAAATTTTATCCGTTAATACTTCAGGAAAACATCCAGGCATTTCCCAACCAATAAAGAAGGGACCCCAATCAATATATTTTGCAATTGTACATAAATCAAAGTTCTTCAACACCTTCACACCATCCACCTTTGGCTTGGTTGGTTTGTAGTTCTTCCAATCGAAATATTCTTTTGTCACCACTGCCTCTTCGTATGGAATAGATGCTTTGTGTTTTTGCTTGTTGAGAAACTGGTGGCGCAGATCAGCATATTCTTTTTCTGTTTGTTTTAAAACAGTTTCCTTTTGGTCTTTATTCAGCAAATTACTTACAATTGTTACACTACGTGATGCATCCAAAATATGAATGACGCCATTGTCGTATTCAGGTGCAATTTTTACCGCCGTATGTGTGCGAGAAGTTGTAGCGCCACCAATCAGCAGTGGCTGTTTCATACCCCTGCGTTTCATTTCTTTGGCTACATGCACCATTTCGTCTAATGATGGCGTGATCAATCCGCTTAAACCAATGACATCAACATTCTCTTTTTGTGCGGTATTTAAGATTTTATCGGCAGGGACCATTACACCCAAATCAATCACATCATAGCCATTACAACCCAATACAACCCCTACAATGTTTTTACCAATATCGTGCACATCACCTTTTACTGTTGCCATCAACACTTTAGCGGCGCTTTGTGCTTCTTCGTTTTTTGTGCCTGCAGCCAGGTGCGCTTTTGCCCTTTCTTCTTTTTCCTGTTCTATGTAGGGTGTCAGAACAGCCACTGCTTTTTTCATCACACGGGCACTTTTCACTACTTGTGGCAAAAACATTTTACCGCTGCCAAATAAATCACCCACTACATCCATGCCTGCCATTAGCGGACCTTCAATCACATCTAATGGTTTCGAATATTTTTGTCTGGCCTCTTCGGTATCCAGTTCAATATAATCGGTGATTCCATTTACCAATGCATGCTTTAAACGTTCTTCAACAGATGTGGCTCGCCATGCTTCATCCTTTACATTAACCTTACCTTTTGCTTTTACCGTTTCGGCAAATGTTACCAAACGTTCAGTTGCATCTTCCCTTCTATTCAAGATCACATCTTCGCATAATTCTTTAAGTTGCGGCTCAATTTCATCATACAATTGCAATTGACCAGCGTTTACAATGCCCATGTCCATACCAGCTTTGATAGCATGATACAAGAACACGGCATGAATAGCTTCCCGAACATGATCATTCCCACGAAATGAAAACGACACATTACTTACACCACCACTGATTTTCGTTAGTGGCATCTTTTGTTTGATGATGCGTGTGGCTTCGATAAAATCAACTGCGTAATTATTGTGTTCTTCAATGCCTGTTGCAACTGCAAAAATGTTTGGATCGAAGATGATGTCCTGCGGGTCGTAGCCAACAACTTCAGTCAAAATCTTATAAGCTCTTTCACAAATAGTAATTCTTCTTTCTAATGTATCTGCCTGTCCTTGTTCATCAAATGCCATTACAATTACAGCAGCACCATACGCCTGACAAATGAATGCCTGCTCAATAAATTTTTCTTCGCCTTCTTTTAATGAAATAGAGTTAACAATGCACTTGCCCTGAACACATTTCAATCCTGCTTCAATGATCTCAAACTTTGAAGAATCGATCATGATTGGAATCTTCGCAATAGCAGGTTCTGCCTGCAGCAAATTCAAAAACGTAGTCATTGCTTTTACACCATCCAGCAATGCATCATCCATGTTCACATCTAAAACCTGTGCACCACTTTCTACTTGTTGCCGTGCAACAGATAACGCTTCTTCATATTTGCCTTCACGAATTAGTCGTGCAAATTTTTTAGAGCCGGTTACATTGGTACGTTCACCAATGTTGATAAAGTTTGATTCCGGACGAACTGTTAATGGTTCTAAACCTGATAGTCGTAGATAAGGTTTGATCACTGTTTGCTCGCTCATGCTTTCTGTCGTCATTGTTTATGCTAATTCTTCGATGATTGGTAATGGTCTTGGATTTAATTTTTGTACATGTTCAGCTATGTGCCTGATATGATCGGGTGTTGTACCACAACAACCACCCACAATATTTACAAAACCTGCAGCAGCCCATTCTTCAATAAAATGCGCTGTGTCTTCAGGATGTTCATCGTACTCGCCCATAGCGTTCGGTAAACCGGCATTGGGATAAGCCGAAACATAACATTCTGCTATTTGGCTTAGCTCCTCAATGTGCGGACGCATTTCTTTTGCACCCAAAGCACAATTTAGTCCAATGCTCAATGGCTTGGCATGACGTACAGAAGCATAAAAAGCTTCCAGTGTTTGTCCGCTTAAGGTGCGGCCACTTGCATCGGTAATGGTTCCGCTGATCATGATCGGCAACTCTTTTTGCTTCGTATCACGGAAGTATTTTTTAATAGCTAAGATGGCTGCCTTTGCATTAAGTGTATCGAAAATGGTTTCAATTAAAAGAAGATCAACACCACCATCAACTAAGCCCTTCACTTGCTCATAATATGCATCAACAGCTTCATCGAACGTTAATGCACGGTAGCCTGGATTATTTACATCAGGTGAAAGAGAAAGCGTTTTATTCATAGGGCCAATGGCGCCTGCTACAAACTTTTCTTCACCCGAACCAACCAACTCGGTTGCTTCTTTAGCAATGCGTGCCGCAGCAACGTTTATCTCGTATGCTAAATTTTCCATTCCATAGTCTGCAAGCGAAACACGCTGTGCATTGAAGGTATTGGTCTCAATGATATCTGCACCTACTTCTAAATAATGACCATGTATTTCGCGAAGGATGTGTGGTTGTGTTAAGCACAAAAGATCGTTATTACCTTTGACATCTAAAGGCCAATCTTTGAATCGTTCACCACGATAATCTTCTTCCGTGAGTTTATAACGCTGGATCATGGTGCCCATAGCACCATCAATAATAAGTATGCGTTGATTGAGTAATGATCTGATATCAGCCATAACAAAAGTTTTATGGCAGACGTATTGTTCAACTAATAAAACGATGGGAAAACGTAGATGTGTTTCTTACGTTTATTAGTTCTGTAAGGCCGAACAATAAACAAATCCGCCGGTGCAAATGTAAAATGGAAAAAACAAAATGGAAAATTAATTAGTAGCGCAACTACCTGACACTTACGTAATGCTCAATGGGCTGGCGGTTTTGCAAGCTTTGTGCAAGCGTCATTTCATCAGCATACTCTAACTCGCCTCCAAATGCTATACCTCTTGCGATAGTAGTAACTTTTGTACCTGCCGGTAGTTTTTTTTGTATGTAATAAATGGTTGTATCACCTTGAATAGTGGGACTCAATGCAAAGATGATCTCTGCCGTTCCTTCTTTTTGCACACGATGGGCAAGCGTGTCAATGTTGAGTTGATTAGGCCCAACACCATCTAATGGAGAAATAACGCCACCCAATACATGATAGGTGCCATTAAATTGCTGTGTACTTTCCAATGCAATTACATCACGGATATTTTCTACCACGCAAATAACATCCTGTTTGCGCATAGAATTAGAACAAATAGAGCAGATATCTGCATCAGCCACATTGTGGCAGCGCTGGCAGAATTTTATCTCGCTGCGCATGCGGCTCATCACTTCACTAAAATGCTGTACTTCTTCGCTTTCCTGCTTCAATAAATGAAGCACCAAACGAAGAGCCGTTTTCTTACCAATGCCGGGCAATTTTGCGAACTCATTAACCGCATTTTCCAGTAGCGCTGAAGAGAATTGCATAGTGAACAAATGTACCAAAAAATAAGGGCATTCCCCGTTTAAAAGACAGAATTTAAGGCCGCTGAATAGCTATTAAAGCAGTATTAACCTTTGCTTAAAGCCAGTCCTATAGCGGCCTTCAGGCACTATAAGGAAATTTCAAATTCATTAGCAGCACCAGGTTTAATGACAATCTTCCGGTCAATATTTTGTACTAACTCCGGCTGACGTTTAACGCCAAAAAAATGTCCCGGATCCCATTTGCCGTTGCTATTAGTATCATACAAAATGCGAAGACTGTATTCGCCGGGAGCAAATAGTTTTTGAGTAAACCGACCGCTACTTATTGGAGTAGCAAAAACAACTGCGTCGTTTTGTAAAAACTGCAGCACAGGGTTTCTTTTTGCATCAACATTTCTTACCCGGATAGTAATATTGCCGTAATCGGAAAGCTTTTTAGTAGTAAAAGAAAGCGTATCCGTTTTGGCCAATCTTCTTCCCAGAGTATCTTCTGCAAAATCTTTATCAAACACTAAATGATATTTTGTATTTGGGTTCCATTGTGTGTTCAATCGAAGTTTCTTTTTTAAACTATCTAAAACAACCGTATAATTCGTTAGCGGCTTGTAAGCGCTATCTGTGCTCACTGCTATTTTAGTTGAATCGAAAAAGCGCAAGGGCTGCTCGAAACTAATCTCAAGGTCGCTCAACAAGTCTTGCTGATTGCTGTTCAAATTATTGATAATGCGCAGCTTTTTGTCGCTGGGAGCTTTTGAGTTGCTGCTTGTACTAGTAACCGCCGCAGACTGCTTGTAAGCATACAAAGTAATTTGTGGTGATCGGTTAGGCGCTACACGCACAACAGAATCGCTAAAGGCAAACAGCTTAGTAGTATCTAAATAACGACGTATGATCCCCGCATCTCCCAAGGCGTAAATAGCATAATCGCCTGCAGGTAAATTGGTAAATCGAAAATTTCCGCTGCCATCTAAACGAGCTGCATAATTAGGTGCTTTTTTGCGCACCGCAGTATCGCTTAGGTCCTTATGCAAAATCACCTGTAAAGTAGTATCAATCTTTCCTGTTTCGGCAATAATAACCTTACCATTCAATGTCAATGAATCCAGTATAGGCCCTGTAGAGAAAACATATTTGAAATTGCGGAGCACATTGCCTTCGTTAATGTCTTTTATAGCGTTACCAAAGTTTAAAACATAAGTGGTATTGGGAAGTAATGTATCTCTGAATTTTACAGTAACTGTTTTTAATTTTACTTGTACTTCGGGATTGGTTGGGAAAATAGGCGTAAATAAAAGATTGTTGGAAACGTCTTGCAAGTCCACGTATTCATCAAAGGTGAAAACAATAGTTTTGCTGCGAAAATTAAGCGAAGAATCTTTTGGTTCAACTTTAAGTAGCTTTGGCGGTAATGAATCTCTTGGGCCACCGGATGGCGGAACGATGTTAGCACAGGAACTCCCGATCAAGTTAATCAGTATTAAAGAAACAAAACTTATAAAAACAGAAACTCGCATTGCCCAACAAACATAAAGCGTTTCTTGTCAAACTATTCTGGCCATTTGCTAAGATGTGCTTAAAAGAAAATTGTTAGCGGCTCTTTGCTTTAACGTTTATTTGCTTCTCTTTAAAGAAGAAATCACGTCAAACTCTTAAGTAAATTAAAACATACAATATGAAAGTTATTTTACTCACTTTGCTTTTGACTATTGGTTTTGGCGGATGTAAAGCACAATCCTCGGTAATAAAAAGAGGCTATGCTTTTTATAAGCCGATCAATTATGGCGCTCAAATGCGTGATTTAGATGGCAAGCCTGTGAATAGAAAGGATACTTCCTATTTTCTTTATTTGGAAACCAAAGCTGGCGCTAAGCCAGAAATTCATTCGGTTTTGTTTGAAGGAAAATTATTTACAGCCGGCGTATTTCCTGTCCAAGGATCCAAAGTAGAAGTGGGAAAATTAATGAATGACCAAAAGGTATGGATTACTAAACAAAGCGGCAATAGTATGTGGTTGGTAGAGTTGCATCCTGCAGAAGGAGTAGTTAAACATAAGGGAAGTTCCAAAAATATTACAGTCGTTGGTACTATAAACAAAAAAACTTTTCAGTTCAAGCTCACTAAAGCAATTGCCTTGCAAGGTGATATTATGGGATAATTATTCCTAAAAAAGACGCTGAAAGCCTTACCTGTCACAGAAAAGCATTATATTAATGGCCCAATTTTAAAATTTATATGAGAAAAAGGCTACTTTACGGCGCAGGTGCCACTATCCTGCTCTCTTCACTCCTTTTTGTTGCTTTGTTTTTTTCCAAAAAAATTGAAACAGAAAACGACGAGCATGAAGAGTATGAAAACCTTCAGGAACGCTTTGATCAAGAGTTCCAGCAATTAAAAGATCCCGCTTTGGGATACATACCGAAAGAACGATTGATTGCAGCAAACAATTTTGTTGAACAACAAAAGCGTTTGAACAGAACCAACAATTACTCGTGGCAAGAAAGAGGTCCTGTTTATGATGTTGTAGGACCAAGCAATGGAAACCCTCGTGGTGGCGTAGGAAATAATTATACGGCTGGTATTGTGCAAACTTTTTTAGTAGATGCAAACGATACATCAGGCAATACAATTCTTGCTGGAAGCCCTTCGGGAGGATTGTTTCGTTGCACTAATTTTCTATCTAATGCCGTACCTAACTGGGTACCGGTGAATGATTTTCAGGCAAACCTTGCCATTGCTTCCATTTGTCAAAATCCGGCAAGTCCTAACATTATGTACATTGCTACCGGCGATGCCAATACAAGAGACGTTCGAGGTTATGGCATTTGGAAATCAACTAACTCGGGTAACACATGGTCATTAATCCCGGGTACCACAAACTTCACACAAGCGTTTAAAATTCTTTGTGATAACAGTGGCAATCTTTACCTGGCCACTGCTGGCAATGGACTTCAGCGTTCGACAGATGGCGGTAATACCTGGACAAATATTAGTCCATCTAGCTCAAGTTTACCAGGAGTAGTTAACCCTTCTTATGTACCAGATATAGAAATTAGCAGCACAGGCAGGTTACATGCGGTGTTTGGTTATTATGGAACATCTTCCGGAGCTAAATGTCAGCATGTTTACACAGATAATCCAGCTACCGTAAATAGTACAAGTTGGAATTTTAGTTCGGGAATTCGTGTTGGCACAACTACAGCTTGCTCTAGAATTGAAATAGCCACTCAAGGAAATATTTTGTATGCTGTAACCGCTAACAGCGCACATAATATTGACAGTTGTTATAAATCGGTTGACGGTGGAGCTACCTGGACAAAACAGAACACTGCTGTTTATACAACGGGGTTAGGCAGTGGACAGGCATGGTTCGCCGTCACGCTACAAATTAATCCGGATAACCCAAGTGAGTTTCTAGTTGGTGGATTAGATGCATACCGGTCATCAGATGATGGGGTGTCTATTTCCAGAGTTACTTATTGGGTTTCATTTGCTCCTTATGTACATGCCGACCACCACTGTATGCAATGGTATAAATCGGGTACAGAAAGCAGAGTAATCATTGGCTGTGACGGCGGTTTATTCTTATCCAAAGATGGCGGTAGTTCGTGGACAGATAAAAACCAAAACCTTGGTATCAAACAATTTTATTCTTGCGCTATTGATCCTAGCAGTGGTGTAAATTATATGCTTGCAGGAGCGCAGGACAATGGCTGTCATCAACTTAAACAAGCCGGTTTGAGTTGGTCTACCGAGGTTACCGGCGGCGACGGCTCTTTTGTTTATGTTAATCAACAAAACCCTCAAATACAATTCTGTTCTTATTTGTATAATCAATATCGCAGAAGCACTAATGGCGGTAATACCTGGACAGCCGTAAATGTAAGTAATAGCAATGGTTTATGGACTAATCCATTTGATTATGACGATGCACAAAACATTTTGTATGGTTCCTGGACAGCCGGCAATATTATGCGTTTACCCAACGCAAATACTGTTGCAGGTGGTACTGTCCCATCATCAAATTATGATGTAGTTCCGGTTGCCACTTTTGGTACCGGCAAGGCTGCTTCATTTAAATTTTCACCATATACATCTGATCGTTTATTTGTTGGATCCACAAATGCAAAGTTGGTTCGTATAGATGGCGCTAGCACGGCTTCGCCAACAATAACAGATATTGGTGGCGGTTTCTTTACTGGGAACCTAAGCTGCGTGGCCGTAGGAACGACAGATAATGATTTGGTAGCCACTTTTACAAACTATGGAGTTACCCACGTTTGGTACAGCTCCAACGGTGGTAATACATGGACAGACATTAGTAGCAGTACACTACCTGATATTCCGGTATGGTGGGCTGTATTTGAGCCAGGGAGCAATAATAAATTAATCATTGCCACAGAAACAGGAGTATATACAGCAACCATAAACGGAACGAGCACTGTGTGGACACCTGAGACAAACTTCCCTACTGTTCGTACAAGGATGCTTAAGGTACGTTCAAGTGATGGTACCGTAGTAGCAGCTACTTATGGTAGAGGAATATGGACTGCTGTTGTTAATAACACATGTCCGGCTCCAACAATCACAACCCAGCCCGTTGCTATTGCCAGATGTGTTGGTACTACTGCTAACTTTTCTGTAGTGGCAAGCGGTACCGGCCTTACTTATCAATGGCGCAAGGATGGAACAAATATTTCAGGTGCAACTTCCGCAACATTGACACTTAACAATATTACAGCAGCGGATGCTGGTAACTACGATGTAGTAATCACAAATAACTGTGGTACAAGCGTTACCTCAAATGCTGTTGCTTTAACTATTACTCCTGCAACTTCTATTACCACCCAACCCGTGGCACAAACAACATGCGTAGGCTCTACCGCTACTTTTACTGTTGTAGCCGCCAATGCTACTGGTTATCAGTGGAGAAAGAATGGTGTTACAATTAGCGGTGCTACCGGGTCTACACTGACGTTAACTAACATATCAGCTACTGATGCGGCCAACTATGACGTAGTAGTAATTGGTGCTTGCAACAGTGTAACTTCTGCAAGCGTTGCACTGACGGTATCTACAGCCCCCTCAATCACCATCCAACCGACGACCCAAACTATTTGTGCAGGCGCCAATGTAAGCTTTAGTGTTGCTGCTTCTGGTTCGGGCACGGTCACTTATCAGTGGCGTAAAGGAGGTAGTAATATTTCTGGTGCAACATCAGCCACTTATACTATCACAGGTGCTACAACAGCGGATGCTGGTACCTATGATGTGGTAGTAACCAATAGTTGCGGATCGGTTACATCAACTTCGGTTGCTTTAATAGTTAATCCTGCCACAACTATTACTACGCAGCCAACTGCACAAAGTGCTTGCCCTGGCAGTAATGCTTTCTTCACGGTAGCGGCAACGGGAACTAGCTTAACCTACCAGTGGCGCAAAGGTGGTGTAAATATCTCTGGTGCTACGTCAGCTACCTTAACGCTGAATAGTGTTACAGCTGCAGATGCAGCCAACTACGATGTAGTAGTTACAGGTACTTGTGGTAGTGTAACCTCTAATGCAGTAGCCCTGACAGTAAGTACAGCACCATCCATCACTACGCAGCCTGCTAATCAAACAGGTTGTCCTGGAGGTACCGCAGCCTTCTCGGTTACAGCTTCGGGTAGCGGATTAACTTACCAATGGAGAAAAGGTGGAACGAATATTTCAGGTGCTACTAGCGCTACATTAACACTAAACAATCTAACAGCAGCAGATGCGGCTTCTTACGATGTAGTGATTACCAGCTCTTGCGGCAGTAATGTGACGTCTAATGCGGCTACATTAACACTCAATGCTGCTACAACGATTACTACACAGCCAACAGCGCAAACAGTATGTATCGGTACTAATGTAACCTTTACTGTTGCGGCAACCGGCTCCGGCACACTTACTTACCAATGGCGAAAAGGAGGCAGTAATATTAGCGGTGCAACCTCTACATCGTACACAATTACAGGTGTAACCCTTGCTAACGCCGGCACCTATGATGTAGTGGTGACAGGTACATGCGGTAGCGTAACGTCATCTGTTGTAAGTCTAACGGTGAATGCTACTTCTATAATTACACAGCCAAGTGCAGTAGCTGTTTGTAACGGTGGTACAGCAAGCTTTACGGTAGTAGCTACAGGTCAGGGTACACTTACATACCAGTGGAGAAAAGATGGTGCTAATATCAGCGGCGCAACCAATGCTACGTATAATATCAGTAATGTTGTAGCAGCTGATGCCGGTAATTATGATGTGGTGGTAACGGGAACTTGTGGCAGCGCAACCTCAAACCCTGTTGCATTGGCCGTAAACACTTGTACTGCTATTCCAACAGTGAACACAGACATAACAGAAATAGTATTAATGCCTAATAAAGTTGAATCGAATACGGTACTTCGTGTGAAGTCAAACAAGACTACCAAAATTGATTGGCAGCTAATAGATTCAAGAGGAAGAATTGTAATGCTGTTTACACAAAACGTATTAGCCGGAAAGAACGACCTTCCGTTGAAGTTAGGCACCTTGGCATCGGGTGTTTACCAATTGGCAGGAGCTACAGATAAAGGAAAGATCACAACCCTTAGAATGATTAAACTATAAGCAATCTCTTTAATTAAAAAGCCCTGCAGTTGCAGGGCTTTTTTTATCCATAAATTACTTACTCAATCACTCGTAAAAAGTTTCTACCCACTTCCTACTCTTCGGTTTTTAGTTCATGTAGTGCTACTGCTAGTTTATTGGTCTTTACAAATTCGCACCAATGGCATTCGGATTTACCGCAGCCCGTGTAAAAATCTTTACGTTGTATTTTGTCCCACACCATTTTGATCTGCTCTTTTACCCATTGTTCATCATCAGGTGTAACTGTAACTTTTTGTTTGTGGTATACTTTCTTTTTATCCGGTTCTACAAAGTCAAATTCTACGCTGCTCACTTTCCAATCTTTGGAAGAAAGGTCAAGCATGATCTTATAAAATACAGCCTGTCGCCAGTAATCGCCACCATAAAGTTCTTTACCCGGACGACATAATTTATCCGCACACTTTTCGGGGTCTCCTGTTTTATAATCAATCACTGTAGCATCCTTTCCATTGAATTCTATCTTGTCAATCTTACCTGTCATTGGTATGCCATCCCACTGCACACTATGTACCCGCATTTCAATGGCTACAATTTTATTCCACTTAGTAATATAGGTGTTGTAGTAATTAGTAAGGATGTCAATGCCGTATTCCATTCTTCGGTTGAACTGTTCAAGGGTAAAGCTTTCCCGATTGCGACGCATGTACCAGGTGAAGTCTTTCAGAAAGTCGTCCAAGGGCGGGAACTCTTCTTTTCTTTCATTGGCCTTCATCTTACGGAACAATTGTTCCAAGGCATGATGCACCGCAGAACCAAATTCTGCTGCTTCGTTTTTTGGTGAAGGAATGCGAATAATATTTTGGTAATAGAAACCTAATGGGCAACGCAGATAGTTATTCAATGCAGATACATTCATCGTAAAGTTGTTTACGATACGGTCTACCAGTTCATCATCAAGGTGTTGTACTTCGGGTACAATATTCTCTTGGAATTTTAATGCGCCAAATGCCGTTGCTACTTCTGCATCAATGAATACTTTCTCTTGAGGCAGGGAATGTTGTTCCTGTATCTCAGCTAAAAACATAGATGGTTCAAGCGGTTTGCCTTCGTTAGTATAATTAGCATAGGAAAGATAGAGTTGCTGTTTTGCCCTTGTAAGTGCTACGTAAAATAAGCGACGCAATTCTTCGATGTCATTGCCTTTAGCACCTGTTGCAAATAAAGTATCGGGGAAAGAAAAACTGCTGAATGGTTTGTTTTTTTTCTCCCAAAAATTAGAAGCGCATCCTGCAATAAACACATGATCAAACTCTAAACCCTTAGAGCCGTGGCAGGTCATCAGGTTCACACCTTTTTCATTACCACTTACTTGTACCAGCGGTAATATCAGTCCTTCTTTGCGCATCAGGTCGATGCGGTTCATAAAATCTTGAAGAGTAAGCGTTGGGTGGCGACGCGTTTCTTCTTTTACATGATCGTAAAAGCCGATGAGCAGCTGCATCAACCAGTTCTTTTCAGGGTGGTTGAGTATGTAAGAAAGAAATCCCGCTTCACGCACTACTTTTTCCAATAAGGTTTGCGGTATTTCATTCGGTAAGGCACTGATCAGTTCTTCTATTACTACACAAGCTTCTTTCAGCTTTTTGTGCGGGCCTGGTTCAAAGAGCTCTGTCTGTGGTTTAAAAGTTTCTTCGGATAGCCATTGGCGTAAAGATGTTTTGTTACCCTTATTACGAAGCTCTGAAACCATGATGCTTGCTTTTGCAATTTCGATGGAAGGAATGTCTAACCATTCAAAGTGCAATAATTCGAATAACTTTTCATCACCGCCATAAGGTTGATCGTGTTCGGCACAGAGATAATTCAATACCAACAAGAGTTGACGAATAATGGGTTGATCAAGAATATTGAGCGAACGTTTGCTGTAAAAAGGAATACCTTTTAGGCGGAGGTAATTCGCAATCTCTTCGCCGTATTTATTTTCCCGATAGATAATGCCTATGGCATTGCCAGCAACACCTTGTGCTATCAACTTTTCTACCTGCACCGTGATGTTGATCATTTCATCACGCTGTGTTTCGTATTGGTAAATAATTGGTAGTTGATGGTTTGGTAGTTGATGGTTGACAGTTGACAGGAGGGTATTAGACGACACCAGTTCTTTGCTTAGGCCATTCATTTGCTTTACCAGGCGTTCGTTGTTGTTATCGATGAGTGTTTTGGATATATCCAGAATAGACTGCGTAGAGCGGTAGTTATTTACCAACACTACTGTAAGCAAGTCATTTTTATAACCCTCGGCAAACTGCAACATATTTTCTACGTTGGCTCCCTGGAAGCGATAGATGCTTTGATCATCATCGCCTACAACGAACACATTGGGGTTGTCCCAATAGTTGATGAGCAGTTGTACAATCTTGTTCTGCGATCCACTGGTATCCTGATATTCGTCGACCAATATGTATTGGAACTGTTCCTGGTAGCTTCTCAGCAAGTTCTCGTTGCTTTCAAAAGCTTCGATCACCCAATTGATCATATCGTCGAAGTCGTAACGGTTGCGCTGACGCATCATGTCCTGGAATCTATTGAATTCGTTACAGGCGGCACGAAGCTTTTCCATCTTTTCTTTTTGCTTTTCTATCTTATCCCAACGCACATCGCCCTTCTTATATTCCTTAGTGGCACGCTTGCAGATATACTCTTCACGATAGGGCAAATCATTGATGTATTCGTTAATCTTAATGCATACATGATCGCTGCTCCAGCCTTCCCGTTTCATTAAGCTAAAGAGGGATTGCAGGGAAGATATCTCGAAGTACACATCGCCACGGTAACGCTTGAGGGGATGATCTTTTCCAAAACCATCGATCAACTCTTTCATCAGCTCTATTCGCTCCAAATCGGAGATGGGATCGAGGGATGTTTTTTCGAAGAGGCCGAGGTTGTCCTGTATGACATCGTTGCAAAAAGCGTGAAAGGTGTAGATGCCTACCCGGTAGGCATCGGGACCAATGAACTGTGCCAAACGGCGGCGCATGGCCACCACGCCAGCTTCGGTATAGGTAAGACAAAGAATGTTGGCTGGTTCTACGCCTGCGTCGCTTAACAAGATCTTACCAACGCGTGCAGAAAGGATCTGGGTTTTACCGGTACCCGGACCGGCAATCACCATGACCGGACCTTCGATTTGATCCACTGCTTTGCGCTGGCACTCATTGAGCCTTGCATATTCGGCTTCGAAGGATTGGCGTAGTTTATCTCGATTGATCATAAATAGCGTTGGTGCTTTTGAGGTGGTGCATTGGTGATAAAGGTAGATAGATTTTCTATAATTTTTAGCCATATGGAAAAGGAAAGTGGCAAGGGGCATGGGTTTGGCTTGGTAAAGCCTGCAGACTTACCCGACTTACCCTATAGCCATCCTTTGGTGAAACACGGGTGAACTTCAGTATAAGTTCAGTATACCTCTAGAACAAGTGTAGTATAAGGGCCAGTTTAGT
>PSMG01000006.1:0-102651 GCA_040290035.1 Chitinophagaceae bacterium
GTAAAAATAGCAAGCTAAAAAAGTGACAACTTGTTTGCAGTTTTTTTAACTTAGAAACTAAACAGTCCGCTATGGGACCACTCTCGCTTATTGTACTAACGCTTGCTGCATTGATCTTTTCCGCCGGTGGCATTTTAGCCGGAAGATTGTTCAATAAAGGAAGTAAGAATACTGCCAAAAGCCAACCTTATGAATGTGGTATTCCTACACAAACCTCTCCCTGGCACCAGTTCAATGTTGGTTATTATCTCTTCGCATTGCTCTTCCTCATTTTTGACGTGGAGTTGATCTTCATGTACCCATGGGCAGTAGTAGTAAAGAAAATTGGTATGACAGCATTAATTGAAATTGTCATTTTCGTATTCATTTTATTCTTAGGCTTTTTATATGCCCATAAAAAAGGAGCGTTAAAATGGATGTGAGAAAAGAAATACGGGAAAAGAACCAGGATTTCCCCGGCGAGATCATTCCAACACCCGGCGGTGGCATTATTGCCTCTACTATTCAGGATATAATGAACTGGGCTCGTTCCAATTCATTATGGCCATTGACATTTGCAACTTCTTGTTGCGGTATTGAGTTAATGAGTGTGGCTTCTTCTAAGTATGATATGGCCCGCTTTGGTTTTGAAGTTGCAAGGGCGACGCCGCGACAGAGCGATGTCATCATCATTGCAGGAACTATTGTAAATAAAATGGGACCTGTGTTGAAACGCCTGTACGATCAAATGCCGGATCCGAAATATGTAATAGCGATGGGTGCTTGCGCTATTAGCGGCGGACCTTTTTTCTACAATACGTATTCTGTGGTAAAAGGTGCAGACCATATCATTCCGGTTGATGTATATATACCCGGCTGTCCTCCCCGACCCGAAGCCCTATTGCATGCATTAATTGCTTTGCAGGAAAAAATAAAGTTGGGTTGGACCAGAGATCAAATCCGTTCTCAAAATTTAGTACAATGATGAAGGAAGAAATCAAAGAATTTATAACCAGCATTCTGCCTTCTGCTATTTATGATGAAAGCGCTGAATGGCTTAACATCAATATAGAAGCTGCGGAATGGAAACAGCTAGCCAAACTTTTACGCAATACACCATTTGATTTTGATTACCTGTTTTGCCTAACTTGCGTGGACTGGAAAACACATTTAACCGCGGTGTATCATCTTACATCAACTACGCATCGATTACCTATTGTCATCAAAGCAAAAGTAGATAGAGTCAATGCGCAAATAGATACAGTGTCTGATATCTGGCGTACGGCCGAATTCCACGAACGTGAGGTGTTTGAATTGTTTGGTGTCCATTTTCTCAATCATCCTGATTTAAGACGATTGATTTTGACCGATGATTTTGAAGGCTATCCCTTGCGTAAAGATTTTGAAGACCCGATCAATATGATCAAATTATAAACTTCAGACTTTTGTATACAGAAACACAAATAGTAAAAGATACACTCGCTATTGAAGGCTCGGAAGGTGAGCTGGTGATTAACGTAGGCCCGCAACACCCTGCCACACACGGTGTATTGCATTTGGTGATTACGTTGAACGGCGAAACCATTAAAAAAGTAGAACCGCATTTAGGATACATACATCGTTCCATCGAAAAAATGTGTGAGAGCCTCACGTATCACCAGTTCATTTATGTAACCAGCCGTATGGATTACCTCTCTGCACACATCAATAATCACGCATGTGCAATGACTGTAGAAAAAGGCTTGCAAATAGAAGTACCACAGCGGGCACAGTACATCCGTGTCATCATGGATGAACTCACACGTATTGCTTCGCATGAATTGTGGTTGGGTGCAATGGCTATGGATTTGGGTGCCTTCACTCCTTTCTTCTATGCTTTTCGTGAACGGGAAATGATCAACGAGATCATGGAAGAAACTTGCGGTGCACGATTAACGATGAACTACATGGTGCCCGGCGGTGTGATGGCCGACATCCATCCTTGCTTTGTACAAAAAGTAAAAGGCTTCATTGCGTCGTTTAAAAAACACATTGACGAATACGATGAATTAGTAACAGGAAATATTATCTTCCAAAACCGCATGAAAGGAATTGGGGTATTGTCTAAAGAAGATGCGGTTTCATATGGATGCACAGGTCCTGTTGGGAGAGGAAGCGGCGTTAACTGTGACATCAGGAAACTATATCCTTATGAAGTATATAATCAGATACAGTTTGATGAAGTAATTGAAACAGCAGGTGACTCATTTGCCCGATACTTGGTTCGGTTGCGTGAAATGAAACAATCCGTTCGCATTATTGAGCAACTGATTGATGGCATTCCTGAGGGAGTCTTTAAGGCAAAAACAAAAGCAGTATTGAAACTTCCGAAAGGCGAGTTTTACTCACGTGTAGAAACGGCAAGAGGTGAATTAGGTGTATACATTGTAAGCGAAGGTGGAACTACACCGTATCGAATAAAATTCCGTTCACCTGGCTTCTCTAATCTTTCTGCTTTAGACCATATGGTTAGAGGCAGTAAAATTGGTGACCTGATGGCAACCATGGGCACACTTGACTTAGTGATACCTGATATTGACCGATAAAAAAGAAACTTTTTATGTTCAGTCTTCAAGGCATAACAAATACGATTCAAAATTGGCTTAGTGCCAATTTCAATCCTACCATGGTATTGGTGCTCGAAAGTTTGATTGTGATTTTATTTGCCATTAGCTTATTTGCTGTTTTGGGTTTATCACTGGTATGGATGGAGCGAAAAGTAGCTGCTAAAATGCAAATCCGTGTTGGTCCTAACCGCGTAGGTCCGATGGGTGTTTTCCAAACATCTGCCGACACACTAAAACTGATTTTGAAAGAAGGCTTAACACCTGATGACGCTGATAAATTTTTATTCAACCTCGCTCCTTTTGTAGTAATGATTGTTGCCATGTTATTGTTAGCTCCTATTGCTTTTGCAAATGGCTTTCAAATCTGGGACATCAATATCGGGGTGCTTTACGTATCTGCTGTTTCTTCTCTTTCCGTCATCGGAATTTTAATGGCAGGCTGGGCAAGTAATAATAAATATTCTTTACTGGGTGCTATGCGTAGCGGTGCTCAAATTGTGAGCTACGAATTATCAGCTGGTTTATCACTATTAACGATCGTTGTTTTATGTGGCAGTTTGCAAATTGGTGATATCGTTGCTTCACAACAAAATGGTTGGTGGATCTTCAAAGGACATATACCTGCCATCATTGCCTTTGTTATTTTCATTATTGCTGCAACTGCAGAAACAAACAGGGCTCCTTTTGATTTGGCAGAAGCAGAATCAGAACTAACTGCAGGCTTTCATACCGAGTATTCGGGAATGAAGTTCGCTTTGTTCTTCCTTGCGGAATACATCAACATTTTTATTGTGTGTGCTGTTGGCGCTACTATTTTCCTGGGTGGCTGGATGCCTTTGCACATCGGCAACTGGCAAGGGTTCAATCTCATCATGAACTACATTCCTTCATCGGTTTGGTTCTTTGGAAAAACATTCTTTTTGATTTTCCTCATCATGTGGTTTCGCTGGACCTTCCCACGTTTGCGTGTAGATCAACTATTGAATTTAGAATGGAAATATTTATTGCCAATTAGTTTATTCAACCTTTTGTTGGTGACATTGATTGCAATATTGGGTTGGCATTTTTAACCCTAAACAAAACATCTCATGTTTATTAAAGAATACATTTCGGATATCTACAAAGCCACCAAATCATTGCTCACGGGCATGAAGCGTACGGGCTACTATTTTGTGCACCCGAAAGAAGTTATTACCGAGCAATATCCCGACAACCGTGACACATTGAAAATGGCCGAACGTTTTCGTGGCGAAGTGATCATGCCGCATGATGCCAACAACGAACATGCTTGCACGGGTTGCACGGCTTGTGAATTAGCTTGTCCAAACGCAACGATCAAGATCATCACCAAGTTTGATATATCGCCTGAAGGAAAAAAGAAAAAAGCGCTGGACACATTTGTGTATCACCTGGAGTTGTGTACGATGTGTGGCTTGTGTGTGGAGGCTTGTCCTACAAGCGCCATTACCATGGGACAAAATTTTGAACACAGTGTCTTTGACAGAAGCCAGCTCTTAAAAAAATTAAATAATCCGGGCTCAAAAATCAGGGAGGGAGTTGAATAATGCATGCATCTGCTATTATATTCTATGCCATTTCTGCTTTTATCCTGGGAGCAGGATTATTGGCAGTAACCACAAGAAAAATTTTCCGCTCAGCCATTTGGCTATTGAGCACATTGGTAGGCATTGCTGCACTTTATTTCTGGATGCAGGTAGAGTTTATTGCAGCCGTGCAAATTATTGTTTATGTGGGTGGCATTGTAGTACTCATCATCTTCTCCATTTTTCTGATGCAGGAATCCGGAAAAGAAATGCCAAAGCCTCAACTCCGTAAAACAATCTTTTCTATACTGGCAGCACTGTTTGGTTTTGGATTTAGTTACAACCTCATTAGTCAATATGGTTTTAAAGAAACGCCTACACAACCATTCAATGTTTCTGTAAGCCAGATGGGCGAACAAATGTTAAGCACTTCGGAGCATGGGTATATTCTTCCGTTTGAAGTAGTTTCTATGCTGCTCTTGGCGGCAATGATTGGCTGCATTGTCATTGCCATGAAACCCGTGGAACAAAAACCCGCAGAACAAAAAACAATTACCGTAGGTGCAGAAGACATTACACCAACACCTGTTACACTGCAGGAAGTACCTGAAACACTAATCACCGAGTAGGTAGCATCATGAGTGCAGTTCCACTAACACATATTTTGTTTGTCAGCACAGCACTGTTCTTTATTGGCATGTATGGGTTGCTTACACGCCGCAACATGATTACCATGCTGATGGCGATTGAACTGATTCTGAACAGCATCAACATCAACTTTGTTGCGTTCAATAAGTATTTATATCCGGGCAAGCTCGATGGTGTATTCTTTACTGTGTTCATCATTACCATTGCTGCAGCCGAAGCCACTGTTGCCATCGCCATCATCATTAATCTTTACCGCAGTCATAAGTCTATTGACGTGGAAGACGCAACCGAACTAAAATATTAAGCCATGTCCAACTATTCATACATAGCACTCATTCCTTTACTGCCTTTAGCAACTTTTGTTTTGCTGGGATTGTTTGGTAGAAAATTATTTAAAAACTCTTCAGGCATTATTGGAACAATATCATTGCTGGTGTCAACAGTGCTTTCATTGTTTGCAGGCTACAATTATTTTTTTGTTGATGGAAAAGTGAATGGCGTATATCAAAAGATTGTTGCCATGAAATTTACCTGGCTGCAATTTTCGCCCAACGTTTCTATTGATATGGGCATCATACTCGATCCTATTTCGGTGATGATGATCGTGATTGTAAGCTTTGTTTCTTTGATGGTACACCTGTTTAGTTTGGGTTACATGAAAGGAGAAAAAAGATTTGCTACCTATTATGCATTTCTTTCGCTCTTTACGTTTTCCATGTTAGGATTAGTGCTTTCCTCTAACATCTTCCAGATCTATATTTTCTGGGAATTGGTTGGTGTTTCTTCTTTCCTGCTGATTGGATTTTATTTCGAAAAACCCTCTGCAGTTGCTGCGTCTAAAAAAGCATTCATCGTTACCCGCTTTGCAGATTTAGGTTTCTTGATAGGTATTTTAATTCTTGGTTTTTATAGTGGCACATTGGATTTTGGAACCTTGATCGAAAGATTAACCTCTGTTCAATCGGCACAATATATTAGTATCACAACTGCTTCGTTCATGGGTATTTCTATGTTGACCTGGGGTTTGACTTTGGTCTTCATCGGTGGCGCCGGTAAATCAGCAATGTTTCCTTTGCATATTTGGTTGCCCGATGCCATGGAAGGTCCTACACCTGTTTCGGCGTTGATCCACGCTGCTACGATGGTTGTAGCTGGTGTTTATTTAGTAGCACGACTTTTTCCTGTCTTTTCTATCAATGGCGCATCACTACAAATTGTTACCTGGGTAGGCGCTTCATCCGCATTGATTGCTGCAGTCATTGCGTGTACGCAAACAGACATTAAGCGTGTATTGGCTTATTCTACCATGTCGCAAATTGGCTACATGATGTTTGCATTGGGTGTCTCAAGATATGGGGGTGAAAATAGCCTGGGTTATATCGGCTCCATGTTTCACCTCTTCACTCACGCTTTCTTCAAATCATTATTATTCTTGGGTGCTGGTGCTGTCATTCATTTAGTGCACAGCAACGATATGAAAGACATGGGTGGATTAAGAAAATACATGCCCATTACACATATCACTTTTCTAATCGCATGTTTAGCTATTGCAGGTATTCCACCGTTTGCAGGTTTCTTTAGTAAGGAAGAAATTTTATTAGCCGCTTTTCATAGCAACAAAGCTGTCTATACTATTGCCTTGTTTACCGCTGCACTTACTGCATTCTACATGTTCCGTTTATATTTCTCTATTTTTTGGAGAAAAGAAACAGAACTACATACACATCATGGCGAAGGCACCTTCTCCATGAAACTACCTTTGATCATTCTATCCATTTGTGCCATCGCTGCAGGCTTCGTTCCTTTTTCGAAATTCATAACGGCTGATGGTGGTGCTTTGGAAACACACATGGATTTAATATTCTCTGTTGTTCCTGTTGGTTTGGCCATCATTGCCATTTTGATTGCAGCCAATTTGTATAAAACAGAAAATGAACGTCCCGCAAGACTTGCTGCTTCATTAGGTGCGTTCTATACTGCGGCCAAACAGAAATTCTACATTGATGAATTGTATCTGTTCATCACTAAAAAGATCATCTTCAATCTAATTGGCCGACCGGCCGCATGGATCGACCGCAATATCATTGATGGCATGATGAATGGCTTGGCCTTCGTCACTGCTTCAACTTCTAACACGATCAAAGGCGTACAATCCGGAAGAGTGCAGAACTACGCTTTGTACTTTTTTGCAGGTGTTGCAGGCTTAGCCATCCTATTTATTTATCTGTGGAAATAACGAATTATGAACTTATCCTTACTGATCATAGTGCCCCTACTCACCGCCATTAGCGTTTTATTTTGCAACGGCTTGAAACAGGTAAGAACAGTTTCACTTTTTGGTGCTCTCATTCAATTAGCATTATCCATTTTCTTATTGACTGCTTATTGGCAACAACAACCGTTGTCTTCATCGCAAATGCTTTTTGAAAATAGCTATACCTGGTTCAAACCATTAGGAATAAATTATCATGTAGGTGTAGACGGTATTTCCATCGCCATGATCTTATTAACCGCCTTTGTGGTAATGGCGGGTGTACTCATTTCATGGACACAAGAAACATTTAATAAAGAATTCTTCTTCTTATTATTATTGTTAAGTGTTGGTGCTTATGGTTTCTTCATCTCGTTAGATCTGTTCACGCTTTTCTTCTTCTTAGAAGTAGCAGTAATTCCAAAATTCTTATTGATTGGCATTTGGGGCAGCGGAAAAAAAGAATACAGTGCCATGAAGCTTGCGCTGATGTTAATGGGCGGATCTGCTTTAGTGTTTGTTGGATTGGCGGGTATCTATTTCAATACAGGTACGTTCGACATTCTGCAGATCGCTAAAACATCAATCGATATCTCTATACAAAAATTCTTTTTTCCATTTGCTTTTATTGGCTTCGGTGTGTTCACAGCATTGTTTCCTTTTCATACATGGGTGCCTGATGGTCACTCTTCGGCGCCTACAGCAGCTTCTATGTTTTTAGCAGGTATTTCGATGAAGTTGGGAGGTTATGGTTGTTTGAGAGTAGCTACCTATCTAATGCCCGATGCAGCACATGCTTATTCATGGATTATCATTGTATTGGCAACCATTGCCATCATCTATGGTGCCTTCGCTACCATGATGCAGACGGATCTTAAATACATCAATGCGTATTCATCGGTGAGTCACTGCGGGTTTGTGTTGTTAGGTATAGGTATGCTCACCAAAACATCCATCAACGGTGCTGTGTTACAAATGGTATCGCACGGATTGATGACGGCTCTTTTCTTCGCCGTCATTGGCATGATCTACAGCCGTACACATACACGTGTGGTAGCACAACTAGGTGGCTTGTTGAAAGTAACGCCATTCATTTCTACGGTATTTGTCATTGCAGGTTTATGTTCCTTAGGCTTGCCGGGCTTCAGTGGTTTTGTAGCAGAAATGACGGTTTTCATGGGCTCATGGCAAAATCCGGATCTATGGTATCGGTTTGCAACAATATTAGCTTGTGCTTCTATTGTAGTAACAGCCGTATATATTCTTCGTGCAACAGGCAAAACTGTTTTCGGACCAATGAGCAGTGCATACGAAACATTGAACGATGCAACATGGAACGAGAAGCTGGCAGCCTGTTTATTAATTACGGGAATCGTAGTGATCGGCATCGCTCCTTTCCTCATCAATCAACTCATTGCACCTGGGACTGATGCAATTATGCAAAAACTGATCGGATTAGTGAAATAACACAAAAACCAAAACGCTAAACTCAAAACTCTTTATACATGTGGACTGATTTTTTAATCCTGATGAAGCAAGAACTGGCGCTGGTTGCCCTGATCTTCATCTTATTGATCGTGAAGCTGGGCAAAGATCGCAGCAACGAAAGCTACATGAACATGGTGAATGTGCTTTTGCTACTCAATCTTATTGTTGGCTTCATCGGCAACCGTGAAGGTGTATTGTTTGCAGAAATGTTTCGAACTAACCCATTAATGGTATTGGAGAAAAACATTCTCAACCTTGGCATGCTCATTATCTCCTTGCAATCTTATTCCTGGTTAAAGGGACACAAACACGTACCTGAATTTTACATCCTCTTACTCTCCACTATGCTCGGCATGTTCTTCATGATCTCCGGTGGTAATTTGTTGATGTTCTATTTAAGCCTGGAATTATCTACCATTCCCTTAGCTGCCGCTGCCAATTTTGATCTTACCAAGCGTCGTTCATCAGAAGCAGCTATGAAGTTGATCTTTTCTTCTGCCTTTGCTTCGTCGCTATTGCTCTTTGGTATTTCCATGATCTATGGCACCACAGGCACACTTACCTTTTCACAACTGCCTGCTGCAATAAATGGCAGCTCATTACAAATATTTGCCTTCATCCTAGTACTGGCCGGTTTTTCTTTTAAAATATCTGCTGTGCCTTTCCATTTATGGACAGCCGACGTGTACGAGGGTGCACCCGTTGCCGTTACTTCTTTCCTATCCGTAATTTCAAAAGGCGCTGTGTTGTTTGTATTTGTGTCTGTGTTGTACACCGTTTTCAAACCAATGGCGCAGGCATGGTATAATATGTTGTTAGTGTTGTCATTGCTTACCATCATCATTGGTAATTTGTTTGCCATCAGGCAAAACAATTTTAAACGCTTCCTTGCTTTTTCTTCCATTGCACAGGTAGGTTTTATCTTGGTGGGCATTAGTGGCAGTTCGCAAATGGCAGCTACTTCGGTAGTGTATTTCGTGTTGATCTATGTCTTCTCCAACCTTGCTGCCTTCGGTGTGGTATCGTTGGTAAGTGCAGTTACTCGCAAAGAAAATATTTCTGACTATAAAGCTTTTTACAAAACCAATCCTGCTCTTTCCTGGATACTCACCATTGCCTTGTTCTCACTGGCAGGCGTGCCACCAACAGCAGGCTTCTTTGGTAAATACTTTTTGCTGATGGCAGGTGCAGGCAAAGGCAATTATGGGTTAATCGCTATTGCCGCACTCAACCTTGTGATTTCTTTCTATTATTACCTGCGTATTGTAAAAGCCATTTTTATGGACAGCAATACAGAGCCGATTGAAAAGATCACCATGCCGCTAATGCCACGACTGGCTTTATATACTTGCATCACTGGTGTATTGATCGTTGGTTTTACCAGCCCTATCTACGATTACATTTATTCGTTAAGCAAAGGATTGTAACCTAAACTCCAAACCCAAAACTTTTTACATGGCTATTAATAAAAACCACGAATTTGAAGAACTGAATGGAGTAAAATGTGCGATCGTGGAAAAGGGCGCTTCGCAGCAGCGGGTGGATTTTTTAAAAGACCTTTTGGAAACAAATGGTTATACCGTTGTAGTAGTTCCCAGTGCTCCGACCAAAGCAGCTCCTGCGCCTGCTGCAACTGCCGAAGGTGCTGAAGCTCCTCCACCGCCGCCATCTGCACCAACAACATTCACCATTGGTGTTACCGACGTTACATTTAATTCAACCAATGCAATATTTGGCCGCTTATTAAAAACACGTAACAAGCGCATTGTTACTTTAGCTTACTGGCAGGGAAAAGAATCAGTACCGAATGATGAAGTGCCGTATTTTGAGAAGAAATAAATCAAGATATTATAAGTAAAATAGCAAAACAAGTTAAATAGATAATAACAACATTATAATATACCCTCACGAATCTTATTATCATTTTCACTGTAAAAATTTAATCTCCTTCCAACATTATCTGTAGTGCACTCGGGCATAGTTTCTGTGCCATCTCCTATCCTAAAATAAAATGAATATGTATAATTTAAATCATCTAAGAGATCTATTGAACTACGATCTGAAACATTTGTATTCATCCGAAGAGCAAATTATTGATGCACTGCCAGCCATGATTGGAAAAGCAAGCAACCCGCAACTAAAGCAGGCACTGGAGCAACACCTTCAGATAACTGAGCAACAACCTGATCGCTTAATGCAAGTGCGAAATCTATTAGGCAAAAAACAGGAAGAAGACAGCACGGGTATCTTTGCGGAGCTCTTTGGTAATAGTGACAAAAGCCTTGGTATTGCAGGACTTATAACAGAAGGACAAAAAGCAATGGCAATTGATATGAATGCTGAAGTAATGGATGCTGCTATTATTGGTTTTTGTCAAAAGATAGAGCATTATGAAATTTGTGGTTAAGGCACGGCACGTACTTATGCCGAGCAATTGGGCTTGATTGATGTAGCACAACTGTTGCAACAAACTCTCATGGAAAAGCATGATGCAGACGATCGGTTAACTTCAAAAGCAACAATGACCTTTTTCATAACTTATGATTTATAGCGTTAAGTTCCGAACCATTATACACGCATTAGATGACTGCTGACGATAGCCGAACTGATTCTTGTCAGTAGTGTTCCATTTTGATTATTACCTTGGAATTGCGTTGGTCATGAAGAAGTGTCATACCCTTCATTTTAACTTTTATTCTTCGGTAGAACCTTTATTTTAGCCCCTTCCCTATTTTTGCTCAACTTAAAAAGAACCAATCACCTTTATGAACTTTAGAAAAGTCAATAATCTTACCGGATGGATTGTGTGTGCGATTGCCTCATTGGTGTACATACTAACTGCTGAAAAATCAGGCTCCTTTTGGGATTGCGGCGAATTTGTTTCTGCTTGTTACAAAGTACAATTGCCTCACCCGCCAGGTGCACCTCTCTTTGTACTCTTAGGTCGCTTCTTCATTGTATTGTTTGGCGATCATCCGGAGAATGCTGCTAAAGCAGTAAACATCATGAACGCATTGGCAAGTGGTTTCACGATTTTATTCTTATTCTGGACCATTACACATTTTGCCCGCAAACTGATGATTGGCTTTAAAGAAGAACCCGACACTGCGCAGATAATTACTATTATGGGTGCAGGTATTGTAGGTGCGTTGGCTTATACATTTACTGATTCTTTCTGGTTCAGTGCTGTTGAAGGCGAGGTGTATGCTTTCTCTTCTTTCTTTACTGGTTTGGTATTTTGGTTGATCTTAAAATGGGAACGTGCAGCCGATGCAGCAGGTGGTAACCGTGTTGAGCAAGCACGTGCCGATCGCTGGATGGTGTTGATCTCTTTTATGATGGGATTATCCATCGGTGTACACTTACTGGGCTTATTGACCATTCCTGCTATTGTAATGGTGTATTACTATAAGCGTTATGAATACACTTTAAAAGGCGCTATCATTGCCTTTATTATTGGTATTGTCATTACAGGTCTTGTGCAGGTAGTGGTGATTCAATCATCTATTAAATGGGCTGGCAAGTTTGATATCTTCTTTGTCAACAGTTTGCATCTTCCTTTCTTCTCCGGCTTTATCTTCTTCTTTATACTTCTGGGTGTGTTGTGTTGGTTGGGCTTGCGTTGGGCAAGAACCAATAGCTGGAGCTATTTGCGCTTAGGTATCTGGTGCTTCATCTTTATGATGTTGGGTTATTCTACCTACGTCACTACGATGGAGCGTTCTAATGCCAACCCTGCTATCGACATGAATAATGTCGATAACCCAATGAACCTCGTTTATTATTTAGGTCGTGATCAATATGGAACGCAGCCTCTTTTATTCGGACCTTATTTCACTGCTAAACCCGCGGTAGATGAAGAAACAGGTCAATATAAATATAAAGAGGGTGCTATGCGTTATACGAAGTATAACAATGCATATGTACCGATTGGTCGTACACAAGAACCTGAATATGATGTAAAAGATGAAGTGTTTTTCCCCCGTGTTTGGGATAGCAGCAACGATCAGGGGCATGCTGATTTTTATGCAGATTGGTTAGGGTTAGACCGTAATCCGCAAACAGGCGAAGTAACTACACCTCCAACTTATGCGCAGAATATTCAATGGTTCATTACTTATCAAATGGGCTTGATGTATTGGCGCTATTTTATGTGGAACTTCAGTGGTAGGCAAAATGATATACAAGGCTATGGCAACCGCCGTGACGGCAACTGGATTAGCGGTATATCTTTTATCGACAATGCTCGTTTAGGTGACCAATCTAAAATGCCTGATAGCATCAAGAATAATGGTGCCACCAATAAACTTTATTTACTACCGTTTATTTTAGGCATCATTGGTTGTATTTATCAATTCCTTAGCGATCGAAGAGATTGGATCGTTACTTTCTTATTGTTCTTCATGACAGGTCTGGCTATTGTCTTGTACCTGAACCAGCCGGGCAACCAGCCACGTGAACGTGACTACGCATATGCAGGCTCCTTCTATGCCTATGCTATCTGGATTGGCTTAGCTGTAGTGGCTTTTGTACGCATGGCTCGTAAAGCTATGGATGGTGATCTGTACAAAAACATCCTGATTTACGGAAGCATTACTACATTCCTGATTTGCATCTTAAGTGATTGTTATTTGGATAGCGGTTCCATTTTCTTACCATCCATTTTTGTAACCATAATCTTTGCAGTGTTGGTTACCTTAATTGTATTTATCATAAGGGCTATATCCAGCAGTGGTAAAAACTTGCGCAATGCAGCAGTGCTAGCTACTTTGATTTGCCTCGTAGCTCCTATCATCATGGGCTTTCAAGAGTGGGATGATCATGATAGAAGTCAAAAAACACTAGCGCCAGATGTAGCAAAAGATTATCTGAATAGCTGTGCACCTAATGCTATCCTCTTCACTTTCGGTGATAACGACACTTATCCTTTGTGGTATGCGCAGGAAGTAGAAGGTGTACGCAGAGATATTCGTATTATTAATACCAGTTTGTTAGGCATTGATTGGTATGTAAATCAATTGCGTTATAAAGTAAATCTGAGTGATCCAATTGATGTGATCTGGTCGCCAGAGCAAGTGTTAGGTTTATCCTACATTTTGTTCCGTCCACAGGGACCTCAGGACAAGGCGTATCCTTTGTACGATGTGATGAAAAATGTAGTAGGTCCACAATTAACAGGTGAAGACAAAACACAGCAACAAGCTACCTTCCCGGTAAAACATTTTACTGTGCCTGTAGTTCCGAATGTAGTACGAAGCAACGGTACGGTAAATGTAACAGATACTGTTTTAAATGAAATAAGAATTGATCTGCCGGAAAGTAAAACCTATTTGACGTTGGATCAGTTAACGATGTTGAACATCATTGCAGCTAATAATTGGAAACGTCCCATTTACTTCACCTCTCCTGGTGCAGGCATCGGCATTGATCAATATCTACGCAAAGATGGTTTGACCTATCGTTTAGTGCCGGTTAAAAACAGTTTTCCACAACGTAATTGGGTGATTGATCAAATGCTGAGAGGTACTTCTATTCGCGATAACAACAGCGATGTGATGTATAACAACCTGATGACAAAGTTCCGTTCAGGTGGCGCAGACCAAATTAAAAACGGTAAAGCAGTTGTTTATTATGATGAAGAAAATCGTCGCCACTTGTTAAGCATTCGCTCAACTTTTGCCGAAGCAGCAGGTAATCTTGCTGATGCTGGCAGAAAAGCTGAAGCAAACAATTTATTGAATCGTGCTGAGCAATTGATTAAACCGGAAGCCTTGCCTTATGCAATGGTTGGTCGTTCCAACTCACACAACCAAACTTCACTGATTTATTTAGAAGCAGCTTTCAAGGCAGGCAATACACAACTGGCTGATAAATTACGGGCAGCTATCCGAAAAGATTTGACAGATCAAAGAGCCTACTACAATTATTTACGTACAGAAAAAGAAGCGGCTTATAATTCCTTACAACGTGAGGCCGAGATTAATGAATACATGTTCAATATTCTCGACGCCATGGAAAAGCATTATACACAAGGTGTCAAAATTGTCACCGAAGCACCGGGACAGCAACAGATAAAACCGGCAGATACGTCAACAAGTCACTAAATATTAGCCCTCTTCGGAGGGCTTTTTAATTAACATACAAATGAACAAACACAGCATAATTATTGTAGATTAGAATAATTATGCAAGGCTTTCACTTCTCTCTCTTCGATCCCAACGCTGAAGGAAAATCCAAATTTGAACAGTTACTGGATCTTTTCATGCAATTGCTCACGTACACCAGTGGTGACGTGGCCGAGGCTATGCAATGGCTGAATGAATTAGATAAGCAGTATGAACTTACGGACAGTGAATATGGCATGGGTGATTTTATTGATGACCTAAAGGAGAATGGTTACATTACAGAAGACAAACAAAGAGCGGAAATAAAGATCACTCCTAAAACGGAACAAAGCATTCGCAAGAAAAGTTTGGAAGAGATCTTTGGTAAACTAAAGAAAACAAAAAGCGGCGAGCATAATACGTTTAAACCCGGAGGAGGTGACGAGATAAGCCCCGACAGTAGACCGTTCCAGTTTGGTGACATGTTGGAGCAGATTGATTTCACGGAATCTATCCGCAATGCGCAAATCAATCACGGCTTGGAAAATTTTACTATGCAGGAAGATGATCTTTCTATTCGGGAAACAGATTTCAAAACGCAGACTTCTACCGTTCTGATGATTGATATCTCTCACTCGATGATCTTATATGGTGAAGACCGTATTACACCTGCTAAGAAAGTAGCAATGGCATTGAGTGAGCTGATCACAACAAAATATCCCAAAGACACACTGGATATTGTAGTTTTTGGAAATGATGCGTGGCCTGTCGAAATCAAAGATCTTCCTTATTTGCAGGTAGGACCTTATCACACAAACACTGTAGCGGGATTAGAATTGGCGATGGATATTTTGCGCAGAAGAAAAAATCCAAATAAACAAATCTTCATGATAACAGACGGTAAACCTACCTGCTTGAAAGTAGGCAAACGTTATTATAAGAACAGTTTCGGCTTAGATCGAAAAATTACCAATAGATGTTTGAATTTAGCAGCCCAATGTAAAAAACTGAAAATACCAATTACTACGTTTATGATAGCAACCGATCCCTATTTGCAACGTTTTGTACAAGAGTTTACTGAGACAAACAACGGTAAAGCCTTCTTTGCAAGTTTGGATCGATTAGGCGCTTTTATTTTTAAAGATTTTGAAAGTGGTAAACGTAAAACGGTGTATTGAACTGCCGCATAGAATTACCGACAATAGTGCGACGCAACAAAAGATGAACAGAAATTATTAGCTGATAACAAAAAAGAAAATGGATATTAAACACATAAACACATTAGGCGAATTAAAAGAATCAGGCTATCAACCGAAAATCATTAAAGAAGAAGTTCGTCAGAATTTAATTAAAAAGCTTAAAGCGAAAGAAGAAACATTTACCGGAATTGTTGGTTATGAAGACACCGTTATCCCTGATGTAGAACGTGCTTTGTTGAGTAAGCACAATATTTTATTCTTGGGATTGCGTGGACAAGCCAAGACTCGTATGGCTCGGCAAATGACTGAGCTATTGGATGAATATATCCCAATTGTCGCAGGCAGTGAGATTAATGATGATCCCATCAAACCTATCTCACGTTATGCCAAAGAATTGATTTATGAAAAAGGCGATGCAACACCTATTGAATGGTTGCACAAAAGTCAACGTTATGGTGAGAAGCTTGCTACGCCGGATGTAAGCGTTGCGGATTTGATTGGCGATGTGGATCCAATTAAAGCCGCTAACCTCCGTTTGAGTTTTGCAGATGAACGAGTGATTCATTATGGCATTATTCCAAAGAGCAATCGAAGCATTTTTGTGATCAACGAATTGCCCGATCTGCAAGCGAGAATACAAGTAGCACTATTCAACATTCTGGAAGAAGGAGATGTACAGATTCGTGGTTTTAAACTACGATTACCATTAGATGTTTTGTTTGTCTTTACGGCGAATCCTGAAGACTATACCAATCGCGGATCTATCGTAACACCATTAAAAGACAGAATTGAAAGCCAGATCCTGACACACTATCCAAAATCATTAGAACATGCTTTAGCCATTACAGAGCAAGAAGCAAATATTGAAGCGGAGCAAAAAGAAAAAGTGGTTGTGAGTGATTTAGTAAAACGTTTGATTGAACAGGTTGCGTTTGAAGCAAGGGGAAGTGAATTTGTAGACAAGAAAAGTGGTGTGAGTGCCCGTCTTACTATTTCTGCTTTTGAAAATGCTGTGAGTGCTGCAGAGCGTAGAGCGATCCTTAATAAGGAAAAGGAAACGCATGTTTGGATATCTGATTTGATTGGTATTATTCCATCCATTACCGGAAAGATTGAATTAGTATATGAAGGCGAGCAGGAAGGCCCTTACCAGGTAGCGATGAATTTGTTAGACAAAGCTATTCGTTCGCAATTCATTCAATACTTTCCAAACCCAGATACTTTAAAAAAAAGATCACCACGTAAAGGTGAAACGCCGCAAACTGTAGACAATCCTTATCGTTCGGTAATTGATTGGTTTGACAAAGGCAATCATATCAATCTTGCGTTTGACACAAAAGACAGAGATAAGATCAACCTACTTTATAGCGTGAACGGTTTACATGCATTGGTAAAAAAGCAATTCCCTCATGCGGCTGAAAAAGAGGCTGCCTTACTAATGGAATTTGTATTGCATGGTTTGTCGTCGTATTCGTTGATCAGTAAAAAAATATTTGAGACAAAAGTGGAGTTTAAAGATTTGATGGGAAGCATGCTCAATATTCAATCTTCCTCTATGTTTGATGAAGGCGAAGATGAAGAAGATTTTGGTTAACAAAAAAGGCTCTCGATTGAGAGCCTTTTTTATTTAAAATTTATAACCGAACGATACGCCTCCGTAATAAGGGAAGAAACCACCGTTACCAAAAATTGGTATTATGGCTGCACGGAAAAAGAAACCTCCTTTTGCAGGCTGCAAGCGATAGCCAAAATTCAGATGACCGAAGAACCCACGAAATACCTCATCAGATGTTGATCCGTAACCGTTATCGTACTTGTCTTTGAGACTTACAAACGTAACGCCACCGCCAACTTAAAATAATTTTTATTGTCTTTACCAATTAAATAGTTCAAACCTAATGGAACAAACAAGACTGAAGTGTTGTCAATGGAAAAACCACCAATACCGATACGGCCACCAATACCATCTTCTCTGCCCGTAAAACGCATATCATACTTGACAGAGGCTAGGCCTGGTCCACCTAATTCAACAAATACTGCCTTGGCAGGCGTTTGTGCATAAGAGAAAGCAACAACAAATAACAATAAGAAACTGAATAAAATTTTCTTCATAAATAAGAATCTGAATTGATGGCACTAAAGAAAAAAAGATGCTGCAAAAAAAGTTAAATGATGTTAACCTCACGTTCCAAACTTATCCCAAATTTGTTTTGCACAGACTCAATAATTTCCTGGCTTAGGGAATAAATTTCGCTTCCGGTAGCAGAACCATAATTCACCAAGACTAAAGCCTGCTTCTCGTAGCAGCCTGCATCGCCTTTATGATAGCCTTTCCACCCACATTGTTCGATCAACCAGCCAGCCGGAATTTTTGTGTGGGTTTCGTCAACAGGAAAAGAAGGAATAGTAGGAAACATTTGTTTTAATTCATGAAACTTTG
This sequence comes from Chitinophagaceae bacterium, assembly GCA_040290035.1. Lineage (GTDB taxonomy): Bacteria > Bacteroidota > Bacteroidia > Chitinophagales > Chitinophagaceae > Flavisolibacter. The sequence goes on from PSMG01000006.1 coordinate 18,260, forward strand.
CATTTTTTACCTGAGGGTTTTTAAAAAAACTTCCTGCATTTCCAATCTTAGTCCAGTCTGGTAATTTTGATGAACGGATATTGATAACTGCCTGCGATACTACTTTTATGCTTAACTCCTGCACTCCCATTTTCTCCAACTCTTGCTGAATGGCACCGTAACTTGTATTGAAAGTTGGCTTTTTGTTGAGGCGATAAGTTACAGACGTAATAATAAATTGTCCTTTGTATTTGTTTTTGAAAACACTTTCTCTATAACCAAACGCACAATCTTTATTCGAGAATGTTTGCATTTTCATCTCACCGATATGCATTGCTTCCAAACTATGAAACACGTCTTTTATCTCTACACCATAGGCGCCTATATTTTGCATGGGTGATGCACCAACATTACCTGGAATAAGCGAAAGGTTTTCAACGCCAGCTAAATTCTTTTCAATGCAATACAACACAAACTGGTGCCAGTTCTCTCCTCCTCCAACTTTCACATAAACGTATTCTTCGTCTTCTGAAACAATATCAATGCCTTTGATTTCATTCTTTAATACCAGTCCATCCACATCTTTCGTCAGTAAAATATTACTGCCACCGCCAAGAACTAAAGAATTATGTAGGGCTAATGATTGATTATTTAATACCTCTTGCAGTTCTTCTAAACTTGAAAATGAAGCAAGGTATTTAGCCCTGGCATCAATGCCGAAGGTGTTGTATGGTTTAAGGGATATGTTCTCTAATAGTTTCATTTGCCTTTGTGTTTTAGATGGCATCAACATCTGGTATGATCCTTACTTTGGAAAACTTTTTTTCACCATGCATAGCTGCGCAATGCTTCAAAATATCTTCCTTGCACTTATTGATCAATTGCGCATCTTTAGGCAACTTCAAAAGCATCTCCATCAGATATAAATTTCGTACCCGGTTCACAACAGGTTCTGCCGGGCCAACTATATATTTTCCGAAAGCCGTTTGCATATTGGCTGCAAACACTTCAGCAGCATGGGTTACAATATGCCGCTCTTTGTGACGAAACGAAATATGAATGATGCGTGAATAAGGAGGATAATTAAACTGCCTGCGTTTTTCAATTTCTTCGTTGTACATGCCCGCATAATCATGATTCTTCACATACCACAAGATCGGATGCTTAGGATTAGATGTTTGAATCAATACTTTTCCCTTGCCATTTCTCCTACCAGCACGTCCGCTTACCTGCTCCATCAATTGATAACCTCTTTCATTCACCCGGAAATCGGCAAAATGCAGTAAGCCATCAGCATCCAGAATACCTACCAGATCAACATTATCAAAATCCAGTCCTTTCACTACCATCTGCGTCCCCACCAATACATCAATCTTTTTTTGTTCAAATTGTTGAATCAAAACATCGTGGGCATTTTTGTTTTTTATGGTATCAAAGTCCATACGATTAATCTTAATGCCCGGCAATTGCTGCTCCAGCATTTCTTCAATGCGTTCCGTACCAAAGCTGCGCTGCACCAATTTATCGCTGCCGCATGCAGCACATGTTGTAACAGGTGGATACACCGTTCCGCAGTAATGACATTTTAATTTATTGGAAAACTTATGGTAGGTCAACGACACGTCGCAGTTTTTACATTCGGCAATCCAACCGCAAACCGTACATATTTGGTAGGGCGAATAACCACGGCGATTTTGGAAAAGAATCACTTGCTTTCCCTTGGCAACCGTTTCTGTAATGGCTTCTAATAATTGCGGTGATAGCATTACTTTTTCACCGTCTTTTTTAGCAACCGTTCTCGTATCGACAAATTCAATGGAAGGTAAATTCACTTCGCCAAAACGTTCCATCAGTTCTACCAAACCGTACTTATCTTGTTTGGCATTGAAATAAGATTCTAACGAAGGCGTAGCACTGCCCAACAACAATTTAGCGCCAACCAGATTGCCCAGGTAAATAGCCGCGTCTCTTCCATTGTAACGTGGCGCCGGGTCTTGTTGTTTGTAGGATGTATCATGTTCTTCGTCGCAAATGATCAAACCCAAATGATGATATGGAAGATAAAGTGATGACCGTGCACCAAGCACAATTTTCATCTCTCCATTCTTAACCTTATTCCATACCTCCACCCGTTCGTTTTGATTAAACTTGGAATGATAAATACCAATGTAACCACCAAAATGTTTTTGCAGGCGACGAATGATCTGCGAGGTCAATGCAATTTCGGGCAACATATATAAAACCTGTTGCCCCTTCTTAATATATTGCTCAATAAGTTTGATATAGAGATGTGTTTTACCGCTGGATGTTACACCATGCAGCAAGCACACTTGCTTGTGTTGCAAACAATCCAACGCTTCATCATACGCTTTTTGTTGTGCAGGAGTTAATTCAAAATTGATCTGTACATCTTTAGGCAAATAACTTAATCGATCGGCCTGCCGCTTTTCCACCCGTAAAATTTCTTTTTCAATCAAACCTTTCAACTGTGCATCGGTTGCTGATGATTTCTTCAGCAATTCTGTTTTCGTTACTTCGCCCTGTGTTTTTACCAAGTGTAAATAACCAAGCAGTAGTTCCATTTGCTTTGGTGCACGACTCCAGTTATTCAATAATTCAGAAAGTGCGTCTTCATTATCGTATTGCGGATTGAGCAGGATAAATGTTTCTTTCTTTGGCGAATAAGTATTCTTCAATGACTCCCAGACAAAGCAAACTTTCTTACCAATCAAACGGTTGACAATAGGATATACATGCGTTACATCCAATACCTGCTGCACTTCGGTTAAGCGCAACTCATGCTTCATCAGCAGTGCTTCTGCTACCAAGTATTCTTCATTGTCCAGCGCAGAAAAATCATCACCAAATTCTTCATTGAACACCAACACGGTTTCGCTGGAAAGTTTGAAGTGAGAAGGCAAGGCTGCTGCCATCACTTCTCCTTCAGTGCACATATAATACTCGGCAAGCCACTCCCAAAATTGCAACTGGTAGGGTTGCACTACGGGCTCCGGGTCTAATACATTGAGGATATCCTTTACCTCGAAGGAGGGTTTTTCTGTAGACAGCCTTTTTACAATGCCTGCGTACTTTTTGTTCTTGCCCAGGTTTACCTCTACCCGGCAGCCCACATGCACACCTTCCCGAAAGTTTTCGGGCACGTGCCAGGTATAATTTTTTGGTAAGGCCAGCGGTATGATGATCTCGGCAAACATGGTGTGTAAAAATAGGGTGCAGACCGCAGATGAAAAGGATTAGTGAAAGGATTAGCAGGATTGGTGTTTAGATTTTTGGAGATTTGAATGGCACAAGGGCCAAACAACCTTTCTGCTTAACATAATAAAGGGTGCCCTAAAGTGCTACTATCCTGCCTTGAAAGTGGGGTGAAAGTGCCTTAGCTATTAAGTAGCTACGAAAATGGATACATAAAACGGATAGCTTTTATCTCGGAATAATACTCACCGGCAATACGATCTCAAATACGTTGGAGCCTTTTGGCTTAGATGTAGTGATGTCATTGTCAAGCAAATGGCTTAGGCGCAAGCCAACGGTGATGGGCAGTTGATTCCACCATTTCGTTTCAAAAAAGAGTTCGCCGCCTACACTTCTGAAATCGTGGCTGCGCAATTTATCGTTCGAGTACACACGTGAGAAATCGTAAAAGGCATTGCCGCAAATACGCATCAAATAAAAAATATTGGCAAAACCCCAATCGGGATAAACCAAAGGCAAATGATAATTGGCCGAGCCACGCCACATGCGACTGAAATAATAATCATCATACCCACGGGCATTAGCAAAACGGTTGGTAAACAAAACAATGCTAGTGTCTACCTGCTGAAAACTTCCACTGAGTACGATGCTGTGCGTTTTAAATACCGTCGGCAAGTATAGATTGCCGCTGCCTAAGAATTGGTAGCCTCTTCCATCCAATTGGTCTTTATGATTGAGCGAAAAGGCATAGCCGAATTTTGGATAGATCTGTTGCACGGCTTTGGGTAATTGGTGTGCCCAGTTGATGGTATGTGATAAGTAAACTATTTTTTTGAAACGCAATGAATCTTTATAGGTACCTGTCGCATTCTTTTTATTAAATACAAAGGAAGAACCGAAGGTGAGTGACTTATACATTTTACCCCTTGTAAAATTGAGCGGGACGTAGAAGCCAATGTAAGGTTCCAGTTCGTTCAGTCTGTAAGAGATGATGCGTGCAGGTGTTGTACTGCCACCAACAATAGAACGCAGGTGACGATCGAAGGTGTATTGCACACCAGAAATAAGTACAGGGAACAGGCCACCATAAGCTGCATTCATTCCAATAGCGTGTGAACTTTCGTTGATGTTGTATTTATAATAAAGTGCATTGGAAAAAGTATTCAACACATTGTCGCTGTACACCGTGAAGCTTGCTTCGGGGTCTTCGTAATAAGGACGCCAGCTATGAAAATTAAACAGGTTGAATGTTTGGCTGTAGCGCTTTACACCAAATCGTTTTTCAGGTGTTCGTAAAATATTACCACCCACAGTGGTAGACGCAATGGCAAAAGGCAATTTGAGTTGCCTAAAGATTGCTGTGCTGGTTTCCTTTCCATTCAATGATGGTAAAGCCGCTTTTTGAATGCGTAAACCATTCACTGTAAAATGCGACCATACCAAACTATCACCCGAAACATTGGCGTAGTAATTACCGGTTTGTCCATTGGTTAACTGAATCAATTTTTTACTAATCATATCCAATGAATAGATATCATCGTTACCATTTACTGAAGAAGAAAAATAAATCGTTCCATTACTAATGAACGGATAACCCAGCACAGCAGCAGTAGGCGCTAAAATTTCCTCTGCATTGCCCGTGCGGAGGTTCAAGCGATGGAAACTAACAGTTGCATTGGGCAAACGATAGCCAATCAACAAATTGTCTTCATCAATAAAACGTGGATGAAAGTAGAATACGTCTTCAGGTGCCGCCATTGTTTGTAACACAGCGCCTGTTTGTGCATCCAAAATATGCAGCGCTGTTTCGACGGTATCATTAATATGAACTGCTGCTATTTTAGTACCCGAAGGCGAAATATCTGGTGTGAAATATTTTTCGTGTTTGGTCAATCGGCGTTCATCACCGTTCAAGTTTAATAAAATAATATCACTGTAATTTTTCAACGACCATCGTGGATGTGTACTGTAAGCTGTATAAGCAATCAAACCATTGCGGTAGGAAAACCAATCTTCAGCACTGATGTTTTTCTGTTTGATGCGATGCTCTCCGCTTTTATCCTGCAGATAAAATGAAGGCAAGGTTTTGTAACTATTCTTTACATAGAGCAATGAGTCTTGGCCAATGATTAGCGGAAAATAATAATTGGTTACCGTTTCTCTTTTCGTTGTTGTTTGTTGCGGCACTGATTTTTTGTAATAATTCAACGCCTCAGCCCGAAAGGTTTTGTAATCGACACCTGCATAGTGTTTGATGGCACTTTGTAGTGGATAAAACAAGCCCTTGAAACTGCTGGCATCACGTGTTACTTTCTGCCAGAAATCAGTGCCATATTTTTGATAGCCATAATTCACCAGCAAATAACCAAGGTCATAATGGTTAGGTACAAAATCCTTCAATGAACCGTTACGCAGTTTTGCCCAGCTATAGTCCCGCCCTTCCGTCCACAAGCTTTTAAATGCATTGAAGAAATAAGGTGTTCGCCCCCTGCCTTGTGTAGTCAATGCAGTTTCTGCATACACGGCATCGCCTTCGAAAAACCAATCGGGCACAGAGATAGAATTAGCTAATGCCTGACCTTCTTCTCCTGCAAATACATAAAACACATTGGTCAATCCATTTCTGAAATTGCTGTATTGTTGCACATGCCGGTATTCATGCACGGCCAATTGTTCGTACCAAGGCAAATTGCCAAACTGAAATAAATTAGAACCAGGAACTAAATAATATTCGCTACGAAAAGGTCCAAGCGCTACATAACCATTTGCCAGCGTGGTTTGATGATGCAGCACGATGTTTACTTTGCGCAATTTATTGCCAATGGGATTGCCGGTTTTTTTTGCTTCCTGGTGAATGATGGAAGCAATGCGTTGCGCATCTTCACGAACGGGTGCTGCAAAAATAATACGGGTAGTATCGGTATTAATTTGTTGCCAGCGTGTGGAAGGTGGAAAGCCGCCGAATTGTTGAGTCGATGCGTTGAACCATAAAACCATGCTAAGGATCAAAAAGCTGATACGTGTGTTCATAATTTCTTTCTATGCATTAATTATACCTAACTAGGTTTAAAGTTACAGAGAATGGAATGGCAGGCAAGAGGGTTCGCGATAGCATTTCTTCATTACCATACTATCACAGGTTACGCTCCTACTTCGCCTGGACAATCAACACCGGCACATCAATCTGGTGGCGCAAGGAGTTGATTGTTTCACCATAAAACCAATCCTTCAGTCCTTTATGACCATGGGCACCGATTACCAGCAAATCTGCTTTTGATTCTTTGATCAATCGAGCCAATTCTTTGGAACGATTGCGATAACCTAAATAGCTTTCAGCAACTACACCTTTTTCTTTAAGCAATGCCACGTATTCATCCAATTTTTCCTGGTCGGTCAATGTTTCGTAATCCAGGCTTTGCTCACCCAATAGTTTTGCAGACGCACTTTCCACTACGTGCAAAAGTAATAAGGTTGTTTGCGCTTTTGCCTGGCTGATAGCATGCGCCATCAACAAATAATCATGCTTGGAAAAATCAAGCGCTACTGCAATGCGCTGATAGGTGGGCACTTCAATGCCTTGCATAATATCGGTAGCTTCGTGCATGCGTGCTGAATGAATGGCCCGCTGCTTTTTAATAATGGGATAAAAAATAGTAACCAGTAACAGACCGATATAAGCAAGTGCTGACAGTACAATAAGATCTTTCCAAAAAATGTTATTGGAAGATTCAAAAAAGTTGGTTGCTTGTTCCAACACCATTCGAAGATTCAAATACACCAAAACAGCCGTTACCAGCCAAGCAAAAAACTTAGTCAGTGGTTTGATGGCGAAGACGGACATTGTTTTTTTATCACTTACAAAATGAATGAGTGGTATCATAGCAAAGCCTAATTGCAGACTCAAAATCACCTGGCTTAATACAAGCAAACTGTCAATATCTTTTTCGCCATTGATCAAAATCACAATTACCGCAGGAATTATAGCCAGCATACGGGTTAGCAACCGTCGCATCCACGGATTGATGCGCAAACGCAGATAACCTTCCATAATTATTTGGCCTGCCAATGTACCTGTCACGGTTGAACTTTGTCCAGCCGCAATCAGCGCCACCGCAAATAAGATGGGTGCAAGGCGATTGCCCAACATTTTATCCAATAATTCGTGTGCTTGTTTGATCTCAGCAACGTCCGTTCTGCCCTTATAAAAAAATACTGACGCAGCTAAAATCAAAATAGCCGCATTCACAAAGAAGGCAAGGTTGAGGGCAATGGTGCTGTCAATGAAGTTTAGTTTTAATGCCTTGCGAATGCCCGCTTCATCACGTTTTATTTTTCGTGTTTGTACAAGGGCAGAATGCAGGTACAAATTATGCGGCATTACCGTGGCGCCAATAATACCAATAGCAATATATAATGCAGTATTGTTGGGAATTGAAGGAACAAATCCTTTAACTACTTCACCCAAATCAGGTTTTGCTAAAATAATTTCAATGAGAAATGAGATACCAATTATAGCAATCAAACCAACAATAAATGCCTCTATCTTACGCATCCCTAAGCGCTGCAACAGCAGCAATAAAAAAGTATCGAGTACCGTTAGCAATACGGCCCACAACAAAGGAATGCCTGTGAGTAATTGAATACCGATAGCCATACCTAATACTTCGGAGAGATCGCAAGCAGCAATGGCCACTTCGGCAAGAATATATAAAACAAAGTTTATGTACTTAGGATAAGTTTCCCTATTCGCTTGTGCCAAATCTCTTCCACGTACAATGCCTAATCTAGCAGCAAGTGATTGTAACAACAAAGCCATCAAATTACTCATCAGCAAAACCCAAATGAGCTTATAACCAAACTGGCTACCTCCAGCTAAATCTGTAGCCCAGTTGCCTGGATCCATATAACCTACACTTACCAAATAAGCAGGGCCAAAGAAAGACAGTACCCGCTTCCATAAAGGCTTGGAACCAATTGTGGTATCTACACTCCCGTGTACTTCCGATAAAGAATTTTCTAAACCCGTTCTATGATTCATACGTTACGAAAATGTTTTTTGCTAATTGTTCACTGATATTGCTTACCTGCGTGCCTTTAATCTTTATTTCCATGGAGCCATCAAAATCAAAACGCTTTTTTATTTCCAGCTTTGTTCCTAAGCCAATGTTTTTATGTGACAGCAATTCCAGCATTTCATCAGACTGGTTGCCTACTGCACAAACTTTTGCCGGCGTTTTTAAAGGCAATTGCAGCAGTAGCATTTTATTCATGCCCCTGATTTTGCCTTTAGAATCCGGTATCGGATCACCATGCGGGTCAAAAGGTGGGAAACCTAAATACTCATCTAGCTTATCAATTAATTTTTTACTGCTTACATGCTCTAATTCTTCTGCAATCACATGCACTTCATCCCAACCAAATTTTAGTTTCTCTGCTAAAAAAAACTCCCACAAGCGATGCCGGCGGATGATCATCAATGCCGCTTTCTTTCCGTCATTACTTAAATAAAAACCATAGTAGGGCTTATAGTGCAAAAGCTTTTTGGCGTTCAGCTTCTTCATCATGTCCGTTATAGAGGCCGGACGTGTATTCAGCTTTTCAGCTAATGCATTGGTGGAAACCGTTTCGCTTTCCAACTGCAGATGGTAAATGGTTTTTAAATAATTCTCTTCGCTGTTTGAAAAATTTAGCACGGCTAATTAAATTTTTAGACAAAAAAAAATTTTATACGCATACAAACGGCTCAATGGCCTATAAATTTTTGTTTTACCTTACGCAAAATATAACCTATGCGGTTTGGATTAGCTTGTTTATTGGTTCTATTGATTGCTTGCAAAGACGGAAAGAAAGGAGACGAGGGGAAAGATGATAATAGTGATGGCTTTAGTTATGAATCTTTTAGCAATAAATTTCCGAAAGGGTCTCTGCCCTACTCCCTTACCGACACAGGTCTATTGAGAAATACCGATACTGCTACACTATCGTCAATTAGTTCTGAACATTTTATTGCTGATAGTTTACTGAGCAAGGCTTTTGATAAAGGAGCTCGCATTAAATTCACGCCATTGGCGAAAATTGAAGTGCCTAAAAAAGAAACTTATTTTATTGTAAAAGCAATTAGTGGCAGTGACCGGGCCGCTTTTATGCTGGTATTTAATAAGGATAAAAAGTTCAGCGCTTCGTTTCCGTTTTTAATTCCGGATGATGATAATACAACATCGCAAACAAGTTCTATTGATCGTTCACAAACAATATCCCGTTCAACTTTAAAGAAGTCGACGGACGGCACAGCGAAGGAAGGCCGGAATGTATTCGTTTATAACAGTGGCATTAATGGATTTACGTTAGTGCTTACGGATTTGTTGGACGATAATGCAGCTTTGATCAATCCAATCGATACTTTAAAACATACACAGAAATGGACAGGCGATTTTACCAATGGTAAAGACAACCTAGTGTCTGTTCGTGATGGTCGTTCGCCAAAAGAACGAATGGTGTTCATTCATTTTGAAAAAGAAGAAGGCAGATGTAAAGGCGAATTGAAGGGCAATTTTTTAATGACATCAAGCAACACAGCGGTGTACCGTGGTGGTACTGATCCCTGTGTGCTTACACTTCGTTTTGATGGTTCACAAGTAAGTATGCATGAAGAAAATTGCGGTAATCACCGCGACGTTAAGTGTATGTTTGAAGGCAGTTTTACCCATAAAACAGTGAAGACAAAATCGAAGCCGAAAAAGTCAGCATCAGCCGAAAAAAAACCAGCTACACCGTAATTGTGTTTTAAATACACATTGTTTCCCCATTTTCTCTTTATTTTGCTAGTTCCAAAAATGATCGAAATGAATTTTAAATCCTTTTCTGTTCCTTATCCTATTGACGAACTTTATCAAAAACGTGTTGCTTATTTTTCGATGGAGTTTGCCATCCATCAGCCATTAAAAATATATAGTGGTGGCTTGGGCTTTTTGTCCGGATCACATTTACGCAGTGCTTATGAACTTCGACAAAACCTAGTAGGTATTGGCATTTTATGGAAGTATGGCTACTACGACCAGGCACGTAACCAGGATCAAACCTTGCAGGTGACCTGGATGGAAAAAATTTATAGCTTCTTAGAAGATACCGGCATTCAATTTCAAATTACGGTACATGAACACCCGGTGTATGTGAAAGTGATGTATCTACCTCCTACTGTGTTCAATTCTGCTCCGTTGTTCTTAATGACGACAGATATTCCGGAGAATGATTACGTATCACAAACAATCACACATCGTTTGTATGATGCCAACGTTGCTACCAAAGTGGCGCAATTCATTTTGTTAGGTGTTGGTGGCGCTAAGTTGTTAGATGAAATCGGTTTCAATCCTGAAGTATATCATTTGAACGAAGCACATGGTATTTCTGCTGCGTTCTATTTATATAATAAGTTCAATAGAAATATTGAAGAAGTAAAAAAGCGTTTGGTATTTACCACACACACACCGGAAGAAGCAGGCAACGAAAAGCATGATATTTTCCTATGTCATAAAATGAGCTATTTCTGCGGCTTGACGGTTGACGAAGTAAAAGAAGTAACTGGCATGCCTGACGATCAGTTCAATCATTCGTTAGCAGCTTTGCGTTTTGCAAGAATAGCGAACGGTGTTTCGCAATTGCATGGTGAAGTGTCAAGACATATGTGGAGTAAGTATGAAGGCATTTGCCCAATACTTTCTATTACCAACGCACAAAACTGGCATTATTGGGCCGATAAGCAATTGTATCTCTATCGCGAAACCGGCAATGACCTTGCTTTTGATGACCGCAAAAAATGGATGAAGAAAAGAGCGTTTGAAATTGTCGCTGATCAAACCGGGAAGATCTTTAATCCAAATGTGTTCACCATTGTGTGGGCTCGTCGTTTTGCAGGTTATAAACGTGCAGGGTTGATCACAACTGATGCCGCTCGTTTTGATGCATTAATGAAGAACAGCAAATACCCTGTTCAAATTATCTGGGCTGGTAAACCCTATCCTGTTGATTTCCCGGCCATCACTGAATTCAATCAATTAGTACACTTAAGCAAGCAATATAAAAACATGGCTGTGATGATCGGTTATGAATTAGCATTATCGAAGCGCTTGAAGCAAGCAGCAGATGTATGGTTGAATAACCCTCGTGTTCCTCGTGAAGCATCGGGCACCAGTGGTATGACAGCAGCAATGAACGGCGCCGTGAATTTCTCTACTAATGATGGCTGGATTCCAGAATTCATTCACCAAGGCAATAATGGATTTGTAGTTCCACCTGTTGACTATTTGAACATGGCTACGCAGGCGCAAGATCAATACGATCTGGATCAATTGTACGACATCTTGCAAAACCATATTCTTCCGCTGTATTATGAAGACCATACAACGTGGATGCAAATTGTAAAAAATGGCATGCGTGATGTTCGTTTCCAGTTTGATAGCAATCGTATGGCTGATGAATATTATCAATTGTTATACAAGAGAAAATATGTGCCTCAGGATGCAAAGCAATTAGCAGACGATATGGCGCATTAAGTAAATTGCTTCATAATAACTTCAATAGATTTACTGGCAGGATAAAATCCTGCCAGTTTTTTTATTACCCCTTCCACTAATGCGTCAGGGCAAGAAGCACCGCTAGTAATGAGAATGCTTACTGGCTCCTTATCACCTAAATAATTTTCTGTAACCAGCTCCATTTGTGTATGAAAATCGTAATGAAGTATAGTGTTTTTAGAAAGCAGTTTTTCTTCATTACTGATGAAGAACGTTGGCAATTTGTCTTCACATAATTCTACCAAGTGCAATGTATTGGATGAATTATAGCCACCTACTACGATAGCTAAATCGGCCTTTGTTTCCAGCATTCCCATCACCGCACTTTGATTGTCATTCGTGGCGTAGCAAAGGGTATCTCTTGTATCGGCAAAATGGTTACGTAGAGTGCTTTCATCCAAACCATATTTTTTTATCATTACTTCTTTCAGGTAATCTGCAATGGCTTGTGTATCACTGGCCAACATCGTTGTTTGATTTACCACGCCTATGCGTTGTAAATCTTTCGTTACAACAAAACGGTTAGAATATTGCCCTTTGAATTCATTGTAAAATTGTTCTGCAGGCTTTTGTTCCAAAATATATTTCGCTAACTCCTTTGTTTGTGCCATGTCTTTTACCACCACCGATGGTGCATTAACAGCAGCATGTGAAAAGGTCGCCCTTGTTTCTTCATGATTAGGCTTACCGTGGATAACGATGGTATAGTTGCTATTTGCAATCACCTCACTTCTATTCCACACTTTCTCTACAAAAGGGCAAGTGGTATTATATTGCTCTATCTGAATACCGATATTCTTCAATTTATGTTCTATTTCCAAAGTAGTTCCAAAGGCAGGTATCAGCACTACATCATCAGCAGTGAGTGTGTCAAATGAAATTAGTTCCTTACCGTAAGTGTCTTGTATGAATTTAACACCATGCGCTTTCAAATCTTTATTCACCTGAGGGTTGTGAATCATTTCGCTAAGCAAGAAAATACGTTTACCGGGATTTTGTTCCACTGTCTTAAACGCAATGTCAATGGCATTCTCCACACCATAACAAAAGCCAAAGTGACGAGCCAGGTAAATATGCACCGGACCAAAATCCAATAGTGTAGGACTAAAGTCTTTCTTCATTCGATCTTCTTCCTTGCGTTTCTTCTTGATGGCAGAGATCAGCGGACTACGATAAATAATAGGAACATCAAACGTTTTCATTGGCTGCAAAGGTAAGCAGGTATGTTGGATTGACTGAACAGTTGATTAATTAAAAAGCATGATTTTAAACAGCCTATTCTTTTACCTTTAAGCAATGAGCAAAGAATGGATTTATCGTACGAATGTTTATGAAGTCAATGTGCGTCAGTATACAAACGAAGGAACGTTTACAGCGTTTGCGCTACATCTTCCAAGATTGAAAGACATGGGTGTACAAACGCTTTGGTTTATGCCAATCACACCTATTGCGCAAAAAGGAAAAAAGGGAAGCCTGGGTAGTCCATATGCCTGCTCGGATTATACTTCTATCAATCCCGAGTTTGGAACTTTAGATGATTTTAAAAATCTGGTTTATGAAGCGCATGAAATGGGTTTTAAAGTAATTATTGATTGGGTTGCCAATCATACAGGCTGGGATCATGTGTGGACCAAAGAACATCCAGACTACTATAAAAAAGATGAAACAACAGGGGATTTTAAAATTGCATCGGGTATGGATGATATCATTGAGCTTGATTATAGTAACAGAGAGATGCGTAAAGCTATGATTGCTGCCATGCAGTTTTGGATCGATGAATGCTGTATAGATGGCTTTCGCTGTGATCTTGCCTTTTGGGTGCAATTAGACTTTTGGATAGAGGCAAAAGAGGTATTGGAAAAAACAAAGCCCCTGTTTTGGTTGGGTGAATTAGACTCATTGGAAAAACCCGAATACATGCAAGTGTTTGATGCTGCTTATACCTGGACATGGATGCATCAAACCGAAAAATGGTATAGGGAAAATTTGTCCTTGTATCATTTAAAAAATATTCTAGATCGTTATCATTCTGCACCCGGAATTAAAGCATGGTTTACTTCCAATCATGACGAGAATACATGGAATGGAACGGAGTACGAAAAATATAGCGATGCTGCAAAAGCGTTAGCAGTATTTAGTTGTACATGGCCGGGCATTCCGCTTATTTATAACGGGCAGGAATTACCCAACCATAAGCGATTGGCCTTTTTTGAAAAAGACCCGATTGAATGGAAAGAATATTGTGAACTGCATCAATTTTATAAAGCTTTGTTGCAATTGCGTTCTTCTCATCCGGCTTTAGGTTCAAATGCGGAAGTATTTGCATTGTCAACAAACAATGATGAAAATGTTTTGGCATACAGAAGAAAAATCGCAGCCTATGAACTTATTGTGTTGTTGAATTTATCGAAAGCACAAACGAGTCTTCGTATTGTTGGTCACACCGCAGCTGTTAATTACGAAAACATACTCATAAATGAAAAAATAGACATCTCAAAAGAATTGGTACTCTCTCCATGGGATTATCTTGTATTGACGAAAAGCTAATTCACAAAAATGTTACAATGAATAGATAGTTCTCAGAACTATAATTCCCACTACAGTTAATTAGTAGCTGTATTTATTTATTAACAGCTTTATGGCAGCTTTCCACATATACTTGTCGTAACTTGAATGTGCAAATTTCAGGCACGTTCTTTAATACACACTTGTGTATAAAAGCTCTTAGGAAACAAAAGATTGTTTTTCCTAACTTGGCAACAGATGGGTGATTTGAAACGATCAAACCGGCGAAACTCCGGCATTTTTTGAAAAACTAAATTTGAAGACAATTGAGAAACACAATTATCAACCTTGAAACCGTAAACCCTATTGAGTTCTTTGGTGTAAATAATGGAAAACTGGATATCTTAAAAAAGAAATTCCCTCTCTTAAAAATCCTTTCCCGTGGCACACAAATTAAGCTTAGCGGGGCACCAGAACAAGTAGACGGCGCTAAAGAAAAAATCGATCTTATTGTTCAATACCTTGAACGTAATGGTCACATGAGCGAAAACTATTTTGAACAAATATTAGGTGGCGATGACGCCGAAACTGTTGACAGTTTTGTAGAACGAAATCCCAACGACGTTTTGGTATTTGGTCCTAATGGAAAAACAGTTCGTGCAAGGACAGCCAATCAAAAACGCCTGGTTACAGCTGCCGAAAAAAATGATGTTGTTTTTGTCATTGGGCCCGCAGGCACCGGTAAAACGTACACCGCAGTGGCTATGGCTGTTCGTGCTTTAAAAAACAAGGTAGTAAAGAAAATCGTTCTGACTCGTCCGGCTGTAGAAGCTGGTGAAAGTCTGGGTTTTTTACCTGGCGACTTGAAGGAAAAGATCGATCCATACCTACGTCCGTTGTATGATGCATTGGATGATATGATTCCTGCCGACAAGCTGGGTTATTATATGAGTACTCGCACTATTGAAATTGCGCCTTTAGCTTATATGCGTGGACGTACGCTGGACAACTGCTTTATCATTCTGGATGAAGCACAAAATGCTACTGATCTTCAGTTGAAAATGTTCTTGACTCGTATTGGCGCCAATGCAAAAGCAATTATCACGGGTGATTTAACGCAGGTGGATTTACCACGAAACCAAAAAAGTGGTTTGGCAAAAGCAAGCCGCATCTTGCGCAATATTGACGGCATTGGTTATATAGAATTGGATGAAGAAGATGTAGTACGTCACAAGTTGGTTAAAGCCATTTTGAAGGCGTATGATAAAGAGGGGCAGCGTGAACAGGAAATTGAAGAACAAGAAAATAAAGAACGCAAGGAAAGGCGTTTTTACAATCGGGATAGAGAATAATGCGATAAATGTCAAATAATGAAAGTGTCTTGGCAACAAGGCACTTTTTTTCTCAACTCTGATAACCCTGACCACGCCAATAATATCCTGTGATTCTGTCGAACATTGCTGTATAGCATTATCGAACGTATAAGAATGCGACGCAACCAAAGTTCAATAGTAGCACTACTGCTTGCCTCCAAATTATCGCTTCTGTAAAACCAATGATAAATTGCAAATTAAAAGCGTTAAACAGCCACATTTAGCAGTAATTAGAAACCCAAAACGGGAAACGATAAACGTCTATATTTGCGGCACAAATTTGCACTATGAATTTTGAATTAAGCGAAGAGCACCTGATGATACAACAAGCCGCCAGGGACTTTGCACAAAACGAATGTTTGCCCGGCGTTATTGAACGCGACGAAAAAATGCAGTTTCCCCGTGAACAAATCATGAAGCTTGCCGACCTTGGTTTTATGGGTATGATGGTATCGCCAGAATATGGTGGTGCAGGATTAGACACTGTAAGCTATGTACTGGCAATGGAAGAAATTTCAAAGATTGATGCCAGTGTAAGCGTGTGTATGAGTGTGAATAACAGTCTTGTTTGTTATGGTCTGGAAGCTTACGGTAGCGAAGAACAAAAAAGAAAATACTTAACACCGATTGCCCAAGGTAAAAAAGACGGTGAATTATATACAGGCGCTTTTTTATTGAGTGAGCCTGAAGCAGGTAGTGACGCCACATCACAGCGAACTACTGCGGAGGATAAGGGCGATTATTATTTATTGAACGGAACGAAAAACTGGATCACAAATGGAGGTTCTGCTTCTGTGTATCTGGTGATTGCACAAACTGATCCTGCAAAAGGTTCTAAAGGGATCAATGTATTTATTGTCGAAAAAAACTGGCCGGGTGTAGTAGTAGCTGCTAAAGAAAATAAATTAGGCATTCGAGCTAGTGATACGCATACCATTTTGTTCAATGACGTGAAAGTGCCTAAAGAGAATAGAATTGGTGAAGATGGATTTGGATTTAAGTTCGCTATGAAAACTTTGGCCGGCGGCCGTATTGGTATTGCTTCACAAGCATTAGGTATTGCAAGCGGTGCGTACGAATTGTCCTTAAAATATTCAAAAGAAAGAAAAGCTTTTGGAACTGAAATCGCTAACCACCAGGCCATTGCGTTTAAATTGGCTGATATGGCTACCCGCATTGAAGCTGCACGCCTGCTTTGTATGAAGGCTGCCTTTGATAAGGATCAGCATAAAGATTACACGTTGAGTTCTTCCATGGCAAAAGTGTTTGCATCGGAAACAGCTATGTGGACTACAGTAGAAGCGGTGCAAATTCACGGCGGTTATGGTTACGTAAAAGAATACCATGTAGAACGCTTAATGCGTGACGCAAAGATCACACAGATCTATGAGGGAACGAGTGAGGTGCAGCGTATTGTGATCAGTCGGTCTATTTTAAAATAAACAACCTATTATATTTATAAAATCCCGCTTTGCTGCGGGATTTTTAATTTTGATCTATGCCAGTAAATAAAAAAAAATATTTGGAACTATCTGAGGATTTAAAAGCTAAAAACGTAAGCCTTGTGGCCGTATCCAAAACAAAACCTGTAGCAGATATTTTGGAATTATATCAAATGGGGCAAAAAGACTTTGGCGAAAACTATGTTCAGGAGTTAGTAGATAAAGAAGCACAATTGCCAAAAGATATTCACTGGCATTTTATTGGGCATTTGCAAACCAACAAGGTCAAATACATTGCTCCGTTTGCATACTTAGTTCACGGAGTAGATAGTTTTAAACTGCTGAAAGAAATAGATAAGCAAGCAAAGAAAAACGGTCGGATAATCGATGTTTTATTGCAAGTACATATTGCGCAAGAAGAAACTAAGTTTGGTTTTGATGAAAACGAAATATACGAATTGTTGCACACGAATACAAAGGAATTGCACGAATTAAAGAATATTAAGGTTGTTGGTCTGATGGGCATGGCTTCTTTTACAGAAAACGGAGAGCAAGTACGAAATGAGTTTCGCAAACTGAAAAACATTTTCGATCAATATGCACAACATCAAACATTCAACTTTGAACTTCGAATACTATCTATGGGAATGAGTGGCGATTACCAAATAGCCATTGAAGAGGGTAGCACTATGGTGCGAATTGGAAGCTTATTATTTGGTGAACGCCATTATGCGAAATAAAAGATTTCGATAAGCAAACGCTGCAATTTATTATCGCTGCTTTAATTACTTCCTGAACGACCTTTAAACCAAAACCCGAATCTCTTCACACTGGCTTTACCCAAGTCAAGTAAGTTGTCTTCATTTGGTTTTGTTACGTACAATAGGTAGCAGATAAGTATGATCAACAGCACAAAAAACCACATCGGAAACATAATCAGATCATTTATTATTTATAAAAGTCAAAAACCGTTCCAATTGTGAAAGACTGCTAAATGAAATCATTTGCTGCATGAGTGTAGTAGATTATGCCCATACTAACAGCGCTTTTACAATTGTGGAACTGTTTTTTACCGGAAGATCTAGAATATAAACAGATGAAGCACATACTAAGAAACAATGGTCTTTCAATCGTTTTCTTTCTACTTTTTATTTTCAGCATTTTAGGACAGTTTTATACAGGATGGAAACAAAACAATGCTGACCTGAAAGAAAAAGTTGCGCCGCCGGTCGCCTTTAACAAGTATCTTACTTCGCCCCACTCTATAGAAGCCACATTCGAAAACTGGGAAAGCGAATTTTTACAAATGGCTTTATTTGTTGTCGTAGCCACTTTTCTTTATCAAAAAGGATCATCTGAATCAAAAGATCCGGATAAAGAGGAGTAAGTAGATAGAAAACCTAACTCTTGAAAGAAAAATGCGCCATGGCGGGTAAAGCAAGGAGGATGGGTTCTTAAAATTTACAGTAACTGCTTAGGTATTTCTTTCTTTTTATTATTTGTGCTTTCTTTTTGCCTTCACCGGTACAGCATTTTAAAACACAATAATCTGGAGCAAAGCCTATCACATCAACCTACAGAAACAGCCTTACAATACTTAAGCAATTCCAAACTTTGGTTTGAATCGTTTAAAAACTGGCAAAGCGAGTTTCTTTCCATCTTTTGCATGGTAGTTTTTTCTATTTACTTACGACATAAGAACTCACCACAATCTAAGCCCGTGGATGCACCGCATTCGCAAACTAGCCATTAATGGAAATTGTTGTGCATGCTTTTTAATAGGCTGGTTGCAGAAATGCTTGGAATGATAATTCGGCGAACAGTATAAAGTGGTTCATCAGGATCTCGTTTGGTAGAAAGCTGGAAAGCCATCTTGATGCCACGTTTTCTTATTTCAGGTATACCCATTTTAGTCCAAACACCAAACGGATAAGCAAAGTAGTGAATGGGCTTACCACAAATTTCTTCCAGTTTTTTCCGTGTATCTACCAACTGCAAATCCCAATCATTGTTCACAATTTTCTTAGTATCACGATCGATATGCGGTGTAGTTAGATATTTATCAACACGATCATGACGCCAGGTATGTGCACCAATGGTATGTCCCTCGTCAGCCAATTGTTTGATTTGCTCTTTGGTCATGTATCGTGGACGGCCGATGGAAATAGTCATGATGAAATACACGCCTTTAAAACCATACTTATCCATTTCTGGCTTAGCAATAGAGAATTGCTCTTCGTCCGTATCATCATAAGTAAGCATAAAAGGCTTCTCCGGCAATGGAGCTCCTGTGGTTAAATATGCATATAACTGATCCGGAAGAATAGAATGATAGCCGCTATCATGTAACACTTTTAATTGTGCTTTGAAATTATCGGTAGTTACCGTGTACTCATTTGTTGACTGTGGCTTAATGTGGTGATAACAAAGAATAGGCACTTCCTTGCGAGCCAATATCGTGGTCGCATCGGCAATAGGACCTGAAGGTGGGACTGTAGTATCTTTTTTACCACTGTTAGCAGAAGTATTAGTTATAATGCCATCTTGTTTTGGCTTTGTGTTGTTATCTGCTTTGTTATTGTTGCAACTAAAAAGTAGTACTGAAACAATGGCTAATGGCTTGATTAGATTTTTCATATAATGCTGTGTGTGGCGCAAATTTCAGGAGATTGTCATTGTTTTCTAAGACATGAGTCATAAATTTTTTAAAAAGTGACTGAAGCGGTCTGGCAATGTTTTGTTACTCCTACTTGCTGGCAATATTCCAACACAGGACAAGTGGAACAATGTGGTAGTTTCCCCGTATATATATGTTTCCCAAATGGCATTAAAAGACGATTAATATCAATCCATTTTTTCTGAGGGGTCTTCCCTTGCCAAACAACCATTGTTTTTTCTGGAGCTTTTGTTTCGATCCATCCCCAGCGATTAGTTACCCAATGCACATGCACGCCTACGCTTATTCCCGGATGGCGAGAAGCGACGCCTAAAGCGAGATTAGCACCTTTAGGTCCTACGCCTTTTAGCTCTGTAAGCTTTTTAAAGTTCGCAGGCAGTTCACCTTCATATTGCTCCATAGCTGCTTTAGCTATGCCTAACATTGTGTAAGCTTTTTGGCCTGGGAAGGTGGTACCCTATAAAATAGCTTCCAGTTCATTTGGAGAAAGTTTCAAGAATTGCTCAGGTTTTCTTGCTTCTTTAAATAGCTTTAAAGAAACGGGGATGGTTGTTTCATCTAATGTGCAAATGGAAATAATGCAGGAAATTAATTGTTCAAACAACTGGTATAGCCCCGTTCGTACAATTTGAACATTGCGGCTTTGGGATAGGGAGCAATGGCTTTTTCAATTCGCTTTAAAACAACAGAAAGATTAAAAGGCTTCTTCACCAAACAGAAACTACAAACAGGCTGCCATTATACAAATAATAAGTCCTGCTCTAAGAACAGGACTTATTGAATTGCAAAACAACTAAACCTCAAACTACCTTTTCAACCGTCGATAATGCCACACTTCTCAACTATTATTATTGGCAGGAGCATTTCTTCCATCATCACGCTGCTTTTCTTTCGAAGCGCTTCGGTATACATCTCGTTCCTGCTCATAATTCATTCCCTCAACACCGGTGGGTGCCTGCGTTTGACGATTGCGCTCACGGTCAGAACCCGAATTTTGTGTATTGCCGGAGTTTCTTCCCTCCCATCCGCTTCTGTTTTCTTCCATAACGAACAACTTTACAAACAGAAAAGGATAAAAAATGATGCCTGTTTTTTTCTGTTTAAACAGTTGATTTCAACTTTGGGTTGTGTAGAAAATTTCTCAAACTAAACCGCTTTTTTGAAGTTGTTAATAGTTTTTGTCCAAAGAAACGGACTATGCAAAAACCTTATCAAATTTGAATTTAGGAAATAGAGTTTCAGCTATTTTGTGTTTAAATCAGCCACATTTTGTAGTTATTCACCTTGAATATTTACTTGGCGTAAAAGCAATTTCTAGTCTTCTTTAACTTACCGAAACGTACCTTTGCAGCCGCAAAATAAGCAGCCAATTGGTTATCAACACATGAAGTATCAAAACGAAATTCAAAAGCGCAGAACATTTGCTATTATCTCCCACCCCGATGCAGGTAAGACTACCTTGACCGAAAAGTTTCTTTTATTCGGAGGCGCCATTCAAGTGGCCGGAGCTGTAAAAAGCAATAAGATCAAAAAATCAGCTACGTCTGATTTTATGGAGATTGAGCGTCAACGTGGTATCTCGGTGGCTACTTCTGTAATGAGTTTTGAATACAACGGAACATTAATCAACCTACTTGATACACCTGGTCACAAAGATTTTGCAGAAGATACTTATCGTACGCTTACTGCTGTGGACAGCGTTATCCTTGTAGTAGATAGTGTGAATGGTGTAGAAGAGCAAACACGCCGGTTGATGCAGGTTTGCCGCATGCGCAAAACGCCTGTAATTGTTTTCATTAACAAAATGGATCGTGATGGAAAGAACCGGTTTGATTTGCTGGAAGAAATTGAAAAAGAACTTTCTATTTCTCTGCACCCGATGACCTGGCCCATCAATCAGGGAAAAGATTTCAAAGGCGTATATAATTTGCATAATAAAAGCCTGCGCCTATTTACGCCAAATACAAAGGCTACAGACGAAGACACGATCTCTATTTCCGATTTATCATCGGAAATTTTAGAAGAAAAATTGGGTGACCGTGATGCAGCCACTTTGCGTGAAGATGTAGAATTGATTGATGGGGTTTATGGCAAGTTAAATAGCAATGATTATATGAGTGGTGATGTGGCACCAGTTTTCTTTGGCAGTGCTATTAACAACTTTGGTGTAAAAGAGATGCTGGATACATTTATTCGCATTGCACCGGCGCCAAGAGACCGGGAAACGAACAAACGGGCTGTGGCTGTAAATGAAGATAAGTTCAGTGGATTCATTTTTAAGATTCATGCTAACCTTGATCCAAAACACAGAGACCGCATTGCTTTTTTAAGAGTTTGCTCAGGCAAGTTTGAGCGCAACAAATATTTTCACCACGTTCGCTTAAATAAGGATGTTCGCTTTAGTAATCCTTATTCTTTTTTAGCCAGAGAAAAAAGTGTAGTGGATGATGCCTATCCCGGCGATGTAGTTGGCTTATTTGATACGGGTAATTTTAAAATCGGTGATACGCTTACCGAAGGTGAAAAATTTTTCTTCACGGGAATTCCTACTTTCTCACCGGAGATTTTTAAAGAAGTAGTGAACAAAGACCCAATGAAAACAAAGCAATTAGAAAAAGGCTTACTTCAATTAACAGATGAAGGTGTTGCCCAATTGTTTACTCAATTTGGCGGTAATAAAAAGATCATTGGCTGTGTGGGTGAACTGCAGTTTGAAGTGATTCAATACCGCTTGTTGCACGAATACGGTGCTTCGGTAGTGTTTAATTCATTGCCCTTCTATAAAGCTTGTTGGATCACCAGCAATGATGAGCAAAAGTTGCTTGATTTTACCCGTTTTAAACAGGCTAATATAGCTGAAGATAAAGATGGGCACTTGGTGTATTTAGCGCAAAGCGAATGGTTCTTAAATACGGAACGTAACAACAATCCGGATATAGAGTTTCATTTTACCAGCGAGGTGCACAAATAAGCTATTTCTTATTGAATTGATAGAGTTTGGCGGGCTCGCCGTGTCTTCCTTCCGTACTGATGTATAAGCTATTGCCATCTGGAGAAAAACAAATTCCCTCAGGCTGAGGCATAATGTTGGCATTGATCGGTTGATAGCTTTTGATTTTCCCATCATGTGTGTACACTACCATTCCTTTGGAGGTCTTAGTTGACAAGACATACACATCGTGTGTTCCTGGATGCACTGCAACTGTCGATGGATAAAACTTCAACTCTTCGTCTGCTACTTTGGCAAATTCTTTCTTCTCGATCACTAAAAATGGGTCTGAATTTAATTTTCCCTTTGAAAGATCGAAATCGTAAATAGCCCCATCCGATTTCTTTTCGTCATCCATTCCTGCTTCATTCTTACAGGCAATTAATAAGTTTCCCGAAACAGGATCAACACACAGTCCCTCTGTGTTGTTTTTTTTATCCAGATCCGTATTCAATTCTTTTACTTGTGACTGACCTTTCCAGTTTTCAATTTTATATACTACACCATGGCTCCATAAAGCGTAAGCTGTGTTACCCGACACGGCAATATCTTCTATGTCAAACTTTTTATCACTTACCTCCGCAAACGGAATTTGCTTTTCAATAACCGCCTTGTCTTTTTCCAAACGCATCAAATAAAGAATAGGATGCAGATCTTCGATCAGTAAGAAATGAGTAGCGTCTATGTAACTGTTACCAGAAACCTCTTTCAGCTCAGCCGGTAACGTCCAGTTAGCAGCGGGCTTTGCTAAATCATATTGAAAAGTTTCTTTTTGGGCGTCATCGCTCTTTGCATTTGTACCTGCTTTTGTTTTATCACTGGCATTTGAAGTGCAGAAACAAAAAAGTATAGAAAGTAGTACAATAAGGCCTGCCGTTTTTCTCATCGTTAATGCTATGTTTGTCCTATTGCGTCAAATTGCTTGCCACTACTTATAGGCACTACATAAAATCGCCTGCATGGGAAAGTGGTGATTATCCTTGCCATAAGTATTTATCACTTCTTCAGTTACTCTTTGCTTAATAGTTGTTTGTAGTTGTTCGTCTAATTTGTTGATAAAAGCGGCTAATGGCGAACCTTCAAGATATCCTTTTACAATATTATCGATGCTTTCAAACGTAGCTGTTTTAGATACAGTTTCAATATGAATTTTTTCGAAACCGGCTGCTTTAACCAAATCATGAGTAGCCTTTTGATCATACATTGAAAATGGTCCCTTCTCCAAAAAATCGGGGGCATTTTCTTTCATAATATCACACAACACTCGCTGAATTAAGAAAGAATGTTCATTATGTGCTAAATCATCCCATGTATTAAATAACAATCGTCCACCATTTTGCAGTACACGACATGCTTCTTTAAGTGCTTTTAATTTATCGGGTAAAAACATGACCCCAAATTGGCAAATAACATGGTCAAACTGTTCATCTTGATATGGCAGTTCCTGTGCATCTACGACTTGCCAAACAATACGGCTATCACCCACTTTAGTTCTGGCTACTTCAATCATATCCGGGTTCAAGTCGGTTGCAAACAATTTCCCATTCTCATCGAGCAATGGGATCAAATGCTTGGTCACTCTTCCTGTACCGCAAGCCAGTTCCAAGACTGTTTTTAATTGCTCTTCTTTCAATCGCTTAGCAAGGTCCAAAGCAAATGGTTCGAACAACATTGGTCCTAAATAGCGTTCGTAGTTGGTGGGAATAGAACCAGCAAAAACAGGGGTTGACGTGGAAGTCATAATGGTTAAGCTTTGTACGCAAAAGGTACGTCTATTCTAATAAATTTGCGCCATGATTGTACGATTGATCCAACACGGAAGTGCTGATTACGAGCAAATGATGGCGTTGCGGCTCGAAGTATTGTTGAATCCGCTAGGCGTAACTGCTTCTTACGTGAACCGGGAAAAGGAGATGGAAGACTTTCTAATTGGCGCTTTTGAAGGAGATCAATTAAGGTTGTTGTATCCTCACACCAAAAAATAGTGAGATCATTCAATTAAGACAAATGGCTGTGCTTACTTCCAGTCAAGGCAGAGGTGTAGGTACACAAATTCTTTCGTTTACAGAAGAGGTTTCGAAGCAAAATAGCTTTCACCTTTTAATGATGCATGCCCGCAATCCCGTAATTGATTTTTATTAGAAAAGCGGTTACGCAATCGAAGGCGAAGAATTTTTTGAAGTTGGAATGGGGCACCGCCAAATGCAAAAGAAACTTTAGGTTTCGTTCAGCACCAATGCATCTAAACTCTTAATACCGATATTTTTCTTCGATAAAAAACCTTCTGCGTACTTCACGCCAATACGTTTACCTAACAAACGAGCTCTTGCTGTAAGTGCTTCCATAAAATCGGGTGAAGAAATATACGTCTGCGGTTCGTCGCCAGTTGCGTTGCCACTGAAGAATTGTGTTTTGTAGGCTTTTATCGCTTCTACACGTTGTTCCCAAACACCACTTACATCAACAATTATATCGGGCTCATAAAAACGATCTTGTAAGTAATGCAGCAACATTTTGGGCCGCCATTTCTCCTGCTCCTTTCTATCATCGCCAACTGTTTTAATTTGGCGCAAACCCGATAAGAAACAAGCATCGTAAATAAGCCATCCCGCACGACCATGATCCGGATGACGGTCTTCCAAAATATTTCCAATAACAATTTCGGGTTGATATTTACGCAGCACCTTGATTAACTGCAGTTGATGTTCTTCATCATTTTTGAAAAAGCCATCACGCATTTTCAAATTTTCTCTAACGGTAATCCCCATAATCATCGCAGCATTGGCGGCTTCTTCATAACGAGTTTCAATCGTGCCTCTTGTGCCTAGTTCGCCTTGGGTTAGATCAATGATACCTACTTTTTTGCCACGCTTTACTTCGCTGATCAATGTGCCGGAACATCCTATTTCTACATCATCGGGATGAGAACCAATTGCTAATACATCCAGTTTCATCAGTGCAAGTTAATAACTGGAATTTTAAGGGAGGAAATGAAAATGAAAGGAGAACAACCTACTCTGGTCCAAGTATCAGTTTTGCCAATTAATGCAATACCGATGTAACCCCGAACACTAAGTGTATTTTCATCCACCATTTTAATGTAAGCTTTGTATTCTTTCCCCTCGGAAGGCACATAAATTTGACCGCCATTCCATTCACCTTCATCGTAACGGAAATTGCGCATCATCACTAGTCCCAAAATGGGATTGTTGCGATTAGATGGAATAGGATTCTTAGTATCTACTTTTGGACGACCAGTTTGTTTATCTAATGGTTCTCGCAACCAAATTATTTTACCATGGTATTTACCGTCTTGTTTAAAGATTTGAATATGCCCCTTTCCGGTTCCATTTTGCCATACACCAACAATAGCATCCGAATTACCAATCGGATTGTCTTTTGTGGCAAACAACAAAGACATTAAAATAAATAAGACTTTCATCGCTTTCGTTTTTGTTGATTGTTGTTCTTAGGGAAGAAGATGGGTGGTGGATTGCAGTATAAAATTGCGATACTTAATAGAAATGTTAAAGTGCAATTCGTTTGGATTAGACAATTAGTCGATGAATTGTAAAAACTGCCGTGTGAGGCATATGTAATAAGGTAGATAAATGGCGCAGACTAACGAATTCTTGTCCAGGTATCGGTTTTACCGATGAGCGAAATACCAATGTAACCCCGCACCAGCAAGGTGTTTATGTCTTTTAACTTCAAATAGGCCTTATACTCTTTGCCGCCAGAAGGATCGTAAATATGTCCATTGGTCCATTCGCCATCTTCATAGTTAAAATCACGCATTACCACCATACCCATAATTGGCACATTCCGTTTTGAAGGATCAGGGTTTTTATTGTCAAGCTTTGGATGGCCAGTCACCTTATCCAAAGGCTCTTTCAGCCAGATGATTTTTCCGTGATACTTGCCATTCTGCTTAAATATTTGGATATGTCCTTTGCCGTTACCACTTTGCCAGATGCCGATGATAGCATCCGAATTTGTGTTGTGATAGGGATGAAAAAATGCTAGCGCAAACAATACTAATAATGTTGTTTTCATAACAGGATCTTAGCTAATAACAGTTTGATACAAGTTAAAAAAATCAGGTAACCAAAAGAGGTCACATGGTTAACTATTATATAAATATCGTCGCGATTAGAAAAAGACATATCGCTGATTGAATCAACTTATACTACTTCTGCAGGCTTATGCTAACACATCTGCAAACTCTTTTTTTCGCTGGAACACGGAAGCCGCAAATGAACATACTGGAGTAACCTTAAAGTTTTTTTTCGGGCATACTTCACCACCTCATTTACCAATTCATAACCAATATTTTTCCCGCGAAGCTCATCTGATACAAAAGTATGTTGAATAATTAGTCGATCAGGTTGCTCTACCGAATAAACAATTTCGGCTAATGTATCCTTGACCTGCTCTCCTGCCATATAAAACATGCCTGTGCGTTTGTTCTCTTTATGTTGAAAATCTATAACTGCTTTGTTAAAATAAAATTTTATTTGGTCAAATACTATGCCTATCGCATATTTGCAGCAGAATGAAACAATTAATTAATAAACATTGGTGGTGGCATACAAAATCTTTCGGGGTTCTGTAAAGCTATTCCTATAGTTTATTTACCATATTAGAATCCCGACGCACAGTCGGGATTTTTTGTTTTTAGTTATGAAGAAGATTCAAGTTCAAACAACTACTAAAAAAATGCTGGCAGATGTGTACACACCTGTTGGTGTTTATTTGCGATTAAGAGATCGTTTTCGGGATACTATTTTATTGGAAAGCACAGACTCACATGCAGCGGAAAACAGCTACTCTTTTATTTGTATTAATGCCATTGCAGGAATAGAAATAAAAGATAAAAATGCTGTTGAATACAAACTGCCTAATGAAAATGCAGAGAAAATTGCATTAAAAGGAAATGAAGATTTAAAAAATTTGTTATGGAATTTTACCCAACGTTTTGAGGCAACGAGTGAGGATTTGAAGGCGGCGCAATTTGCGCAAGGCTTGTACGGTTACTTCACCTTTGACGCCGTTCAACTGTTTGAAACTATTCAATTCAAAATTTCACCAGATGTGTCGAATAAAATTCCCTTGGCACGCTATCGCTTGTATCAATATGTTATTGCCATTAATCATCACAAAGATGAACTGATCTTATGCGAGAATAAGATCAACGGTTTGGAAAGTGAATTGGCTGTAGTGGAAAGTTTGATCAACAGCAAAGATGTTCCAGTTTATCCGTTTAAAACTACATCAGCCGAGAGCTCCAACATGAATGATGAGGATTACCTGGCAATAGTAGATAAGGGAATTAAAAGTTGTTATCGTGGTGATGTGTTTCAAATTGTATTAAGCCGTCGTTACCAGCAATCCTTTATTGGTGATGAGTTTAATGTCTATCGTGCATTACGCAATATTAATCCATCTCCTTACCTATTCTTTTTTGATTACGGTGATTATCGGTTGATGGGCTCTTCTCCGGAGGCACAATTAATCATTAAAAACAGTAAGGCTATTATGCATCCCATTGCAGGCACGTTCAAACGTACAGGCGATGATGTGGAAGATCAACAACGTGCCGAAGCATTATTAATTGATGCAAAAGAAAACGCAGAGCATGTAATGTTGGTTGATCTGGCAAGAAATGATTTAAGCACTGTTTGTACTGAAGTTGAAGTGGCACAGTATAGACAAATACAATACTATTCACACGTTATTCATTTGGTAAGTGAAGTAATTGGAAGGGTTCCTAATAACACCAATCCATTTGAAGTTCTTTTCAAAACCTTTCCTGCAGGCACATTAAGTGGCGCACCTAAATACAAGGCCATGCAATTGATCAATGACTATGAGCCAACCAACAGAAGTTTTTATGGTGGAGCTATTGGCTTTGTTGGTTTCGATAGTTCTTGCAATCATGCTATCATGATTCGTACGTTGCTTAGTAAGGACAATACTTTGTTTTTGCAAGCAGGCGCAGGTGTAGTAGCAGCCAGCAATTCTCAAAACGAACTGCAAGAAGTAAATAACAAACTGAAAGCTTTGAAAAATGCCATTGTTATGGCATCAATGATTAAATAGATATGAAGATTTTAGTTTTTGATAATTATGATTCTTTCACGTACAATCTGGTGCATTTGGTGCAGAAGATTGTCAACGATGACGTTGATGTATATCGAAATGATCAAATTACATTGGAGAAAGTGAAGCAGTATGACAAGATCATTCTATCTCCCGGTCCGGGCATTCCTTCAGAAGCAGGACTATTATTACCGTTGATCAAAGAGTACGCAAGTACAAAATCAATCCTTGGTGTTTGTTTAGGTCACCAGGCAATTGGCGAAGCTTTCGGTGGCACGTTAACTAATCTATCAACAGTTTATCATGGAATTGCAACATCGATTAAAATTCTAAGTAAATCCAAAATTCTATATGGATTACCTCAGGAAATTTGTGTTGGCCGTTATCATAGTTGGGTGATAAATGAGAAAGATTTTCCTATGGAATTGGAGATAACGGCACAAGATGAGAATGGTTACATCATGGCTTTGCAGCATAAAAATTATGATGTGCAAGGTGTGCAGTTCCATCCTGAAAGTGTATTGACACCTGATGGAGAAACTATACTGCGTAATTGGTTAAAACAATAATTAGTGTAATTCAATATAATTCGTATTATCAAAATGAAAAAGATCTTACAATATCTTTTCGAACATAAAACGCTAACACAACAGCAGGCAAAAGAAGTAATGCTGAATATTGCCAAGGGTGTTTACAATGAAACGGAGATCACGGCTTTCATTACCGTGTTTTTGATGCGCAGCATTACCATTGAAGAACTACAAGGTTTCTGTGATGGTTTGCTAGAACTAGCAGTGAAAGTAGATTTAAATGATTTTGAAATAATGGACATTGTTGGCACCGGTGGCGACGGAAAGAACACATTTAATATTTCAACCCTTGCTTGTTTCATTGTTGCAGGTGCAGGAAAGAAAATTGCCAAGCATGGCAATTATGGAGCAACTTCTATAAGTGGCGCATCAAATGTGATGGAGCAGTTAGGCTATAAATTCAAGAATGATACGGACAAGCTGAAAAAAGAAGTAGAAGAAACAGGCTTCACATTTTTACATGCGCCTCTCTTCCACCCTGCTTTGAAAGTCGTTTCAGGCATTCGTAAAAACATTGGCTTTAGAACTTTTTTCAACATGCTTGGACCCATGGTGAATCCTGCAAATCCGCAATATCAGTTAGTAGGTGTATATAATTTAGAAATGGCACGTATCTATAACTACTTATTACAACAAGGCGGTAAGGCATTCATTATCATTCACGGTTTAGATGGATATGACGAGATATCACTAACGAACGATACGAAAGTGATCACAAATAAAGGTGAGAAAGTTTATTCGGCAGAACAATTAGGGAAACGCATTGTAGCACCTTTGGATATTTACGGAGGTTCAACGGTGGATGAAGCGGCAAAAGTTTTTATGAAGATTTTGAAAGGTGAAGGCAGTTGGGCTCAGAATGCAGTAGTACTTGCTAACGCAGCCATGGCTTTGAATTGCAGCGGTGAATTCAAAAATTATGATGACGCCTTTTATGCAGCTGTAGAAAGTTTGGAAAGCGGTAATGCCTACAAAAGTTTACAAAAATTAATCTCCTTACAGTAATGAATATTTTAGAAACAATTGTTGCACATAAGCATAAAGAAGTAGAAGAGCGAAAACAGTTAAAGCCTGTTTCAGAACTGCAGAAAGGACCTTTTTTCAAAAATGCAACATTGTCCTTAAAAAAATTTCTTTTGGATGAAACTAAAACAGGAATCATTGCTGAATTCAAACGTAAGTCGCCGTCAAAGGGAATCATCAACGATAAAGTAACTGTTGAAGATGTAACAAAAACTTATGCACAATATGGTGCTTCGGGCATTTCAGTTTTAACAGACAAAATTTTTTTTGGCGGTTCATTAGATGATTTGTTAGCTGCTACTATTAATGAAATTCCTTTGCTACGAAAAGATTTTATCATTGATGAATATCAGATTATTGAAGCGAAAGCTTATGGTGCTGGAGTTATACTATTGATTGCTGCTTGCCTCACGCCAGAAAAAGTAAAAACATTAGCGGATGTAGCAAAAAGTTTAGGGTTGGAAGTATTACTTGAACTCCATAATGAAACTGAATTAGGTCATATTCATTCTTCAATTGATTTGGTTGGTGTCAACAACCGAAACCTGAAAACATTTGTTGTAGATCTGGAACATTCAATTAGGCTGAGTGAACAAATAGGAAGTGAATTTATCAAAGTTGCAGAAAGCGGAATTAGCAAGCCAGAAAACATAAATTACTTAAAGCAGCATGACTTCCATGGCTTTTTGATCGGCGAAAATTTTATGAAGGAAAAAGATCCGGCAATCGCTTTTAAAAATTTTGTAGCTGAATTAAAATGAAAATCAAAGTGTGTGGCATAACGAGTTTAGAGCAAATGCAACAACTGCGTCAATTAGGTATTGACTATACAGGAATGATTTTCTATGAATCTTCGAAGCGGTATGCTGGTGAGAAAATGAAAAAAGAAAAACTGAAAATTAAAAATTGTGAAATAGAAAAAGTGGGTGTGTTTGTAAATACTGATTATAAAACAATAGCTGAAGCGATTAATGATTATGGCTTAACAGCTATTCAATTACATGGAGATGAAACACCTGAACTTTGCAAGCAGTTAAGAGATAAAGCAGAAATGATTAAAGTATTTAGAATAAAGGGTGAAGAGAGTATTGATGAATTAGTAGCGCCGTTTCAAAACGTTTGTGATTATTTTTTGTTTGACACCGAAACAAAAGAGTATGGAGGTAGCGGAAAGCAATTCAACTGGAGAGTTTTGCAAGAAGCGGAAATAAACAAACCGTTTTTTTTAAGCGGCGGTATAGGATTGAAAGATGTAGAGAAATTAAAAGCATTCAACCATCCTTACTTTTATGCAGTAGATGTAAATAGCTGTTTCGAAATTGAACCAGGTGTAAAGGATATGAATGAAGTAAAAGCTTTAAAAAACAGTATCGTCTGAACTTTTAAAAATATCTCTGATAATGAGTTACCATATTACACGAAAGACAGAAGACTATAGTAGTGTAGCCGAATACAAGCAAAGCAAAAGCAAGTATATACCCGATGAAAATGGCTATTATGGCAACTTTGGCGGCGCATATATTCCTGAAATGTTGCATCGCAACGTAGAAGAATTGCGTACAAAATATTTAGAAATTATTAATGATGCCACTTTTCAAAAAGAGTATCAATTGCTACTGCATGATTATGTTGGCAGACCGACACCTTTATTTTTTGCAGAGCGACTGAGCAAGCAGTTAAATACGCAAATCTATTTAAAGCGGGAAGATCTTTGTCACACCGGCGCACACAAAGTAAACAATACAGTTGGGCAAATTTTGCTGGCACAACGGCTTGGTAAAAAAAGAATTATTGCAGAGACAGGCGCAGGACAACATGGTGTGGCAACAGCAACGGTTTGTGCTTTGAAAGGCATTGAATGCATTGTTTACATGGGCGAAAAGGATATTGAGCGACAAGCACCAAACGTGGCTCGTATGAAAATGTTAGGTGCAAAAGTAATTCCGGCAACCAGCGGAAGCAAAACATTAAAGGATGCTACGAACGAAGCCATTCGTGATTGGATCAACAATCCCAACGATACGCATTACATAATTGGAAGTGTAGTTGGCCCACATCCCTACCCCGACATGGTAACACGTTTTCAAAGTGTGATCAGCAAAGAAATTCGCCAACAATTAAATGAAAAAACAAGAAGTGAATTGCCAACTCATGTTATTGCTTGTGTTGGTGGCGGTAGCAATGCTGCAGGTGCCTTCTATCATTTTTTGGACTGTGAAGAAGTGCAGTTGGTTGCAGTGGAAGCTGCGGGTCACGGTGTAACTAGTGGCATGTCGGCAGCAACAACGCAATTAGGTAAACCGGGTATTTTGCACGGAAGTAAAAGCCTGGTAATGCAAACGGAAGATGGTCAAGTGATAGAGCCGCACAGCATTTCAGCAGGTTTGGATTATCCAGGTATTGGACCGTTGCATGCACATTTGTTTGACAGCGGAAGAGGAAAATTTTTGAATGTAACTGATAATGAAGCATTGCAAGCTGCATCGGAGTTAGCAAAATTAGAAGGGATTATCCCAGCTTTGGAAACGGCACATGCGTTCGCAGCATTGAAGCAATTGACTTTAACAGAAAAAGACACTATCGTGATTTGTTTAAGTGGCAGAGGTGATAAAGATTTAGCAACATATATGAGAGAATTGAATTTAAGTGAATAGGTATTCAATTGTATTGCTACTATCAACGTCCCTTGCGACGCACTCTGATACAACAGAATAAAACCGAACAATTATGAATAGCAAAACGGCAATTTATACAGGCTTTGAATTAGAAGTGGAAGGGTTTCCTGCCATTGCAATCATCAACAAAGACCTAAAAGAATTTCCAGAGAAAAGCGCCTATCGTTATTCTGTTTTTATCGAAATTGTTCCAGATAGTTTCAACGACATTGGGCATCCCGCGGAAGCTGAGTATGACTATTTACATGACGTAGAAAAAGAAATCATTGATTATTTGGAATAGCAAACACAACCGGTACATGTTGGCCATATAACCGTTTTTCGTAAGCCTGAAATTATTTTTTATACCAAAGAAGCTGAGAAAATCGAATCTTTTCTCGAACATTTTCTAGCCACAGTAGAACGAAAAAATTATTTCAAAATTGAAGAAGACAATGAATGGAAAAATGTTTCCGCTTTTTATGATTTATTATGAGTAGGATTAAAGAATTGTTTGAACGAAAGAAAGCCAGGGTTTTAAATGTTTACTGCACGGCAGGTTATCCGCATTTGAATAGTACGTTAGAAGTACTACAAGCATTACAAACAAATGGTGCAGATTTGATTGAACTGGGCATGCCCTACAGCGATCCTCTTGCAGATGGTCCTGTAATCCAGGCGAGCAGTGCACAAGCATTAGCAAATGGAATGACTATTTCGAAACTATTTGATCAATTAAAAGATTTTCGAAAAGAAATCAGTGCACCTGTTGTGTTGATGGGCTATTTAAATCCTTTGTTGCAATATGGCTTTGAACATTTTTGTGCAAAAGCTGGAGAGGTTGGAATCGATGGGTTGATCATCCCTGATGTTCCTATGTATGAGTTTGAAAAAGAGTACAAAGCAGTGATCAACAAACATGGACTAGATTTTATTTTTCTGGTAACCCCTGAAACTTCTGAAGAAAGGATCAAGCAATTAGATGCATTTAGTTCTGGTTTTTTATATGCCGTTTCTTCATCTTCTATCACAGGTTCAGATAAAAATTTTAGCCCAGTTGAAGTCTACTTGGAAAGATTGAAGAACATGCGTTTGAATAACCCGATTTTGGTTGGCTTTGGTATTAAAGACAAGCATACGTTTGATATTGCTTGTAAATACACAAATGGAGCAATCATCGGAAGTGCTTACATTAAAGAGCTGGAAGGTCCAACTGATATCAATACAACAACAAAAGAGTTTTTGCAAAAGGTGTTAGGATAATGAACATAGCGATTATAAAATATAATGCAGGTAATATTCAATCAGTGTTAAACGCTCTTGAACGCTTAGGCGTACAAGCGGAAGTAACGGATAGTATTGAGCAAATTAAAAACGCAGACAAAGTGATTTTCCCAGGCGTAGGCGAAGCGAGCAGTGCAATGAGCAGTTTACAGGAAAACAAGTTGGATGTTGTTATCAAAGAATTGAAACAACCTGTATTAGGCATTTGTGTGGGCATGCAATTGCTCTGCAAACATTCAGAAGAAAATAACACCCATTGCCTGAATATCATTCCTGTTGAAGTGAAAAAGTTTGAAAGCAGCAAGATGTTCAAAGTGCCGCAAGTTGGGTGGAATACTATTTATAATTTGTACTCTCCACTTTTCAAAAATATTCCGGAAAACAGCTACATCTACAATGTACATAGTTATTTTGCGGAAGACAGTGAATATACGATTGCTACTTGCAATTATGGAATTGAATATGCAGCCGCTGTTCGGAAAGAGAATTTTTATGGTGTGCAATTTCATACTGAAAAAAGTGCAGCAATAGGTGATCAAATTATTAAAAACTTTTTAGATCTATAATGGAAATCATTCCTGCTATTGATATTATTGATAGTAAATGCGTTCGTTTAACACATGGCGATTACTCGCAAAAAACTGTTTACAAGGAACAGCCTTTAGAAGTTGCCAAACAGTTTGAAAATGCAGGTATAAAGCGTCTGCACCTGGTTGATCTGGATGGCGCTAAAGCGGGCACAGTAAAAAATTGGAAAGTGCTGGAAATGATCGCTAGCAAAACGTCGTTGATCATTGACTTTGGTGGCGGGTTGAAAAAAGAAGAAGACGTGCAGATTGTATTTAATTCAGGTGCAGCATTAGCAACTGTTGGTAGCATTGCTGTAAAAGATGAAGCAAGATTTACTGAATGGTTAGCAATGTTCGGTGTTAATAAATTTTTACTAGGTGCTGATGTGAAGAAAGAAAAAATCACTGTTGGCGGTTGGTTGGAGGAAACAGATATTTGGGTTTACGATTTTATTGAAAACTATGTTCAAAAAGGTTTGACACAAATCTTTTGTACTGATGTATCAAAAGATGGCGCACTGGAAGGTCCATCCACAGAATTGTACCGGAACATTGTACAAAAATTTTCTAAGCTACACTTTATTGCAAGTGGCGGTGTAAGTTCGATGGATGATATTTATGGTTTGCAGGAG
Organism: Chitinophagaceae bacterium; assembly: GCA_040290035.1. Lineage (GTDB taxonomy): Bacteria > Bacteroidota > Bacteroidia > Chitinophagales > Chitinophagaceae > Flavisolibacter. The sequence continues at coordinate 53,862 of PSMG01000006.1, forward strand.
ATTGGCTGCAAAGGCGTAATCATTGGTAAAGCTATTTATGAAGGCAGAATAAAATTGAGTGAATTAACTAAGTTCAATCATTGATTATGCTGGCGAAAAGAATCATTCCTTGTCTGGATATAAAAGATGGAAGAACTGTGAAGGGCACAAACTTTGTCAATCTCCGTGATGCAGGTGATCCTGTTGAACTGGCTGCAAACTATGCAGAGCAAGGCGCAGACGAATTAGTGTTTTTAGATATTACAGCAACCATAGAAAAAAGGAAAACACTTGCTGAATTGGTTAAGCGAATTGCCCATACGATCAATATTCCATTTACTGTGGGTGGTGGCATCAAATATGTTGAAGATGTAAACGTACTGTTGCAATCCGGTGCTGATAAAATTTCGATTAATACTGCAGCCTACGATAATCCGCAGATTATAAATGATATTGCGAAAACTGCTGGTAGCCAATGCGTGGTGTTGGCCATTGATACACGAAAAGAAGAAGATGGCGAATGGTTTGTATATCTACACGGGGGAAGAACGAAGACGGAAACCAAATGTTTTGATTGGGCTAAGCAGGCTGTTGACTTAGGCGCCGGAGAAATTTTATTGACATCAATGAACCATGATGGAACTAAAGCCGGTTTTGCTTTAGAGATTACCAAGAAGCTTTCCGAAGAATTACCCATACCTGTCATCGCATCTGGCGGTGGCGGTACTACGCAGCACTTTGCAGATGTATTTAAGCAAGCACATGCCGATGCTGCTTTAGCTGCTAGTGTATTTCATTTTAAAGAAATTGACATACAAGAATTGAAAAAATTTTTGCAAGCAGAAAAGATAGACGTAAGGCTGTAATTATTGCGTGAGGGATAGCAGCGAAAATCCTTTTGCGCCGGGGCTTATTGTGTTTGGCTGCAAAAGATTGGAAGCGAATAGCCCGACCCGAAGCAGCGCTGAATGTTTTCCAAACTTTTGTTCACTTATTGGCTGCGAGGACACGCCTAAATTCTATACATCATTACAAGCATCTACGATTTGAAACGAGTATATTCGAACTCATGTTGCGACAATTGTTGAATGTACGTACGTTGCTTGCGTTTATAGCCATTGTTATTGTAAGTGGCACCATTTGGTATTCAACTTATCTTGCTAATAAGATTGAAAAGGATGAGAAACAAAAAGTAGAAGAATGGGTAGCAGCAAGCCAAGCTTTACTTGATCCGAATAACACAGAAACAGCGCTACCGTTTAAGATTATTCAAAACAATAAAGACATCCCTATTATTGAAACAAACGAAAGTGACAGTATAACAGGCAATTATCAAAATCTTGATTCTATTAAGATTGCAACCGACAAAAATTACATCTACCAGCAATTAAGAAAATTAAAATCAGAGTACCCTCCTATCATTTGGACAGATCCAATCAATCCAAAACATACCAACAAATATTATTACGGCCACAGTCGGTTACTGGACGAAGTACGTTACTATCCCTTGGTACAGCTTTTTATTGTTACACTATTTATCATCATCACGATTATATCACTTCGTACCAGTTATCAGTCTACCCAAAACCAAGTATGGGCAGGCATGGCCAAGGAAACAGCGCATCAGTTGGGAACTCCTGTTTCATCGCTTGAAGGTTGGGTAGAAATATTGAAAGAGACACTTGGCAAAGAGGCTTTGTTGAACGAGTTAGAAAAAGACGTTGGTCGTTTACGATTAGTAACAGATCGTTTTGGTAAGATTGGCAGTACGCCTCATTTTGAAGAGAAGAATATTGTGGCGCAGGTTACAGATGTGATGGATTACATACGCAAACGTGCGTCTAATAAAGTTCAATTTGCCCTGAACAATGACGGTCAGAAAGAAATCTTTGTTCATATTTCGGGGCCTTTGTTTGACTGGGTAATTGAGAATTTGTTGAAAAACGCATTAGATGCAATGGAAGGTAAAGGATCTATTACAGTTGATATTATTGAACTAAGCAAAAAAGTGATGATAGATATAACAGATACCGGTAAGGGAATTAGCAAGCAGAATATTTCAAAAGTTTTTAAACCTGGATTTACTACCAAAAAACGCGGCTGGGGCTTAGGTTTAAGTTTATCAAAGCGTATTATTGAACAATATCATAAGGGTAGTTTAAGTGTAAAACATTCAGAATTGGGAAAGGGTACGACGTTTCGAATTATGTTGAAAAAATAGATAGATTTGCAGCCCTTGTGAAAGGAGCCCGGGTGGCGAAATTGGTAGACGCACCACCTTGAGGTGGTGGCGCTGGAAACGGCGTGCTGGTTCGAATCCAGTCTCGGGCACCAAAATGGACAAATCGAAAATTGATTCGGTTTGTCCATTTTCATTTTCGCTAAAACCATCTCCCAGCTTATATATTAGCTCAACTGCTTCATTGAGCCGGGCGGTTCGATAATGGAATCAGTCAAAAACGAGTTTTTCGGGATATATCGAACCAATGATTTCCCGCTTGTCTTTATTATCTGCCTTTTCATACAATTCATCAAGGCTGGAAAGTTTCATTCTGGCCTTATTTAACAAGGGTTCAATGTTAGAACTCTGTTTTGAGAGTTCCATTAATTTTGATTCTAACCCTGTAATTTTCTTTTCATAATCAGATTTTATAGAGCGGTAATCTAAAGGCTCTATTTCACCAGCTAAAAGTAGTTTACGGGCATTTAAGAGTTCATTATTAGCTTTCCCCAAAGCATCCTGCACCTGTTTAGCATCCTCTCTTTGCCCCCTGGATTTGGCCCTAAATTCTTCCTGAAGTACCAGTTTATACACTTCAGTCATGCCTGGCTTAGGTATAAGCTTTTTTAGTTCATTGGAAAATAATTGATTGGCATTCTCAGCTTTGAACCTTGTTCCGCAGGAGGATATACAATGGTAATAATATTTGCAATTTCTACCTTTGAATGCACTCCCCGTAAGTAATTTGCCACATTGGGGGCATATTAAATAACTCCGTAATTGCAAAACATCCAATGAACCAACTTTGGTACGATACGTTTTTTTCTTGCCATTAAGATAATCCTGTATGTCATAAAATAAGGATTCAGAAATTATTGGTTGATGCAAACCCTGTACATGTCTTGGTGCCTAGTCTTTATACCTTGAAATATAAATCCTGCAACTGTATATCGTCGAAACAAAGTGGGCTTTTCTTTAGAGAGTATTTCTGTTGTTTAAGTTAGTGATTTTTGTTTTTAGTTTTTCAGTGAAGTAGACTCTTCTTCTTTGCATCAGGTTTTGCTGTTTGATTTTTTCTCTTCTTTTTCCATCATTAAATAAGCCTTTATAAATCCATCCAGTTCACCGTCCATTACCGGCTGTACATTACCTACTTCATAATCTGTTCTATGATCTTTAATCATTTTATAAGGATGAAAAACATAACTACGGATTTGACTTCCCCACTCTATCTTACGTTTGTTAGCATTGGCAGCATTTTTCAACTCTTCACGTTTACGCAATTCCTCTTCGTACAAACGGCTTTTCAACATTTGCATAGCCTTTTCACGGTTGCCTATTTGCGAACGTTCCGTTTGGCAAACTACAGTAATACCCGTTGGAATATGTGTTAGAAAAACTTTTGTTTCCACTTTGTTTACGTTCTGTCCACCGGCGCCGCCGCTTCGGGCAGTTTCCATTTTTACTTCACTATCTTTTATCTCAATATTAATGGAATCATCTACCAATGGATATACAAACACTGAAGCAAAGGAGGTATGTCTGCGGGCATTACTATCAAAGGGAGAAATACGCACCAAACGATGCACACCACTTTCCGCTTTCAAAAAGCCATAAGCAAATGGTCTGTCAAATTGAAATGTGCAGGTCTTAATACCAGCACCATCGCCCCATTGCCAATCTAACTCTGTCACTTTCCAACCTTGCTTTTCGCCATACAAGCGATACATGCGAGCTAACATTTCTGCCCAATCCTGGCTTTCTGTTCCGCCTGCGCCTGAATTAATTTGGAGGACTGCAGGCAATTCATCTTCAGGTTGGTTTAATGTGCTTTTGAATTCTGCGTCTTCTATAGCAGCAATAGCTTTGTCGTACGCAACTTTCACTTCTTCTTCGGAGCCTTCGCCTTCCTTCCAAAATTCAAAGAGCACAGCAAAATCTTCTATCGCAGCTTCAACCTGCTCATACAATTTTACCCAGTACTCATTTAAATTGATTTCCTTTAAAATGGAAGTGGCTCTTTCATTATCATCCCAAAAACCCAGTGCAAGTGAGAGTTGTTTATCGTTATTGATTTTATCACGTCTGTTATCGACGTCAAAGAAACCTCCTCAGTCCGTCTAAGCGAGACCTCATATCTTTCAATTGTTCTTGTGTCATAGCGGAGGCGAAGATATAGTTTTCTTGTTTTGCTTGTGATTCAAAGTATTACAGGAAGCTGCTCAATTTTTTCCGAATCACTTAAATGAAAAAGTCTCGCTAAGGCGAGACTTTTTTTATATCGAGACTTGTGTTGTTAAGCGATGGTAATGCTGTTGTCTAAATAAACATCCTGAATAGATTGTAACAAATTCACGCCTTGATCAAATGGACGCTGGAAGGCTTTGCGGCCTAAAATCAATCCCATACCTCCTGCACGTTTATTGATCACAGCTGTTGTTACTGCTTCTACTAAATCACTTTCCCCTTTACTTTCACCGCCGCTATTAATCAAACCAACTCTACCATTGTAACAATTCAAAACTTGATAGCGGGTTAAATCAATCGGGTGATCAGAGGTCAATTTTTCGTACACTAACTTATGTGTTTTACCATGCTTTGTGGCATTGTAACCGCCGTTATTAGTTGGTAATTTTTGCTTGATGATATCTGCTTGTAAGGTAACGCCTAAGTGATTAGCTTGTCCTGTTAAGTCAGCTGCTGTATGATAATCAACACCATCCACTTTAAATGAGTTATTACGCAAATAACACCAAAGGATTGTTGTCATACCCAATTGATGTGCATATTCGAATGCCTCTGCAACTTCTTTTAATTGACGAGCACTTTCTGCACTACCCCAGTAAATAGTTGCACCTACAGCCACCGCACCCATGTCCCAGGCATTTTTGATGCTACCAAACATTGTTTGATCGTACCGGTTGGGCATGCTCAAAAATTCATTGTGGTTAATTTTTACAATGAAAGGGATTTTATGTGCATATTTACGACTTAAAATGCCTAACACACCATAAGTTGAAGCAACACCATTACAGCCACCTTCGATGGCTAATTTGATAATATTCTCGGGATCGAAATAAATTGGATTTGGAGCGAACGATGCACCAGCACTATGTTCAATGCCTTGGTCAACCGGAAAAATGCTGCAGTATCCGGTACCACCCAAACGGCCATGATCTAACAAAGTTTGTAAACTGCGCAATGTTTGATTACTGCGGTTGCTGTTTATCCAAATGTCTTCAACATGAGTAGGTGAAGGAAGATGTAAAGTCGATTTGTCAACAGTTTGACATGTATGATTTAAAAGGTATTCTGCCCGATCGCCAAGTAATTCAACGATTTTATTTGCCATAGTAAATTTTTGAAGTGTGGCAAAGATAAGGGAGTTTAAAATTCGAGTTTAGATGTGCTGTTTGATATTACTCATGTACGTTCAGCGTTTTACTCATACTAAAATTCAATTACTCTAATCTGCTTCTTTTTTCTTCTTGCCCAGGTTTTTCTGGATCCTTGATAAGTGGGGCTTCAAAGCATAACGCAATGTTTGCTTAACTATCTCACCCATACTTTTACAACGAAGCATTTGACCATTCTTGAAATAATCAGCTAATTCATGTTTCAGCATATACTCCTTTTCTTCAGTCGATATACGATCCTTAACCATGATGTTCAGCAAATCGCCAATGCGATAACGGGATGAAGCCAGGCGATAGGCTATTAGTGTACGTTCTTCCGCCTGGTATTGCTGCACACTGTCATTATTTAAATGGTTAATGGCTAATTCCACAAAAGCAAGATTGTCTTTATAGAATTGAGGGAAGTATAAATTTTTTCTCCCTTCATAGGATTGTTGATCAAAATCAATGGCACGAAGACGATATTGATAATCTTCAATATCCGGAGACATGTTCACCACAAAATTGTAAGCTCTCATATCGCCTAATAAACGAACGAAGCATCGCTCATTAAACTTCACAAATTCTTTTGCTAGACGGATTTTGTTAGTATCGGGAAGATGCAAATAATTTTTTACAAAAAGATCTCCGGGAACACCCGGAATATGTTCTTCCACTAACGTGTGTCCACTCGTTAAAAACAGCATTCTGTTAGGCGATAGAAGATGTTCTAGTTCTAAGCCATACACTCTTGATGCATCTTCATTTTTGATATAATAATGATCATAGTTATCATTGAAACGATTGACAATGCGAATCCGAAATGGATTTGAATTTCCAAACGTACAATAATCTACACGAGCTACATCCAAATGTTTGGTAAACGAAAGGTCTCCTTCCGTTTTTAAAATAGCATATAGCTCAATAAGACCTTGACGTAACAGCTCCCATTTGTTCATCTCATACATTGCCTTTTCCCAAAGCGTGTCCCGTCCTAATTTATCTGTAATGGGAACTGAATAAGTAATATTGGTTAAATCGTTGTATGACACAGGCAACTGCACTTCTCTTCCATAAGTCCGTAAGTAACTGCGCAGTTCTTTATTGATGGGGAATAAAGGTTTCTTTTTAGAAGGCTTTTCGTTATGGTCGTACATCAATACCGAATTTAAACATTCAATGGTATTTGTTGACGTAGTTGCATAAAATAATCTGGTGCATTGATTAACCTACTGCCATACCAGGAAAAGTATTCACCGTCAACCAAAACGATTTTCGTATTTGGAAGTAATGGCTGTAATTCCTCAATATGTTTTTGTACAAACGGAAACGGTTCGGAAGAGAGTAGCAACCATTCACAGTCGATACTTTTTAATTCATCAATAGTCACTTCTGGGTACCGTTCTTTATTGCTAAACATGTTTTCGAAGCCAGCATATTCAAGCATATTACTAATAAAAGTATCTCCACCAACAGTCATGTACGGTTCACGCCAAATGAGATAACAAGCCTTAGGCTTTGAGCCTGACATTTTGAGTTCATGAAAATGGTGTTGAATTTCATTTTTTATTTTTTGCGCTTGTTCGCTTTTATTAACCATTTCGCCAACGCTTTCAATCATTGTTAAGGCATCACCCAAATTGTTTACATCACTTATCCAAACAGGAAATTCATTGGCTAATAACTCAATCTGCACTTGTACATTTTCTTCTTTGTTTGCTATAATCAAATCAGGCTTAAGCGACTTGATTTTATCGATATTTAATTGTTTCGTACCGCCTATTCTTTCTTTAGTACGAAACCAGTCTTCTGGATGTATGCAAAACTTTGTAATGCCAATTACTTCTTTGTCTAAACCTAAATGAAATAGCAATTCCGTTTGTGATGGAACTAATGATATGATGCGTTTAGGCTCAGTAGTGACACTAATTGACCTATTTAACTGATCGACAAAAACAGGCATTTCTTTTTTTGTAAAAATAGCCAAAGGCCTACCTAATTGAATGGCCTTTGGCTATGGAGAATTAACTAATTATATTTTGAAACCTAAAGTTAAACTAAGCACTCGGTTCTTATTGTTATTATCTGTATTGTTGTTAGTACCAGACTGCAACTTTGCCAAACCCAAACCATAGTTTACGCCAAGTACTAAACTTTTTGTTTCAAAACCAGCTGTTCCGTTTACGCCATAATCAAAACGACGAATAACACCTAGCCCTGTTCCCTCCTCTTGATTAAATGTTGTTGGGTCGTCATTAGAAAACGTAATGGAACGTTCTGTGTGTGATGATACAGCAAACACTGTTTTATCGGTTGTGGTTTTGCCGCCAACACCAATACCTAAATAAGGACCGGTACCAACAAAGAACTTGCTCGTCAAACCGATCGGCGCCTTGAAAACAAGATTTGCAGGAATTTCTATATACTGCGGATTAAATGTTTGTTTATAATAAGCATTGCTTCCCTGTGTGCCTTTTTCTACTTTTGATCCTTTGCCGGTGTACAAAATTCCGGGCTGCAGACTTAATACTTTAGGAACCAAGGTAAAATCTCCAATCACACCCACCTGAAAGCTTGTTAATTGGTTAGCTTTGTCAACACGTCCATTGTCATTTACCGATACATTTGCGAGGTTAATGCCTGCTCTTATCTGCGCACTTTGTGCATACACAAAACTGCTTGTTGCAATAGCAAGACCTACCAAAATAAATTTCATCTTTTTCATAGTAACACTAATTGTTTGACGCCTTATTTGCAAACAGTTTGCCAAACTTTTATCTATTGTAAAAAAGATTATACACAAAGCAATATGGACTCCTGTATGTATCTTTTTCTTCCAAAACACAGGTTTATGCAGAGAAAATTCTTATTAATCCTTTTTTGCCTGGTAGCGCAATACGCATTTGGCCAGAACGATTTTTCATATGCTGTAAATGAAGCACCTAAAAAAATTAACTATAAAAAGATTCGGGAAGAGCTGAAAGCTTCCATGCTCAATGAATCGGCACCTTCCTTTACGTTATATGATCTGAATGGAAATAAAATTTCAAACGATGATCTAAAAGGTAAAGTGTCCGTGTTGGACTTTTGGTCTACTTGGTGTGGCCCATGCAAAGCTTCTTTTCCAGGAATGCAAAAGATAATAACTAAGTATACTGCTGATAAAAACGTAATATTTGTTTTTATTGATAATTGGGAAAAAGTAATTGATAAAAAGAAAAATGCTACCGACTTTATCAATATTAATAAATACAACTTCCAAGTATTGCTAGATGAAGACAGCAAAGTCGTGACCCAGTTTAAGGTTGAAGGCATTCCCACCAAATTCGTACTTGATAAAAACGGAAATATTCGTTTTAAAACTGTTGGCTTTGATAATAATGAAGACAAATTAGCTGCTGAATTAAAAGCAATAATTGAACTGGCAAGTAAATAAGCTCTAAGATTGATTAATAAACAAACCCCATCACCGGATGGGGTTTTTAAATTCCTTCATTCATTTGGCTTCAACCTGAATACTTTTGCAGTATACCTTCCGGCCAGGATACCAGGCTTTTCCCGGAAAGATTAACAGGTACGGACAGGAATTAGATTTTGAAATATTCGTATACAAAAATAAAAAAGCTAATAGTTCTGTCAATAGCCTTTATAAAATTAAAAATGGATTGTCTTTATCAAAACCGCGTTTTTCTTTTCTGTTAGCTTTATTGGTAAATCTTCTTTTAATCCAGTTAAACATTCTTACAAGCATAACAAACAATTTAAAAGTTAACAGATAAATACCGCGTGAGGGAAGGATTAACCGACAAGAATTAAACCAGAATGTTTGTCAACCTAGGATGCGTAAATCTGAGATACTTCAATTTAGGGAATTATTTAAAACGGAAAAAATTTATTTATGAAAAAGCCCCACTGATGAGTGAGGCTTTTTACTGTTACCTATTTACAAATTAATAATCCATACCCATACCGCCTCCTGGCATTGCAGGTGCAGCTTGTTTAGGCTCTGGCTTGTCGGCAACCACACATTCTGTAGTTAACAACATACCGGCAATAGATGCAGCATTTTCCAACGCTACACGGCTAACCTTAGTTGGATCAATTACACCCGCAGCAATGAGGTTTTCATATTTCTCATCACGGGCATTGAAGCCAAAGTCAGCTTTACCTTCACGTACTTTGTTTACCACTACACTACCTTCAATACCGCAGTTCTCAACAATCTGGCGAAGAGGCTCTTCCAGAGCACGGCGAACAATTTGAACGCCGGTTGCTTCGTCGCTGTTGCGTGTATCGATGTTTCCTAAAGCATCAATAGCACGAACAAAAGCAACACCACCACCGGGAACAATACCTTCTTCAACCGCAGCACGAGTTGCATGCAAAGCATCATCTACTCGGTCTTTCTTTTCTTTCATTTCAACTTCTGTAGCAGCACCTACGTTTAATACTGCAACACCACCGCTCAACTTAGCTAAACGCTCTTGCAATTTTTCACGGTCGTAATCTGAAGTTGTGTTTTCGATCTGGGATTTGATTTGGTTGATACGACCGGTAATCGCATCTTTCTCACCACTACCACCAACAATTGTTGTATTGTCTTTATCGATCACCACTCTTTCGCATCTACCTAAATAAGTAAGATCAGCGTTTTCTAATTTGTAACCTTGCTCTTCAGAAATTACAATACCTTTTGTAAGGATCGCAATGTCCTGCAACATTTCTTTACGACGATCACCAAAACCAGGTGCTTTAACAGCAGCTACTTTCAATGTACCACGTAATTTATTCACTACTAAAGTTGCCAATGCTTCGCCTTCTAAATCTTCAGAGATGATCAACAATGGAGCACCTTGTTGGGCCACTTTTTCAAGAATGTGTAAGATATCCTTCATGCTGCTGATCTTTTTGTCGTAGATCAGAATGTAAGGATTATCTAATTCTGCTTCCATTTTCTCGCTGTTTGTAACGAAGTATGGAGAGATATAACCACGATCGAATTGCATGCCTTCTACTACATCTACTGTAGTTTCGATACCTTTTGCTTCTTCAATAGTGATCACTCCATCTTTAGAAACCCTTTGCATCGCTTCTGCAATCAACTTACCAATTTCGCCATCGTTGTTTGCAGAGATAGTGGCAACCTGTTCGATTTTCTTATTATCGTTACCAACAGTTTGTGATTGAGAACGGAGGTTTTCAATTACAGCTTTTACTGCCTTATCAATACCACGTTTCAAATCCATTGGGTTGGCGCCGGCAGCAACGTTCTTCAAGCCTTCAGTAATAATTGCCTGAGCCAATACAGTTGCAGTAGTAGTACCATCACCAGCTACATCAGCAGTTTTTGAAGCTACTTCTTTTACCATTTGAGCACCCATGTTCTCAATAGCATCTTCCAGTTCAACTTCTTTTGCTACGGTAACGCCATCTTTAGTTACAGATGGTGCACCAAATTTCTTTTCAATAACCACATTACGACCTTTGGGTCCTAATGTTACTTTTACAGCGTTAGCTAAAGCATCAACGCCTTTTTTCATTTTATTACGGGCATCAGTTTCGAAAAACAGTTGTTTTGCCATAACGTATTTTAATTTTTAGTTGTTTACAAATATTAATTCGGAGCTTAAACAATAGCAAGAATATCACTCTCTCGCATGATCAAGTAATCTTCGCCTTCTATAGAGATTTCGGTACCTGCATATTTACCATATAACACTGTGTCACCATTTTTTACGGTTACAGGTTCGTCCTTTTTACCAGGACCTGCAGCGATTACGGTACCACGTTGGGGTTTTTCTTTTGCAGTGTCTGGAATAATAATTCCGCCGGCAGTTTTTTCTTCAGCTGCCGCAGGTTTTACAATCACTCTGTCATGTAGCGGGGTAACATTTACTTTGTTAGCCATACTTTATGAATTTTTGGTTTTAATGAAAATTTTTTAAGAAATCCTAACTGCTGTTAGGCAGGCAAATGTAGGCGAATTGTATGCCACAGTTCCAGATAATGTAAAAATTGCAGTTTTGAGTGCTAAAGAGCATTTATAGACTGAAAAAAAATCTGAACAGTTTGCCAAATTTTCATAAGCTGGCAGTAAAGCCAAAATTACCTGTGTACATTAGCGATGTAGAAACCAGTCCACTGTTTATGATGAAACGTTTACTAATTATTATTGTGTTCATCCTTATTCTAAAACTGGGATATGCCCAAACCTGTACCACTCCTGGGCAAACTCCTTCCACTGCATTTCCGGTATGTGGAACCAGTGTATTTCAACAAACAACAGTTCCTGTTTGTCAAACGCATAACTTATTTGTACCTGGCTGTAATGATGGCGCTTTGTATGCAGATAAAAATCCTTTCTGGTATAAGTTCACTTGTTATCAATCAGGTTCTCTTGCCTTTGTTATTGCACCTTTAGGAGCAAACGAAGATTATGACTGGCAATTGTATGATATTACAGGACATAATCCAGACGATGTTTTTACAGATCAGACTTTGGTAATAACAGGTAATTGGGCAGGTACCTATGGTAATACGGGTGCTTCGGCTACAGGCGTAAATTTTATTCAATGCTCATCAGATCCTGCAGATAATAAAAACCCGTTTAGTGCAATGCCTAATCTCATCGTAGGGCACACCTACTTATTATTAGTAAGTCATTTTACAGATACACAAAGTGGTTACAATTTGTCTTTTAATGGCGGTACGGCGGTAATTACCGACACTACACCGCCTAAAATGAAAACAGCGGAAGCGCCCTGTCACGGTGATATCATTCGTTTAAAACTAAAGAAGAAAATCAAATGCAGCAGCATCTCCGGTAATGGCTCTGAATTTTTTGTAACTCCCGGAAATATTGCTGCTACTAGCACGATCGGGATAGGTTGCTCTGGTGGTTTTGATACCGATTCTGTAGAGATACATTTAAACAACATTTTACCTCCGGGAACTTTTGTTTTAAATATTAAAAATGGAAACGATGGCAACACTTTGTTGGATGTTTGCGACAATGCTATTCCTACGACAGATACTTTGCACTTTACCGTGTACCCAATTTTTCCCACGCCAATTGATAGTTTAGTGCCGGTACAATGTGCACCTAACCAATTAAAATTGATCTTCAAAAAGCCAATGCAATGCTCCAGCATTGCAGCTAACGGCAGTGATTTTAGAGTAGTGGGTACCTATCCTGTAACTGTTATAAGCGCAGCAGGAAATTGTGATAATAATCTAACAAAAGAAATTATTGTGACACTTTCACAACCATTGCAAGTGGCAGGTAGTTTTAGCATCCTATTGCAAACAGGCTCGGATAGCAATACCATTTTGGATGAATGCGGTGAACAAACACCGGCAGGCTCGTCACTTCCTTTTAACGTAAAGGATACAGTGAACGCCGACTTTAATTATATCAAAAGATATGGTTGTTCTATCGATACTGTTTACTTCTCACACAATGGCGCCAACGGCGTCACCAGTTGGAAATGGAATTTAGATGAAGGTCAAAACAGTATCTTACAAAATCCAACTGGCTACTACAGATCTTTTAGCAGTAAAAACATTCAGCTCATTGTAACCAATGGCTTTTGTTCGGATACAAGTACTAAGGTAATACCTCTTTCTAATTTTCTAAAGGCAGATTTCACTGTACCATTAGATAACTGCCCTAAAGAGCCAATAAAGTTCATGTCTGTCTCACAAGGTATAGGCTTACGTTACAACTGGTCATTTGGTGATGGCGGCATAGCAACTATTGATTCACCAACACATGTATACCAGGCGGCTTTTAACACAACTACTTTTACCGTTCGATTAGTTGTTACCGACAGCATTGGCTGCACAAGTACTATTTTGAAAATGATCAAAGTATACAGCAGTTGCCAGGTGTATGTACCAAATGCTTTTACACCAAACAATGACGGATTGAACGATCTGCTGCATCCACTAAATGGAGTGAAAACGGAAAACCTTTCGTTTCGGGTATATAACCGTTGGGGACAGTTGGTATTTCAATCAAATGACTGGCATCGGGGTTGGAATGGGTTGATTGGAGATAAGCCACAACCAACAGGCGTTTATGTTTGGTTCCTTACATATACAGACGTTGATACAAAAGAGAGACGCCAACAAAAAGGAACAGTAACATTAATCAGATAAGAATATCATAAATTTAAAAGGAGCAGTTAAACATGCTCCTTTTAAATTCGCTTACTCCTGCGTTTTTTCAGCTTTTGGCTTTTTACTGGTCTTAGGAGTAAAAATGGCAAGCATTCGTTTTCCTTCTAATTTAGGCATGCTCTCCAACTGGCCAAAATCTTTCAATCGGTCAGCAAATTTCAACAGCAGCAATTCTCCCCTGTCTTTGAACTGGATAGCACGTCCTTTAAATTGAACGTAGGCTTTTACTTTGTTGCCTTCTTTCAAAAAGTTTTCAGCATGTTTTGATTTAAAATCAAAATCATGATCGTCTGTATTTGGCGTAAAGCGAATTTCCTTCATCTCTGTGGTCTTCGCCTTAGCCTTCATTTCCTTCTCTTTCTTCTTCTTATCGTAAAGGAACTTGTTGTAATCAATAATTCTGCAAACTGGCGGATCAGCCTGCGGAGAGATCTCAACCAAATCCAACTCTTGTTCCTGCGCCATACGTTGCGCCTCTTGCGTTGGATAAACACCCATCGTTACATTATCGCCTACCAAACGAACTTGGGGAACCCTGATGTTATGGTTAATACGGTGTTCTGCTTCTTTGCGGGGAACAAATCGTCCTCTGTTAAAACCGCCAGGTCTTTGTGATGATGCCATAATTTGTTTGCTACTATTGGCTGTCGACGCCAGCACTTTCGGTAGCGCTTTCTGTTTTAATTTAAAGTTATCGTCGAATTTAAAATTTTTCTTCTTGCGCCAAGATTAAATTTGTAAGCCCGGCAGCATTGCTACTATTTAACTTCTGTTGCGTCGCACTCTTCAACATCCTATTGTTCAGACCTTCTCTCCTTAACCTCTGCAACAATTTCCTGAACAAATTCGTCAATCAATTTTGCGCCTAAGTCACCTTTACCCTGTCTGCGAATCGCTACTTTTCCTTGATTCATTTCTTTTTCACCAATAACCAGCATATAAGGCACCTTCATCAATTCCGTATCACGAATTTTCTTTCCGATCTTCTCGTTGCGTTCGTCAATCTCCACACGAATATCTGCTTTTTTCAATTTTTGCTCCACTTCTTTCGCATAATCGGCAAACTTATCCGAAATCGGCAGAATCTTCACCTGCAACGGCGCCAGCCACGTTGGGAACTTTCCGGCATAATGTTCTAGCAAGAAACCAATGAAACGTTCATGCGTACCCAATGGTGCACGGTGAATAATTAATGGCGTTTCTGTATTGTTATCTTCAGTTGTATAATGAAGTTTAAAGCTTCTGCCTTGCGAGAAGTCAACTTGATTTGTTGCCAAAGTAAATTCACGACCAATTACGCTATAAATCTGCACATCAATCTTTGGTCCATAGAAAGCGGCTTCATCTTCCACTTCTACAAAAGGAATATTTCCTTTGACCATCAACTCTCTTACCATTGCCTCGGTTTCCAGCCAAAGTTCCGGCTCATTTACATACTTCTGTCCCAACTTCTCTTTCGAGTGCAATGACAAACGCATCACGTATTTATCAATACCAAAGATTTTAAAATACTTCAGGTACATATCTGTTACAGCACGAAACTCTTGCTCAAATTGTTCTCTCGTACAGTAAATATGCGCATCGTTCATGTGCAGGCAGCGAACACGCATCAAACCAAACAATTCGCCACTCTGCTCGTAGCGATACACCGTTCCGTATTCAGCAATACGATAAGGAAGATCACGATAACTTTTTGGCAGCGCCGCAAAGATTTTATGGTGATGCGGACAGTTCATGGATTTGAGATAATACTTCTCGCCTTCCATTTCCATCGGCGGATACATACTGTCAGCATAATAAGGTAAGTGTCCACTGGTGAGGTACATACTTTCCTTAGCGATATGTGGCGTAACCACACGCTTATATCCTGCTTCTGATTCGGTTTCTTTTGCCAGCTTTTCTAGTTCTTCAATTATCACAGTGCCATTGGGTAGCCACATGATCAATCCTTGGCCAACATCATCATCCATGGTATAGATGTTCAACTCCTTGCCCAGCTTTCTGTGATCACGTTTCTTGGCTTCTTCCAACAATTGCAGGTATTCGTCTAGCTGCTTTTGCGAAGGAAATGTGACACCGTAAATACGGGTTAATTGCTTGTTCTTTTCATTTCCTTTCCAATAAGCACCGGCGATGTTTGTAAGCTTTACCGCTTTTATAAAACCTGTTGCGGGAATATGTGGTCCGCGACACAAGTCAGTAAATGCGCCTTGAGTATAGAACGTAATGTTACCATCTTCCAAGTCTTGCAATAAATCTAATTTATATTCATCACCTTTCTCAGTAAAATAATTTACTGCTTCTGCCTTTGTAATTTCCTTGCGGATGTAACTGTTGTTTTGCTTGGCTAATTCAGCCATTTTAACTTCCAATTTGCGCAGATCTTCTTCACTTATTGAACGATCACCCATATCCACATCATAATAAAACCCTTTAGGATTTTCAGTTGGTGGACCTACCCAAAACTTCACACCTGGAAAAAGACTTTCAATCGCCTCAGCCATTAAGTGTGCAGATGAATGCCAAAAGGTTGTTTGCCCACTCTTGTCATCCCAGGTTAATAATTTCAACGTTGCATCATCATTAATAGAACGTGTGGCATCCCACACTTGTCCATTTACTTCTGCTGCTAAAACTTTTCTTGCCAAACCTTCTGAAATAGACTTGGCTATATCCAATGCAGTGGTGCCTTTCGGATATTCACGAACGGCTCCATCAGGTAATGTTATCTTGATAATTTCGTTCATAAAGAGCGGCAAAATTAACAAACTATTGCTAGAATGCAGATAAGTAAAAATGACTGAATACATAATTTTACATCTTATGAGTAAAAGGCTGTGTAAGCTTTTATTGATTTTTGTTTCTGTTATTGGTGCAATACCTGTTTTTGCACAAGACCTGACAGGCATTTGGCGGGGCTATTTTATTACGGATGCAGGTGAAAATTATCGTTTAGAATTCCAACTTGATTTAAGTAAGTCGCAAAGAACACAAGGCGTTTCCTATTCTTACCTGGATGTACGTTTTTACGGCAAGGCTACTATGACAGGCTTCTACTCAAAAGGAAGTAAAGAATTAAAAATACAAGAGCTGAAGACGGTTGAAGTTAGAAATTCAGGTGGCGGTGGTACTTGCATTATGAATTATAAATTGACTTATGCTAAATCAGGCAACGAAGAATTTTTGGAAGGAACCTATATAGGCAAGCAAGAAAATGTCAGGGGTGCCCGATGGGGCGATTGTGGCGGCGGTAAAGTTTTTCTTCGCCGGGTAATAACGTCCGATTTTCATCTGGAGCCCTTCTTAGAAAATAAAGACTTAACCAAAAGATCAACCACGCCGGCACCCAAAAAACCAGCAACTCCAGTAAAGCCGCCTGTTGCAAAAACAACAGTGAAGCCGCCAGTAACAAAGCCCCAAACTGATAAAACTCCAACTATTACTAAGACAGACACCCTCCAAAGACCAAAAGTTGAAATAGGGGAACCGAAGAAGATGGTGATGAAATCTGTGCCCATTCCCCAACAAATACGGTCACGTGAAAATAATCTGATCCAAACGATCGATATTCAGTCGGAGGAAGTGACGATTAAGATCTATGATAACGGCGAGATAGATGATGATTCCGTGTCTGTTTACTTAGACAATAAATTGATCATTGCTAATAAACGCATTTCGGATAAACCACTCACCTACACCTTCAAAATAAACGAAGAAGAGCCTGAGCATACCGTAATCATGGTAGCTGAAAATTTAGGCCGCATTCCACCAAATACATCGCTAATGATCGTGAATGACGGCGATAAACGGCATGAAGTTTTTGTATCTACCAACGAACAAAAGAATGCGGTCATTCGCTTCAGGTATAAAAAACCGGGCAGTTGATTACCATCCATGTAAATAATGAAGCTACTGTCCTTATCTATTTTACTTTTCGGTTGTGAAAAAACTTTTGCCTTTTTTGCTTTCCTGCCTTTCTTGTTGCCTTCATGCGCAAAAAGTGGACGGTGTTTGGAAGGGCACGATGCGTCAGCAGGCAGGTGGTTGCTTCCCGGTTTATTATACTGAGTTAGATATTAAAATTGAAGGAGAAAAAGTAAGCGGCGTTTCTTACCACTACCCGGATGTAACCAATTATGTAAAAAAAACCATTTACCGGTATCTATTATCCCCAAACAAAAACCATTTCGATTTCCGAAGGCGATATAACAACTTTTCATATTCCTCCTGACTGTACGCCATGTATCAAAAAATACACGCTGTCTTACCGAAATGAAGGAAAAACAGAACGCCTGATTGGCGATTGGTCAGGAATTGTTTACAAGACTACAAGTGTCTGCCAACCGGGAAGTATTGTCTTAGAACGTGTGCCAGAGTCTGATTTTAGCCATATTAAAGAAGTGTATGTAGATACAGGCAAACTGCGGTTAGATTTTTATGACAATGATATTATTGACGGTGATAGCATCTCTGTAACAGTAAACAACAACGTTGTGGTTTCGCATCAGCTATTATCAGTAAAACCAGTAACGGTTTATGCAAAGGTAGATTTGGAACATCCTGAGCAAGAGATAACAATGATTGCAGAAAACATGGGAAGTATTCCGCCAAACACAGCTTTATTAATCGTTACAGCAGGTAAAAACCGTTATAAACTTTATTTAGAATCAACAGATAAAAAAGTGCGCAGGTACGTTTTATCTATCAGAAACCAGATTAAAAAATATAAATGCGGAGTAATTATCACTCCGCATTTATATACAGCATTTGAAAATAATTACTTGCCTGAAAAGTTCACAGTGTCTTTCGTTTCGCCACAACTGATCATGCTCTTGCCATATCTTGGATGATGCAGGCCTAAATAAGGGTTTCTAATTTCTTCTGTTCGGCTTAACCATTGTCCCGGTTCGTTATCATTAAATGCCATAGGACATTCCTGCAAATACAATTTTGTTTCATCATATTTGACAGTTCGTAATAAGTTGTAAATATTGTCTGTCAAATTTTGTAATCCTCTACGCTTTTCTTCCAACGTCCTTACGGCGATTATATCTTGCGTATTGACTTTTGCATTGTCAATGAAACTGGTGGCTGTTGCTAAAATAGCAGTGCTGTCTTTTT
The DNA here is from genome assembly GCA_040290035.1 of Chitinophagaceae bacterium. Classification (GTDB taxonomy): domain Bacteria; phylum Bacteroidota; class Bacteroidia; order Chitinophagales; family Chitinophagaceae; genus Flavisolibacter. The sequence goes on from PSMG01000006.1 coordinate 72,759, forward strand.
TTAAATCACCTAAATTAATAGCAGCCAATTTTTGATTTAGGTCGGTAGCTTGATTATTGACTTTAAGGCTGTCCCAATTCACAAAGGCATCGGTTAAATCATAATAGCTTCTAAGTGCAGCACGAACAGATTCATTGAACTCTTTGCTGTGTTTGCTAACTGCAAATGCTTTCTGGCGAGGTGTTTCGTTTTCATCATTCTTATTGATAAAAAATTTCCAAACAACAAAAGCAATAACTAGCAACACTAAAAGCAGCAAAACTTTTCGCATAGGTTAAAATTTGCAACAAAGTTAATTGGTCATTATTAAAGAAATGAAACACGTAATGGAATTGCTACCGGCTTAATGAATTTCTAATTAGCTCCCACAATACGATGCCGGCAGCAACGGAAATATTTAACGAATGCTTCATGCCTAATTGCGGTATTTCGATGCAGCCATCACATTGCTCGATAGTGCTTTGCTCTACACCCGATACTTCGTTACCAAAGACTACCGCTATTTTTTGATTTGGTTGATGAAATTCGTTTAGCTTGACGCTATCTTTTACCTGCTCAATCGCATAAATTTTGTATCCGTTATTTCTTAGATCCTGAATTGCTTCATTTACATTTTTGAAATGCTTCCAGTGTACACTTTCATCTGCACCCAATGCTGTTTTCTTAATTTCTTTATGCGGAGGATGCGCCGTGTAACCACAGATATAAACCCCTCCCAGTAAAAAAGCATCGGCTGTGCGAAACACACTGCCAACATTATAAGCGCTGCGAATGTTTTCCAAAACGGCAATGACGGGCATTTTTTGAGCCTGCTTAAATTCTTCCACCGACTTTCGGTTCAATTCATCCATCGATAACTTCTGCATAGTAAAATTTGCTGCAAAAGTAGGCGTAGCAAGAAAAAGAAGTGGATAAAAAAGAACCACAGCCGGTTTTCCATTGACTACCTAAGCTTATTTTTGTCAGTACTGCCATGAGTAAGCAAAAGACCGCCGAGACCCCGTTGATGCAGCAGCATAAAGCTATTAAGGCAAAATATCCTGATGCTATTTTACTATTTCGTGTTGGTGATTTTTATGAAACGTTTGGGCAAGATGCTATTATTGCTTCACAAGTACTCGGCATTACGCTTACCAAACGCAACAACGGTAGCGCTGCCGATAATGAACTCGCAGGTTTCCCCCATCATGCGTTAGATACTTATTTGCATAAATTAGTTAAGGCTGGTTATCGGGTAGCAATTTGTGATCAGTTGGAAGACCCGAAAGCTGCGAAGGGAATTGTAAAGCGTGGTGTAACCGAAATGGTAACACCTGGCACGGCAACGAATGACAAACTGCTCGATCTAAGTTCCAATAATTTTTTAGCAGCGCTTCATTATGCTGCGAATGAACAATATGGCCTGGCTTTCTTAGATATTTCAACCGGTGAGTTTTTTGTAGCTGAAGGCGACAGAGAATATGCAGATAAACTGATCTCAGGTTTTAAACCAGCAGAAATCATTTTCCATCGGCATCATCAGAAAAAATTCAAAGAAGAATTTGGCGAAAAATTCTATACCTACACATTAGATGAATGGATCTTTCAAAGTCAATATGCAGAAGACATCTTACTAAAACATTTTGATACCCATTCGTTCAAAGGCTTTGGTGTGGATAGTTTGCAAAGCGGTTTAATAGCTGCAGGTGCTGTTCTTCATTATTTGAGAGAAACTGAGCACCCCAATCTTCAGCACATAACATCAATTCAGCGCATTGATCAGAATGATTATTTGTGGATGGACCGCTTTACCATTCGCAATCTAGAATTGTTGAACAGCACTACTGAAAATGGAGCTACGCTGTTGAAAGTATTAGACACTACAGCAACGCCAATGGGTGCACGACTATTGAAGCGATGGATTGTTTTTCCATTAAAGGACATTAAAAAAATTAACGAACGTTTAGATGCAGTGGAGCATTTAATTCTGCATACTGATTTGCGCAATGGGTTGATGCATGCCATGCGTCAATGCGGTGATATGGAACGATTGGTTTCAAAAATTCCGCTGAAGAAAATAAACCCCAGAGAACTGTTGCAATTGGCAAGAGCATTACGGCAAGTAGATGCTATTAAGCAGTTATGTGCGAACAGCAATAGTGCTTATTTACGGCGGTTAGCTGATGCGCTTAATCCATGCCATTACATCGCTGATAAAATAACAAAACAAATTATTGAGAACCCTCCTGCTCTTGCTGCCAAAGGAAGTTTCATAAGCAAAGAGGTTGATAATACATTGGATGAGTTGCGTCATATTGCTTATGATGGCAAACAATATTTGCTGGAATTGCAACAAAGAGAAAGCGAGCAAACAGGTATTTCTTCACTAAAGGTCGGTTTCAATAATGTGTTTGGTTATTATCTGGAAGTAACCAATGTGCACAAAACCAAAGTACCGCAACAATGGATTCGGAAGCAAACATTGACAAATGCAGAACGCTACGTGACACCTGAATTGAAAGAATATGAAGAAAAGATTGTCACAGCAGAAGAAAAGATCTTAGAAATTGAATTGCAATTGTTTGATGGTTTAATCAATGAGCTGCACGATTTCCTTTCGTGTATTCAACTGAATGCACAAATAGTTGCTACTCTTGACTGCCTAACTTGTTTTGCGCAAAATGCGATTCAATACAACTACAAAAAGCCTCAGTTGCATGAGGGTAATGAATTAATAATTAAAGATGGTCGCCATGCGGTGATTGAAAGAAGCTTGCCTGCTTCAGAAACATACATTACTAATGATGTTTTACTAAATAAAAACGAACAACAGATCATCATTCTTACAGGTCCCAACATGAGTGGTAAATCGGCTTTGCTAAGACAAACTGCTTTGATTACCCTTATGGCACACATTGGCAGCTTTGTGCCTGCCAGCGAAGCGTATATTTCACTCACCGATAAAATTTTTACTCGTGTTGGCGCATCGGATAATTTAAGCGCAGGTGAATCGACCTTTATGGTGGAGATGAACGAGACCGCTTCCATCATCAACAATATTTCTGATCGTTGCTTGATTTTGTTGGATGAGATTGGAAGAGGAACATCGACTTACGATGGTATTTCTATTGCATGGAGCATTGCAGAATATTTACATCATTCGCCTTATCAACCGAAAACATTTTTTGCTACACACTACCATGAGTTGAATGAATTAGAAAATAAGCTATCCCGGGTAAAGAACTATCATATCACCAATAAAGAAGTCGGCAACAAAGTCATTTTCCTTCGCAAACTTGCTCCCGGCGGCAGTACACATAGCTTCGGCATCCATGTAGCTAAAATGGCTGGCATGCCCCCTGTATTGATTGACCGAGCAAAGGATATTTTAAAACAATTGGAAGCAAAGCATGTAGATGCTGCTGATACAGTAAAAAATATAACTAATCCAAAAATGCAGCTAAGCATTTTTGATGTGCATACGCAAACCTTTGATGATATAAGAAAAATATTGGAAGGCATTGATATAAATCGCCTGACACCCGTTGAAGCGCTTTTGAAATTGAACGAGGTCAAAAACCTGCTTAAGTAGTTCCTTATTTGTTTACACAACAGAAGCTTAAAATAGGAATGCAGCTAATGCTTATAGATTATTTCGCATCAAACCAAACCGGAGTTTCATTGTTCCACTCGCCATTATAATTAATAAACAATTCTTCTCCCGGATCGATATCCGAAACGGCTTTGATACGGATAATACCATTCTTAAATTCCATTTCATAATCACAATTGGATCGGTAGGAATGATTATAGATTGGAACATAACCAAGTGCCATGGCGCAATGATCCCGCTTCTTGCCCCATTCAAAAATATAATCGTGCAGTAATGTTTTATCCAAATGCTTTCGATGAGCAGGCGGCATGATAATGACAGGAGCTTGCTCAATAAGCGTTCCGCCTTTGATAAAATTTTTAGTAAAAACACCACGTCCCATCATAGGTGTTTCTGCAACATAAATCCCGGGTAATAAAAAGTTAATTTGCTCCACGCAATCAAAAATAAGTTCAAAAGTTATCCTACAAGCTTCATCCTGTAAATTTGCCGCATGTCTTTGGATTTATTACAACAGGAATTTGAACACGTACTGCAACAGAACGATAAAACTGTTTTGCATGATTTTTTGGATCAGCAAAATATAACAGACATTGCCGAGCTTGTGTATGAGGTACCTGAATATGAAAGCATGATCATTGAGAACATGTCAGTACACCGGGCTGCCAGTGTGTTTAAAATTCTTGATTTTTCAACACAACAAGACATCATTCAAAAATTGCCGCCAGGAAAGACGGCGGAATTATTAAATGAATTACCGCCTGATGACCGGACCTCTTTCTTAGAAGATCTACCCAGTAATGTTGTTCGTGAATTGATCAAGCAATTAGATCCCGAAGAACGTAAAATCACTTTATCGCTGTTAGGTTATCCAGAAAATAGTGTTGGCCGTTTGATGACACCTGACTATGTATATGTTTATGAAGATAATACAGTAGCTGAGGTTTTGGAAACGATTCGCAAAGTGGGTAAAAATTCGGAAACAATTGACGTGATTTATGTAATCAACGAAAAAGGTGAATTGTTGGATGATATCCGAATCCGTGAATTCATCTTAGCCAATCCACATAAGAAGGTGGCAGATTTAATGGATAACCGCTTTATTGCCTTAAATGCTTACGAAGACCAAGAAGTAGCTGCCGATGCATTTAAAATGAATAATCGTGTGGCACTTCCTGTGGTTAGTAATAGTAATAAACTATTAGGCATTATTACTATCGATGATATTCTGTGGGTAACCAGTGAAGAATTTAGCGAGGACATTCAAAAGATTGGTGGTACCCAAGCGTTGGAGAAGCCTTATTTAGAAATGCCTTTTTTTCAACTAATCAGAAAAAGGGCCGGCTGGTTAATCATTTTGTTTTTAAGTGAAATGTTGACTGCTACTGCCATGGGCTATTTTAACGATGAAATTGCACGGGCATTGGTGTTGGCCAATTTCATTCCGTTGATCATGTCGAGTGGTGGCAATAGTGGTTCGCAAGCTTCTACACTTATTATTCAGGCCCTGGCGGTTGGTCAAATATCACTTGCGGATTGGTGGCGAGTGATGCGCAGAGAAATTTTGAGTGGCTTAATGCTCGGCGCTATTCTTGGCATCATTGGTTTCTTCCGAATTATCCTTTGGCATTATATGATGCAGCACGGAGTAATGCGTGATATTTATGGTCCGCATTGGTTTGCCATTGCCATGACAATCGGCTTTGCCTTGGTTGGTGTTGTACTATGGGGATCGCTCTGTGGTTCGATGTTGCCCTTGGTACTTAAGCGGTTAGGTGCCGACCCTGCGGTTAGCTCTGCTCCATTTGTGGCAACTTTGGTTGACGTAACTGGTTTGATTATTTATTTCTCTGTTGCCTATGTGATCTTAAGCGGCATTCTTTTATAGAAATTCATTTTCATCTTTCCGTAAGATTGGTTTTGTTTTTTGCACTTCTTTCCAGTGCTCACCCTTTTCATAAATCAACTTATTGAAGGGGTATTTAAATTTCATATTTCCATTATAGTCGATGCCCATTAAACGATATGGAATATTTGGATTTTGTTCCAAACTTTCCCGAATCGCTTTGGTATAAACCGTTGGTCCCGTCATTTCATGACTGCTGTGTGGAAAGCGATTGGCTTTGATATTATCCAGCATCAATTCGACTGTTTTTTCCAAAAAAGGATGACTAGGTGCATAGATCAACCCCCATTGCACATAAAATTGTTCGTTATTGTTTTCAAATGAAATAATTGCTTCGTCATCCGGACGGATAAAATCATCTAACTTTTTCGCAATGCGGCTATCAATATCCAGATAAATTCCACCTTTCTTATAAAGAATAGTATATCTAAAAAAATCGGCTTTTACAGCTCCTATTTGAATTTTTCGATAAGCCCTGACAACCTCCTGGTCATAATCCTCTTCTAAGAATTGTTCAATTCGGGCATCATCGTAAAACTCATATGCATAATCAGGATTTTTCTTACGCATTCTGCTGATATGCCAACGGGTAATAAAGGGTAATTGTGTCGATTTGAACGTTTGATAAATCACTTTTGGAATCGCCATTCGCTAAAAAATAATTGAATCGCTAAAATAGGGTAAAAGCGTATGTCGCAAAAAGCGTCTTTGTTCATTTTGCGACTTTTTGCGGTCTGCTTATTTTTAGTGAATTTAGCACCCAATTAAAATTTAAACACATGTGTGGAATAGTTGGATATATTGGTCCAAGACAAGCCTACCCTCTTATTATTACCGGTTTGAAGCGACAGGAATATCGTGGCTATGATAGCACGGGGATTGCTTTAATTAATAATGATCAATTAAAAGTTTTTAAGAAGAAAGGAAAAGTAGCTGAGCTTGAAAATGTACTCATTGGTGAAAACGTAAAAGCAAACATTGGTATTGGTCATACACGTTGGGCCACCCACGGTGAACCAAGTGATCGAAATGCGCACCCACACGTAAGTGCAAGCGGAAAACTGGCGATGATTCATAATGGTATCATTGAAAATTATGCGCAGTTAAAAAAAGAATTACTTAAAAAAGGCTATGAATTTAAAAGTGATACTGATACAGAGGTATTGCTCAACTTCATTGAAGAAATAAAGATCAATAATAACTGTAGCCTTGAAGAAGCTGTACGCATTGCTTTAAAAAGAGTTACTGGTGCGTATGTTATTCTTTTGTTGGATGAAGAACATCCTGATACCATCATTGCGGCCCGTAAAGGGAGTCCCTTAGTAATTGGTATTGGTAAGGGCGAGCATTTTCTCGGTTCTGATGCTACGCCAATGTTGGAGTACACCAAAGAAGTAGTGTATGTAAACGATTACGAAGTTGCCATTATTAAGGCTGATGAATTAATTCTAAAAAATCTGGGCAACGAAAAGCAAACGCCATTCATTACCAAGCTCGATATGGAATTAGCAGCCATTGAAAAAGGTGGTTACGAACATTTCATGTTGAAAGAGATTTTTGAGCAACCGCAAACTATTCATGATTGCCTTCGTGGCCGTTTGGATGCTGAAGCCGGAACGATCACCATGAGTGGCATTGCTAAATATGCAGAGCAGATCATGAATGCCAACCGCATTGTGATGATTGCTTGCGGAACAAGCTGGCATGCAGGTTTGGTGGCTGAATATATTTTCGAAGAGTTGTGCCGCATTAATGTTGAAGTAGAATATGCCTCAGAGTTTCGTTACCGAAATCCGGTTGTAAACAAAGGCGATGTGATCATTGCCATTTCACAAAGTGGTGAAACAGCAGATACATTGGTTGCTATCGAAAATGCAAAATCAAAAGGTGCTATTATTTTGGGTGTGGTCAATGTTGTAGGGTCTTCGATTGCACGTGTGTCTGATGCAGGTGCTTACACCCACGCAGGTCCTGAAATTGGCGTTGCATCGACTAAAGCATTCACAGCGCAATTAGTTGTGTTGACAATGATCGCTTTGAAAATTGGTTATGAAAAAGGTACTATTTCCCCTGATCGTTACATCAATTTATTGAAGGAATTAGAAGCAATACCTGAAAAAGTATTTACTCTTTTAGAACAGCAAGAACAAATTAAAACACTTGCTGAAAAATATAAAGATGCACATGATTTTTTATACCTCGGTCGTGGCTATAATTTCCCGGTTGCTTTAGAAGGTGCTTTAAAGTTGAAAGAAATTTCATACATACATGCTGAAGGCTATCCTGCTGCAGAAATGAAACACGGCCCTATCGCTTTGGTAGACGAAATCTTGCCAGTTGTGATGATTGCAACAAAAGATTCTTACCATGAAAAGATCATCAGTAACATGCAGGAGATCAAAGCAAGAAAGGGGAAAGTAATTGCAGTTATTACAGAAGGCGATGATCAGAGCACAACACTGGCCGATGACGTGATTGTTGTTCCTGAGGCCGATGAAATTGTAGCGCCTATGTTGAGTGTTATCCCGATGCAATTACTAGCTTATTATATAGGTGTTGCAAAAGGATTGGATGTAGACAAGCCAAGAAATCTTGCAAAATCTGTTACCGTAGAATAATCAATTAATAATTCTATGAATCCAATCAAAAAAAGGCCATTGAACAGTATTGGTTATGGCTTTGTAGACCCAGCCTATTTATCCGAAGGTCAAGATGAATATTATTTGCGCAATCTTCAAAACCGTAGCGGTATTACTTACCGCAATTTGACAGCGTATGAAATTGAAGTGTTGGTGCGAAACCGAAATACATCTGATGATTGGAACAAACTGCAGGTGTCGGATGCTTTTAATCCGGAACTGGTTAAGAATTGTCAATTCTATGGATTAATACGCATTGGTAAATTAGAAAGCATTGCATTGGAATACCACAATGTTTGCATGCCAGTGGGTCTTTACAACAGCACCATTATCAGTTGTGATTTTGGCGATAATGTAAGTATCAACAATGTTACCTACATGTCCCATTATATAGTTGGTAATGAAGTAATGATTGCGAATGTTGATGAACTACATACTACTGATCACTCCAAGTTTGGTAATGGTATTCTTAAAGAAGGTGAAGATGAAGAATTACGTATTTGGTTGGAGGTATGCAATGAAAACGGCGGACGAAAAATTCTCCCGTTTAATGGTATGTTGCCTGGAGATGCCTACTTGTGGAGCAAGTATCGTGACGATGAAGAGCTATTAAATAGATTTAGAGAATTCACTGAGAAAAAATTTGATAAGCAGAGGGGTTATTATGGAAAGATTAGCGATCGATGCGTAGTGAAAAATACGAGTATTATTAAGGACGTTTGGATTGGAAGCGACGCTTATATAAAAGGGGCTAACAAGCTTAAAAACCTTACCATTGACTCTTCGATGGAGGCACCCACCCAAATAGGAGAAGGCTGCGAATTAGTGAACGGAATTATTAACGTTGGTTGCAGAATTTTTTATGGAGTTAAAGCTGTTCGCTTTATCATGGCCTCGCACTCTCAGTTGAAATATGGAGCACGACTGATCAACTCTTATCTAGGCAATAACGCAACTATTTCCTGTTGCGAGGTTTTAAATTCTTTGATTTTCCCTGCCCACGAACAACACCATAATAATTCCTTTTTATGTGCGGCCTTGATCATGGGACAAAGCAATATCGCTGCCGGGGCTACAATCGGGTCAAATCACAACAGTCGTGCAGCAGATGGCGAATTAGTGGCTGCCCGTGGTTTCTGGCCAGGATTATGTGTGAGCTTAAAACACAACTCACGTTTTGCATCATTTACGCTTTTGGCAAAGGGTGATTATCCTTATGAACTTGATATCCAATTACCTTTTTCCTTGGTGATCAATGATGAAACAAAGAATCAACTTACAGTAATGCCAGCCTATTGGTTTAAGTACAATATGTATGCATTGGCAAGAAATGCCAGTAAGTATGTTGATCGTGATAAACGAACAGAGAAAATTCAAAATATTGAATATGATTTTTTAGCGCCTGATAGTATAAATGAAATTTTTGCTGCGTTAGATTTGCTTCGAAAATTCACCGCAAAAGCAGCAAAATCAAATGCGCAAACAAATGAAGAATTAATTACTGAAGGTGAAGAGTTATTGAATAATACAACGATTGATTTCAGATCGCTCTTTATAACTGCACAAGAATTTGAGAATTCCAATCGTCCTACACAAATTCTTAAAACGAAAGAAGCTTACGCAACCTATAAGGAACTAGTTGTCTACTATGGTGTTTCACAACTCATAAAGTTCATGGAAGCGCATCAACTTGAGTCATTTGAAGCATTGATAGCTGCCTTACCAACTGCTGTTGAGCGAACTGATTGGTGCAATATCGGTGGCCAGTTGTTCCCTGAACAGGCAGTAACGACCATGCTGGCAAACATTAAAGATAACACAATTGATAGTTGGGATGCATTGCATAGTTTCTATGAAAAAAATGGAGCTATTTACGAAGAACAAAAACTGCAACATGCCTATGCTTCTTTGCTGGAGCTATTAAATATTCCTGTATCGGAGTTTACGCCTGATATTTTTGAACAATTGCTTCAACAAGCATTGAAGACAAAAGAATGGATAGTAGAAAATATTTATCAATCCCGTGCAAAAGATTACGAGAATCCATTCCGTAAGATGGTTTATAATTCTGAAGAAGAAATGAACGGGGTGATTGGCAAGTTGGATGATAATGTGTTCATCAAACAACAACAGGAAGAATTACTATTGTTCCGAAAGCAAATAAAAAAGCTTACTTCGAGCTTAAAGCAAATAAAAAGTCCCTTGTAAAACAAGGGGCTTTTTATTATGTGTACAACAAAAATTACTTCTTAGTAGAATCTTTAGTTGAAGTTGAAGTTGAAGTTGTAGTTGTTGTTGTTGTAGTTGTGCTCATTTTAGATGTATCAGTGCTCATGTGAGAACCTGTATCCATCTTGTGAGTAGTGTCAGAAGCTACAGTTGTAGTTGTGTTCATAGTAGAATCTTTTGTTGTAGCTTCTGTGCTGCTGCTGTTGTTGCAAGCTACCAATGAACCGGCAACTGCTAACAATACAAATAATTTTTTCATTGTACTTTTTGTTTAGAATTTAGTTAACTAATGGGCGCAAAGGTAACTGCTCAGTTCAAAAAATCAAAAATCTCAGCAATAAATTTTTCACTTAGTGACCAACGTTATTTCTTCCTGAAAAATAGACGAACAGGCACCCCACTAAAATTAAAATTCTTTCTCAACTGATTCTCCAGATAATTTTTATAAGGTTGCTTAACACCATCCGGAAAATTACAGAAGAACGCAAACGAAGGAACTACCGTTGGTAACTGCGTTATGTATTTTATCTTAATTGGATGCCCACGCACTACAGGCGGGTGGAAAGCTTCGATCGCTTTAAGTATAATATCATTTAGCTTAGAAGTGGGAATTTTTTGCTTGCGACTTTCGAACACGTCCAATGCCACCTCTATAGCTTTAAATATTCTCGTCTTTTCCTTGGCTGAAATAAAAATAATGGGCACATCCGTAAATGGTGCTAGCCTTTCTTTCAACGCATTTTCATAATCACGTGCCGTGTTCGTGCTTTTTTCAACCAAATCCCATTTGTTTACTAAAACCACAACACCCTTACCCTTACGAACAGCTAAACTAAAAATATTAATATCCTGCGCAGCTATTCCTTTTTTTGCATCAACCAGTAATAAACAAACATCCGCTTCATCCAGCGCTTTGATGGCACGGATAACAGAATAAAATTCTAAATCTTCATGAACCTTAGTTTTTCGACGAATACCTGCTGTATCAATAAGAATAAAATCTTTTTGAAATAAATTATAACGGGTATGGATTGTGTCTCTGGTAGTGCCCGCGATGTCACTTACAATGGTTCGCTCCTGTCCTACCAATGCATTCAATAAAGATGATTTGCCTACGTTCGGCTGACCAATAATGGCAAATTTTGGCAGTGCTTTTTCTTCTTCCGAAATGGCTTCATCCTCTTCTGTAATCAATGCTGTAACTGCGTCTAATACCTCACCGGTACCACTTCCGCTGATAGAAGAAACGAAGAAGATCTGTTCAACACCCAAGCCGTAAAATTCTGCCCCTTCAAGCAATCGCTCATTATTATCTACCTTATTAACTACTAAAAAAACGGGTTTGGTAGAGCGACGTAAAACATCTGCCATGGCCTCATCCAGATCAGTGATACCTGTAGTAACATCAACTATAAAAATGATCGCATTTGCTTCTTCTACAGCAATCACCACTTGCTTACGTATTTCACGCTCAAACACATCTTCGCTGTCCGGAACAAAGCCACCTGTATCAATCACGTTAAACGTTTTGCCATTCCATTCAGCCACGCCATACTGGCGATCACGTGTGACGCCAGGCGTATCTTCCACAATTGCTTTGCGCTGTTCTAACAAGCGATTAAAAAATGTGCTCTTACCTACGTTTGGTCTGCCTACTATGGCTACTGTAAATCCCATGAACTTTTATATAATTAGGTTATCAACTTTCGTTCCTTGATTAAGCTGCTGTTACGTCGCACTCTTGTACTGTAACAAGTTTATTGTGCTATCCATTATAGCCATACTCTTTCAGGAACAAATCGTTTTCTCTCCAATTTGGACGAACTTTTACAAACAACTCCAAAAACACTTTTTGATCAATAAACTTTTCAATTTCCTGCCTTGCCATTGTTCCAATTTGCTTGATCTTTTTGCCACCTTCTCCAATGATAATTGACTTTTGTGTTTCTCGTTGAACAATAATCTCAGCCCTGATCTTAACCAAGGTAGATTTTTGCTTGAACTCATTTACAATCACCGTTGAGTGATAAGGAATTTCGTCCTCAAACAAAAAATAAATTTTTTCGCGAATGATTTCCGCTACAAAGAAACGTTCAGACAAATCACTGATCTCATCATCTGGGAAAAACGCTTCGCCTTCAGGTAGAAAACTTAATATGCTATTCAGCAATTCATCAACACCAGTTTTTTTGGTAGCTGAAAGGGCGATTACTTTTTTACAATAAGGTTTTTCACTAAAAAACTTCTTTGCTTCTTCAATCTTTATTTGTTCTGCTTTGTCAGTTTTATTAATAATTACAATACACGGTACCTTTAGCTTTAGTGCTGAGAATATCGCATCATTCACCTGCCAATCATCATTTACATCGACCATTAGCAAACCTACGTCAGCATCTTCCAACGAACTTTTTACAGCCTGCATCATTCTTTCATGCAGCTTATATTTCGGTTCAATAATTCCTGGTGTATCGGAAAAAATAATTTGGTACTGGTCTGTAGTTAAAATGCCTTTGATACGGTGACGGGTCGTTTGCACTTTTGAAGAGACAATAGCCAGCTTTTCCCCCATCAATGCATTGAGCAAAGTGCTTTTCCCTGCGTTGGGTCTACCAAAAATATTTACAAAGCCTGTCTTCACGTTGTTGTGATTGCGTGCAAAATTAGCTGATTAACAAATGATGCAATTCAGCAGTCTCTTTCAATAGCCCGCTACGACGCATTATCCTAAATAAAAAAGGCTCCACTTGGGAGCCTTTTTTGTTGCGAAGGTAGGGATCGAACCTACGACCTTCGGGTTATGAGCCCGACGAGCTACCGCTGCTCTACTTCGCGATGTGGATTGCAAATATACAGTGGCAATAGCATTCTAACCAAACAATTAAACTAAAAATCTTTCTCCTGTGCAAACTATCAACTTTTATTAACAAAAAAGACCGACAATTCGGTCTTTCTTTTTTCACGGTATAACTGTTTACGACTTCTTTGAAACGCTGCTGGCACCGCTTGTTTTAACATTGCGAATAACAGCATTGCCTTTATAGTTTACACTGCTGGCACCGCTTAATGAGACTTCTAATTCTTTCTCGACTGAAATCTTAATACTGCTGGCTCCACTAGCATCTACCTTACAGGTGCTGGTATTGAAATCATACCCCTTCACATCACTGGCACCATGTGCATTGATGGAAACTTCTCCCGCCGTTCCTTTGATATCGACATCAGAAGCACCGCTCAAACTAATGGCAAGTAAACCATTTACATTTAAAGTGCCTTTCAAATCGCTTGCACCTGAAAGATTCACATTGAGTTTTGATATGTTCAATGTGCCTTCGATCTTAAAATCAGTCGCCCCACTAGCTTTGATTTCATCCAGGTTTTTAACCGAGATGTAGGCTTTCAATTTCCGATTAGCAATATGCAAGCCCTTCTCATTGTAACGAATAGTTAAGATACCGTTTAGAACAGACGTTTCGATGTATTGCAAATATTGCGATTCAGATGCGCTTACGGCTAACCCTTCTTCCCCTTGACTTAAATAAACATCAAAGGCATTGGAAATATTTAAACCATGAAAATTGGAAACGGTACGTGGCTGTGCGTTCGGATCATTGATCACTTTTTGCGCAGAAGCTGCTATGGAAATAGTTATTAGTAGTGCCGTTAGAAACGGTTTCATAAAATGCTTTTCTCTTAGAACGCAGCACCAAAAAAAAAGTTACAAGTCCTAACAAAATTTTCTGCATAAATTTGCAACGATAATTTTCAGTGTTTCCGGGGTGCCTATAAGCGGCTGAGATAATACCCGAATACCTGATCAGGGTAATGCCTGCGCAGGGAGTTAAACAAATCTATTTTTCTCCTATAGTCTTGCATTTTCCCTTTCATTTTTTGAAACTGTAAAATATTTAAAATGAAAAGGATTACGTTTTGTTCACTACTTGCCGTTTCGTTAAGTGCATTTGCTCAGGGAAAAGCAACGTTCAATGACACAGTAGCCTTAGTGCCTGTGGAAGTGAAAGCTATTCGGGCCTCTAACACAGCTCCATTTGCTAAAACAAACATCGGCAAAACACAAATTGATAAAAACAATTTAGGCCAAGACTTACCTTTTTTATTAAATCAAACCCCCTCTGTAATTGTTAACTCAGATGCAGGAAATGGCATAGGCTACACTGGGATTAGAATTCGAGGAACAGATGCAACACGCATAAACGTTACCCTAAACGGCATTCCGTTTAATGATGCTGAAAGTCAAGGGACATACTTTGTAGACATTCCGGATTTTTTATCGTCCTCTAACTCTATTCAAGTGCAACGTGGTGTTGGGACATCTTCAAACGGTTCAGGAGCTTTTGGAGCTACCATTAATTTAAGTACAAATGAAGTGAATAATAAAGCCTACAGCGAGCTAAATAACACGTATGGTTCATTCAACACGTTGCGAAACACTATTAAAGTTGGCAGCGGTTTATTGGGTAATCATTTTACCATTGATGCACGGGCATCTCGAATTTCAAGCGACGGTTATATTTCCCGTGCTAAAACGAACTTGCAATCGTTTTACTTTTCTACTGCCTATTTTAATGGTGGGACAAGCTTCCGTTTCAACGTGTTTGCCGGCAAAGAAAAAACTTACCAAGCCTGGTACGGTGTAGCAGAAAGTGATTTAAAAGATCATCGTACTATTAACTATGCAGGCACCGAAAAAGCTGGAGATCCGTACGACAATCAAACCGATAACTATTGGCAAAACCACTATCAATTTTTCTACAATCAAAAATTATCCAATGCCTGGGTGTTCAACACAGGATTATTTTATGTGAAAGGCAAAGGTTATTATGAACAATACAAAGCCAAACAAGCTTACTCAGATTATAATCTTACTGCTCCAACAGGAATTACAAATACTGATTTAGTGAGACAACTGTGGTTAAATAATGCTTTTTATGGTGACGTGTTTTCTTTGCAGTACAATACGCAACCTACACAATTGACCTTTGGTGGTGCTATTACTCGCTATAATGGCAATCATTTTGGCGAAGTTATTTGGGCACAACAAGGCTTACGAAATTTCGATCCTTATTACCATTTAGATGCACATAAAAATGATTGGAATGTATATGGCAAATGGCAACAAAACATTACAAAAGAATGGCAACTTTATACAGACCTTCAATTACGCCATGTGCAATATGTGATCAATGGTTTTAAGAACAATCCAACACTTTTCATTGATGCGAAATACGACTTCTTCGATCCTAAAGTTGGCATTACTTATCATAAGAACGGGTGGATGGCTTATACTTCATTCGGTGTTGCCAACAAAGAACCAAACAGAGATGATTTTGAGGCAGGTTTGAACCAGCAGCCAAAACCCGAGCATCTGAATGATTTGGAATTAGGTGTTGAAAAAACAGCGAGCAGCTACA
This sequence comes from Chitinophagaceae bacterium, assembly GCA_040290035.1. Classification (GTDB taxonomy): domain Bacteria; phylum Bacteroidota; class Bacteroidia; order Chitinophagales; family Chitinophagaceae; genus Flavisolibacter. The sequence goes on from PSMG01000006.1 coordinate 88,554, forward strand.
GCTTTGGTGCGAACATATATTACATGAATTACAAAGACCAGTTAGTGCTTACAGGGAAAATTAATGATGTTGGAGAATACACTCGTACCAATATTCCAAACAGTTACCGCTTGGGAATTGAGTTGCAAGGCAGCTATAACTTTTCAAAACTGGTGCAGTTTTCAGGCAATTTAACCCTAAGCAAAAACCGGATCAAAAATTTTGAAGAGTATATTGATGATTATGATAATGGAGGACAAAAACAAAATATTTATAAGGAATCCACTATTTCTTTCTCTCCGGCGCTCATCGGGACTGCCACTGTTGCGCTTTTCCCAGCGAAAGGTTTTGAAGTAGATCTGCTGAGCAAATATGTGGGCAAACAATACATGGATAATACAGAAAACGAAGCAAGAAGTTTGCAACCTTATTTTACCGAAGATGTAAGGGTGATTTATTCTTTCGAACGGAAATGGTTGAAAAATGTTAGCCTGATAGCACAAGTGAATAATGTTTTCAATAAACTATACGAGCCTAATGGTTACACATATAGTTATTATTACACCAACAAATTAATTACCCAAAATTATTACTTCCCAATGGCAGGAATTAATTACCTAATTGGATTGAACATTAAGCTCTAGATAGTAAAAGCCAGAATTTTAGTTCTGGCTTTTCTTTTATGAAAGAGTTCAAGGAATAATTTCGAACAAGAGAAATTGTGTTTTTTCTTTTGAGTCAAAATTATCATCGGATACAAAAATTAATGTTCGATGACCATTGGGTAAAGTGGGGCCGAATGTAGCGCCTTCAATATTGTCAATATAAATTCCTAGCGAACGCATATCAAGCAAAAGCTTTTTGCTTAATGGCTTTGCGGCTGCTTCCAACTTCAATGATTTGTTGCTAGAAATATCCGTTGCTCCATTCATATCAGCTTCATACACTTTAATTACGCAAGCCTGTCTGCCTGTAGAAAAAGAACGTTCGGTCACCAATATTTTATTATTACCAAAATATAAGATGTCCGGCACGCCATTTATCTTAAAAGCAGATGGTGTTTCTGCCGGATAAGCAACGGGGTCTATTTGATAGGCATATTGAGCAATGGGTTGTTTTGTTTTTACATCGTATTTAATAATGCGAATCCAACCGGTCGAATCATTTAAACCAGCACGAGGTCCGTCTTCATACAATGGTTCCTCCAAGTTCACAAAAATGTTTTTGAAGTTGTTGGCAAAACTTAACCCCTCAAACACACCGTTTCTCCTAGGCCCATTTTCAGTTGCGTGCATTTTGAATAGATCAGGTAATGGAAATGTATCTATGTAATTACCATTTCGGTTAATGATCGTCACTGCAGGATTTTCCAGTATGATGGTATCTTTTTTAATGATGCGTTCGCCTTCGCTATTCCAAATGATTTGATCCGTTTTGGAATTATAACGTAACGCCTCGGGGTCTGGTGTATGATAGGGATCTTGCTTGGCGTTTGGATAAGGCAAGCCATTTGATGCCTTCATGCTGGTTACATCAATAAACTGAACGCTATCCATTTTGTTTTGATCGAAAAAAATTTTTACTGTGTAAAAGCGGGCCGAGTTAATATCCGATCGATCGTCAGAGATCAAATAATAAACATTTCTTTTTGCATCGAAGTCAATACTAGATAAACCACCTACTGTTGTGCCCTTGAATTGCATTTTGTGTGGCACATCATATTCACCAATAAAACGCAAACTGCTGATGGAAGTAACATTGTCGCCAATTGCGTATTTCCCAACCGAACAAGAACTAAAAAAGAAAGCAATTACTGAGGTAAAAAGAAATGGTTTCATATTTTCATTTACGTCAAAGTTGCGTTGGATTAATGAATTAAAACAAATTCTTCATCAGAAGCTATTTTTGAAGCAATGAAGAAGATTTGGAACTATCTAAAAGAATATTATTCCACCTTAGACAAAAGAGCCTTTCTTTCTTCGGTCTTGTTGATTGCGCTATTTATTTTCTTTAATTATTACAATGGCTTAAGCAATACCATTTCTACTTTTCCAGGTATAAAAAAATTTTTCTGCTGGTACGTGATTTTCCTGACCGCATTTGCTTTAGGTTATATTGTTCAAGCAATCTTTACTAGAAAACAATACTTTTCGAACAAACGATTTCTTTTCTTGCTCTTGATTGTCCCGGCAATTTTTGCCTGGAAGATGATGTATCATTTCAGCATCACGGTTACTGCCAATCATTTGCAAAATGCGTATTGGAATGCAGTGCTTTATTATCCGTTCAAATTAATTGTGGTCGCAATTACACTTTTTATTTTATGGCGATTATCAGATAAACAAGCATCCTTCTATGGTGTTACGTTTAAAAATTTTAATGCCCGGCCATATGCATTAATGCTGCTGATCATGATTCCTTTAATAGCAGCGGCCTCTACGCAACATGATTTTTTAAACGTTTATCCAAAGCTTAATACAATTGCTTATTTAAAAACAGCAAATAGTGTTTGGTACAAGCTCTTATATGAACTGGCTTATGGTTCCGACTTTTTCACCATTGAACTTTTCTTTCGGGGCTTTTTGATTTTAGCCTTCATCAAATTTGCGGGCAAAGGCGCTATTCTTCCTATGGCTATGTTTTATTGCACTATCCATTTTGGTAAGCCATTAGGGGAATGTATCAGTTCATTTTTCGGAGGAATTATTTTAGGCGTTGTTACCTATCACACACGAACCATCTTTGGCGGTCTGATAGTTCATTTAGGCATTGCCTGGATGATGGAATTAGGGGGTTATCTAGGTCATCATTTTTTTTAATAAAAACTGCAAGTCTGTAAGCCGGATTCTGTTTTCACCGAAGTGAACTGCTATCATTTATCTACGATAACCATTGCTGGTTACCTCTATCTGCCTACCCACCCAACATCGGACGAGCAGCCCTCAAGCGTTGGTATACATGGCATTTCAGCACGCAAGGTTTACCCGTTATTATCCTTCCAAATAATAACCGTGAGCTCTTACCTCACATTTTCACCTTTTCCATCAGCGATGGTAGTTATTTTCTGTGGCACTTTCTCGTCTTGCCTAAGCAAGAGTCCTGCTCTTAACAGGATGCGTTGCTCTTTGCTGTCCGGACTTTCCTCTTTCCCGCCAAAGCGGGCCAGAGATAGCACAACTTGCAGCGCAGCAAATTTAATGATTAAAATTGATAGAGCGTGTAAAGAGACAAATCCAGTTCTGCTACTGGATCTTAATTTCTGTTGCACGGAAACACATTACTTAAAAAATATTTCCGTAGCGCCATAACCAAAAGAAGGATGATATTGGTTGATAAAGGATTTTACTTCTTTTTTCAAGCGCAGAATATCATGAATCTCATCACGCAATTTTCCGCTACCAATTCCGTGGATAATGATCAATTGGGATTGATGATGAGCCAGCGCTAACTCATACCATTTTTCAAACTCTTTTAGTTGCATATCCAAAATTTCACGGTTAGACAAATGCTTCCAGTTGTCAGTAAGCTTTTCAATGTGCAGGTCTACAACGGTTCTAGCAGGTTGTAAGTGCTGGCGAATATCTTTCAGGCTGTAAATCTTTGCGCCTTTTTTAGGTGGCTCTATTTTTTCTTCATAAGGTTTAGATGGGTAATTTTCGAATAATTTATAAGTGAATGTTGCTTCACCTTTTTGTTTCAACTCTTCTATCCGATCAAACAGTTGCTTTGGCTTTAACCGAACAGAAGCTTCGTAATAATCAGCCTTATTTTTATCTGGTTTCAATAACGAAAATTCAAACGAAAAAGAGGGGCTGTCATTAATGTCTTCAAAAGGCAAATCGTGTAAGTAAAAATCGGTGAACGGAGTCACTTCGGAACGAAGTTCAAATTCTGTCTTGCCAAAAAACTGGAGGCTGTAAAAAAAGTTATAGGCTGTTTCAGTACGATTGATCAAATGAATTTTCAACTCCACCACTACATCATCGCCAAATTCATCGGTCTCAAACTTGGGGAGGAACGAAAGCCAAACACCATTAGAGATACGTTGCTTTACTGGCTGTGGTTTTTCTGTCTTTACATCTTCAATGTATTTGCGTTCTTTCTTTGGGGGAAATAATTTCTGTTTGGAAAAACGTTGGAAGTACGGAAAATCAATCTGATCCATATAGGCTGGAAACTTCACGCCACGAACATCAATCATCACCATTTTATCGTTGATTATATCAATCACCTCACCTTCTTCGTTGGAATGTAACACGATAATCTTATCGCCTATCTCGTACTTCATAGTGCAAAATTAACTGCAGATAGTGAGGATTAAGAAGGATTAACAAGATGGTAAAAAGTGCTCTTAGCCTTGCGGTCTTCCTGCGCCTGAAATTGTTTCTGCATTTAGTCGACTATGCTTAAAGCCATAGGTGAAATAGATGCATAAACCAATAACTAACCAAATCGCAAAGCGTAACCAGTTGGTATGGCTTTCCTGCGCCATTAAATAAAAGCAGCTCAACAAGCCCATTACAGGGATCAATGAAAAATTATTGATGAAAGACAGCACTGTAACAATTGCTACTACCACCCAAAAGATAAACATTGGAATACCTTCCCTTCTGAATAAATTTTGGAAATGCTCTGGCGCATATGCAGCAATAATGCCGACTGCTAGAATGAAGAAGATGGGAATAATAAATTTTCCACTGATAAATGGCACTTTAAATTTTGCTTGGGGTTTGTTGGGTTGATTTTGCAATACCAAAACACCGCCGCAAACCAATACAAAGGCGAATAAGGTACCGATACTAGTTAATGCAATCACGACATCTAAATTCATAAATAAAGCAGGAACTGCTACCACAACGCCTGTGAGAATTGTGGAGAAAGAAGGTGTTTTGTACTTTGGGTGAATGCGTGAAAATATCTTGGGTAAGAGTCCATCACGGCTCATGCTCATCCAAATTCTTGGTTGGCCTAATTGATACACTAACAATACCGATGCAATTACAATAATAGCACTAACAGATATTATTCCAGAAATCCAATTTGTTGCTTTTGAATGTTGGTCCTGAAATACAAATGCTAAGGGATCAGCAACATTTAACTTGGTATAGTTGGTCATTCCTGTCAATACCAATACCAAAATGCAGTACAATACCGTACAAATAATGAGAGTATTAAACATGGCTTTAGGAAGATCATGTTGAGGATTTTCGCACTCTTCTGCAGTAGTAGAGATAGCATCAAAGCCAATGTAGGCAAAGAATACAGCAGACACACCACTCATTACACCACTAAAACCATTGGGCATGAATGGATGCCAGTTGGATGGGCTAACATAAAAGGCACCGGCAACAATGACAAGAAGAATAACTGCAAGTTTCACCATCACCATGATGTTATTTGCTTTCTTCGATTCTTTAATACCTATATAAACGATGTATGAAATAACGCCGACGATGAGAAAGGCAGGTATGTTCATGATCAATTTAAAATTGCCAATCGAAGGGGCCTTCATCCAAGCGTTATAAGCATACTGCAAAGCAGTATCAATAGTGCCTGATGCAACACCCGTATTCATTGTCTTTACCACCTCTGTATAACCGGAATGTGCTGTGAAATAATCCATCGTCATCCATTCAGGAATATGAATTCCAAAACCTGCCAGCACACGAACAAAATATTGGCTCCACGAAATAGCAACAGCAATATTTCCAATAGCATATTCCATCAATAAATCCCAGCCGATGATCCAGGCAAAAATTTCGCCGAACGCAACGTAAGAATAAGTATAAGCACTCCCGGAAACCGGAACAGTTGATGCAAACTCAGCGTAACAATAAGCAGCAAACCCACAGGCAATAGCTGTTAGAATGAACAATAACACTACACCGGGCCCACCATGAAAAGAAGCAGAACCAATAGCAGTAAAAACACCTGTGCCAATAACAGCAGCAATACCAAAAAAGGTCAAATCTTTCACACGCAACACTCTCTTTAAACCCTCATGCGTACCATGACTATCTGTTAATCCCTGCTCTGCTTCTCTAAGTATAGTGCCAATATTTTTCTTCCGGAAAAGTTGATTTGCCATCTATCAGTTAGTTTAAAAGGTGAAAAATAGAAAAAAATCAGCCGTTAGCCATAGAGAATTGATGAATGTAAAATATTGAGTTGATAAAAATCAGTTTTCACTTTTACAAACGTCATGAAAAACGGCTTAGCCGAAATGGAGATTTGCATCAGAAAATCATTAAAATATGCAAACGATAACCAATCAAACAAACAACACAACCTGTACAGGTTTTGAAGCAAAATCAAATATTATAACTCGATTTTTTACCTGGGCTAAAAACCAGGAAAGCAACCGTCTTCTTTGGTTGGGAGTAATTCTTGCCGGTCACGGTTGTGTGTTAACCCCAATAACAGTAATGGCTATTTTATTAGCAGGAAAAAATTTTATCTTATTTGTTTTAGCGCTGGTAGCTATGGGAATGTGTTTAGTAACAAACCTTGCTGCTATGCCTACAAAAGTGACCATTCCTGTTTTCGTACTCAGTATTCTTATAGACATCGCTATAATTTCCCTGTGTGTGGTGAACGGTTTTGATATCACCAAAACGTATATCTAATTAGGATTGCCGTTCAATAAGATAAAGAGCTAGCTTCTTGAGCGGCTCTTTTCTTTTTGATACTACGGCAATATCGTCGAGGTGTTGTAAGGCTTCTGATAAATATTTTTCTTTCAGTTCCTGTGCCCATTGATGTACGCCACAAGCTTTAAATAAAGCAATTACATCATCCACTTTATTTTCATCCTTGCTTAAAAGCAATTGTTGCAGTTGCTCTTTTTCCACAGCGCTTGCTGTTTCCAAAGCATGAATCAATAAAAAAGTTTTTTTGTTGGCTTTGATATCGCCGCCTACCTGTTTACCAAATTTTTCAGGGTTGCCAAAAGCATCTAAATAATCATCCTGTACCTGGAAAGCTAAACCTATTTTTCTACCAAATTCGTATAATAAATTTTGATTGCGTTCGCCGGCGCCGCCAATGATAGCTCCCATTTTTAAACTAGCAGCCAGCAATACAGATGTTTTTAAGCTGATCATATTCAGATAAGCATCGAAACTTACTTGCTCCATTTTTTCAAAATCCATATCGAGCTGCTGCCCTTCGCAAACTTCCCTGGCTGTTTGATTGAATAAATTGATAATTGAGAAAAGATATTTACCAGAAATTTTATTGAGATAGTCATATGCAGCTACCAACATGACATCGCCTGCAAGTAGCGCCGTATTGGTTCCAAATTTTTCATGCACAGTTTGCATCGAACGTCGCAAAGGTGCGGCATCCATAATGTCATCATGAATGAGTGTGAAATTGTGAAACAATTCAACAGCAGTGGCTACTTCCCATGCATCTTTATGTATTTCATCAAATAATTCGTTGCCCATCAGGCATAAAACCGGACGAATTCTTTTTCCTCCCAACTGTAAAAAATAACGGTTTGGTTCATACAACGAGTTTGGCTCCTGCGGAAAATGTTCAACGGCAAATCGTTCGCTAAACTGTTTGCTTAATTCTTCGAAATGATGCATGGTGGCTTATTCTGTTAGTCTTGTTTTTTCTTTTTTCGTTTTGGTTTATGTGAATGGTTTTGAATTTCTTCACCAACATTTTCTTCACTTGTGGCTAAAACCCATTCGTAATCTAATTGGCGTTTATCTAAACTTGCGGCAATCACTTTTATACGCACCTTATCTCCCATTCTAAATTTTCGTCCGCTTCTGGCTCCGACCAAGCAATAATCTTCCTGAACCAAACGGAATTCATCGTATTCGGCAAGCGACGTTACATTAACCATCCCTTCACATTTATGTTCAATTGTTTCTACCCAAAAACCAAATGCTGCCACACCGCTAATAACGCCTTCAAATTCATCCCCCAAAAAGTTACGCATATACTCCACCTGCTTGTATTTATTGGCAGCACGTTCGGCTTCCATGGCTGCACGTTCACGTTCGCTGCAATGCTTGCATTTCTGCTCCATGCGTTTATCGATCTTCACTTTATCGGTCAAAACTTGGTGCAGTAACCGATGTACTAAAACATCAGGATAACGACGAATGGGTGAGGTGAAATGACAATAATCTTCAAAGCCCAAACCGTAGTGACCTATATTTTTTGTTGTGTATGCAGCTTTAGCCATCGTACGAATACCTAATTGCTCCAATACATGTTGCTCTGGTCTGCCCTGCATTTGTTGCAACATTTCATTAAATGAAGCAGCAGTATTTTTCGGCGATGATATATCGAATTTGTAACCAAATTTTCTGGCGAAAGCAATGAATGGTAATAGCTTTTCTTCCGTAGGCAGATCGTGCACACGATATGGAAAAGGAATAGGTTTTTTATTGATCTCGATTTTAGAAACCGTTTGGGCTACATATTTATTTGCCAGTAGCATGAACTCCTCAATCAGTTGATGCGCTTCTTTGTTTTCTTTCACAACAATGCCAATAGGTTTTCCGGTTTCATCCAACTTAAAACGCACTTCGGTTGAAGAGAAATTGATAGCACCGTTTTCAAATCGTTTTTTGCGCAAGCGCTGTGCAATATTGTTCAATAATAAAATTTCATCTACATATTGCCCGGTTCCGTTTTCAATAATTTCCTGCACTTCTTCATAAGTAAAACGATGATCAGAATGAATGACAGTCTTACCCAACCAATATTGTTTTACAGCTCCTTTGGGTGTCATTTGAAAAACTGCAGAAAACGTAAGTTTATCTTCATGCGGACGAAGCGAACACAAAACATTTGAAATATGTTCCGGCAACATTGGATTCACTCTGTCCGGTAAATAAACTGATGTTGCCCGGCCATAAGCTTCTTTATCCAATGCGGTTTCTTCTTCTACATAATGACTCACATCTGCAATGTGTACACCAATTTCATAATTACCGTTTTTCAACACACGAATAGAAATGGCATCATCAAAATCTTTTGCATCGACAGGGTCAATGGTGAAGGTTAGAATGTTGCGAAAGTCCCTACGTTTGTCAATTTCCGCTTGTGTAATGGCATCGGGTATACGAGCCGTTTCTTCCAACACTTCATCAGGAAACTGCAATGGAAAGCCACTCTCCAACAAAATCTCTTTCATCGCCATGTCACTTTCATTCTCTGCCTGCAGCACTTCCACTACTTCGCCGACAGGTCTTTTACCGCCGCCTTTTTCCCACTCCTTGATGCGCACTACAACACGCTGACCATCTTCTGCACCATTGAACGATTGTTTCGGAATGTAAACGTCAAGTACCTTTTTATCACTATCAGAAACAAAAAATGCAAAACCCCCATTCATTTGCAGCTTACCAATAAAATCCGTTTGCTTTCTTTCCAACACATCTACAATAACCCCCTGCATGCGATTGCCTGGCCTTTGCTCTGCCACTTGCACCCGAACAGTATCGCCATGCATGGCTGTATTGAAATCATTTGGACGCACTAAGATATCTGTCTCCAATCCTTCGACAATAACGAAACCCATACCTGAACGTGTTACTTCAAACACACCACTGTAGCCTGATTCCCGTTGCTTGCCTTTTTTCTTTTCGCTCTTTTTAATATTTTTCTTACCCATAATCTTTATGCAGGTTTTTTAAAGTCTGTAATGAATGTACGAACTAACGCTGCAAATGTTGTTCCCTCGTCAAATAAGAATTGATGTTCAATAGGCAAAACATAAAACGGCAAACTTTCTAATTCGCTTTCGAATTTTAATAAACGCATCGCATCCTTCTCTGTCGTAAGAATAATTTTCTTTTCCGCATCAATACTCTTAAATCGGTTTTTAATATCGTTAAAATCATCAATGGTAAAAATGTGATGATCGCCATATTGCATCATGTAATACGTTTCCAATTGACTTTCCAGGTATTTTTTTAACGGACGAGGATTAGCAATACCCGTTACTAATAAAACTTCTGTTTGTTCATCAATGAACACGTGGCTACCATCGGCAATATGATAAAGATTGCTATTGGCAATAGTAGTAAAGAAAATATGCTGGTACGGTTGGGGTTTGATCTCTTCGATTAATTCTTTTTTCTCTGTTTCCGATAAATCTGCCTTACACTTAGTGACGATGATGATATCTGCCCTTTTATAACTGCTTTTCAAATCCCGCAAATCGCCTGTTGGCAAATAAAAATCTCTTGTAAACAAATTGTCATAATCGGTAAGTAAAATGTTTAACCCAGCTTTGATGGCCCTGTGTTGAAAGGCATCGTCTAAAATGATCACTTCTGTGTCAGGACGATCATGCAACAATTGAGGGATCGCTTCCAAACGTTCTTCTCCCACTGCAACAGGCACATCACGAAATTTTCGGTGGAACTGCATGGGCTCATCGCCAATATCAAGTGCGGTAGTAGTATCGTTTGCTAAAGCATAACCAGTGGTCTTGCGTTTATAACCGCGACTCAATGTTGCTATCTTAAAATCATTTTTTAATTGCCTGATCAACAATTCAACCATCGGGGATTTACCAGTGCCGCCTACTGAAAGATTGCCTACGCAAATCAGAGGTAATCCAAATTCGGCAGACTTCAGCATGTTTTGATTATACATCCAATTACGTATCCAAATAATTGCCCAATAAACAAGAGCAAACGGCAGGAGTAAAATACGGAACGAACGTAGAAACCAGTTAGAAAGCATAGACCTTATGCGGTGTGATACAAAAGTTCAAAGGTACATCATATTCATTGGTGTCTTCTATACAACCAATTGCATCGAAATAAGAAACACCAATCTTAATGCAATCATCACGACATTCTTTTAAATAGCGATCATAATAACCTTTTCCATAACCAACCCTATATCCTTTTTCATCGAAAGCTAAGAGCGGGATAATAATAATATCAATCAGAGCCGGAGACGCTACTTCGCTTTCTAAAGGCTCCAAAATGCCATAGCTGTTAGCTTCAAAAATGGTATCAGCATTACAAACAACAGCTTCCATTTCACCATCATTGCTTGTCATTTTTGGATAACAAATATGCAAATTAGGATTTCGGAAACGCAGGTATTCAGTAATAATAAAACTATTAATCTCTTTGTATTCGTCTATTGGATAAAAGCTAAAGACATAATCAACAAAAGGCAGGTTCAGCGTTTGAAATTGAATTAAGATCAAATCGTCCCAACGCATTCGATTGCTTTCAGCAATTCCATTTCGCTTTTCTTTAAATATTTTCCTTGCTTCTTTCTTCGTCATTCGCTATCCGGTTTTTCAAAAACAGAAAAAATTGTCGTGCCATAGTTTTTGGCAAAGTGAAAAAACGGAGCTTGTTCATAATTGTTACGAGGTGTATGCTCCAAAATAAACCAACCACCTGCCTTCAATAGATCATTTTCGAAAACCAAGCGTGGTAACTCATCAATGGTTAGTAATGCATAGGGCGGACCAGCAAAGATGAGATCAAATTGTTCCCGACAAGCTTCCATAAAACGAAATACATCGCTCTTTACAACCTTAAAATTTTTTAGCCCAAGCTCTTCCGATGTTTTTTTTATGAAGCTGTACATTTTGTTGTCTTTTTCTATAATGGTCAGATCATCTGCACCACGAGAAGCCAACTCGTAACTAATGCTGCCAGTACCGCCAAACAAATCCAATGTTTTTGCGCCTTCCAATTCCCAATTGTTTTGAATAATATTGAACAAACCTTCTTTGGCTATATCCGTTGTTGGGCGAGTATAGGGCATGTTTGCAGGTGGGCTAATTCTTCTACCACCTAATTTCCCACCTATAATGCGCATGCTACTAATTGATAAACAGATGTGAAATAATGTGCAGGGTAATCTTCGTTCAATTGGGATGTACCTGCTGATTGATTGAAGGATAAATCAGAAAAATATTGATGAAGCTCTTTGTATAAGGCGCTGTCTTTTTCTATCAAACCCGAAAGAGATAAATGCGTTGCATTCTGCGACAAATTAAACTTCTGACAAATATTAAGAAGGTAATAAATAACATCTAACGGCGTAGTATAAGGATAGGTTTGACAAAGCTGCAATGCTGAGCCTTTCTTTACCATCACTCTAAAACACTTCGGACTAAAATGAATATTGATTTGATTTTGTGCCCCGAAACAGTTTTTTAAAGCGGTTGCATACACATGCCAGTAAACGGCATTTGTAAATTGATTATCTATTGTTTCTGGTAATGTATAAGCAACAGTTACCTGCCATTCGTTTATTGCATTGTGAAACTGTGGCGATTCATTGAAACCGAACATCTCTTTCAACCATTGTTTAGAGTTTTGTTCATCAAAATATTTATGCGGAACAATCAACGCTTCAGGATAGGCAGAATGCACGACCAGTTTTTGGAAAGAATGTAGTGAAAGTTCGTTCGCATCTATTTCATCTAAAGATGTACTAAAATAGCGTAGTGAGTGTAGCTTATGTTGTTCATCTGCAGTGGCAATACAAGTGTAATCAGGACCCACCTCGCAAAGTATAATAGTGCCTTCATTTTTATCGCCAATATCGAAAAGCGTTTTCAAACTATTCTTTTTTGCAAAGTAATTCTTTCTTTTTGAGAGTTGTCCATTTTGATAGCAATTATTACTTATGCTATTTATTATTCCCAAGTATGTTTGCAGCTTCATTATGGCAAATTCCTTACAGGTAGATGTTAGTTATAAGCAGGTGCTGAAAATTGCATTGCCCATCAGTTTGGCTTTACTGGTGCCGCAATTCAATTTTATTATCAATAACATCTTCCTGGGGCATCTAAGCGAACAAGCTTTAGCTACAGCAAGTATAACAGGCGTTTATTACCTCATTTTCACTGGAATTGGCTGGGGCTTGAACAATGGTCTACAGGCTTTAGTCTCCCGCCGTGCAGGCGAAAATAGACCGGAAGAAATAGGACGGCTTTTTGATCAGGGCATCCTGATCTCTATGCTAATTGCAGTTGCTGGAATTAGTATCACTTATTTTATTGCGCCTTTCATTTTGAAAGCAACAATCCGCGAACCGGTGATTTATGAAAAGGCCATTTCATTTTTGAGAATAAGGATTTGGGGATTGCCCTTTTTATTTATTTACCAAATGCGCAACGCATTGCTGGTTGGAATTAATCAAAGCAGGTATTTAGTGATTGGTACATTGGCCGAAGCAGTAAGCAATATCTTTTTTGACTATACATTCATTTTTGGCAAATGGGGATTTCCGCAAATCGGTTTTAATGGAGCTGCGTACTCTTCAATCATTTCAGAGTTCCTGGGTATGTTTGTTATTTTTATTATAATCTCCTCGAAGGGCATTACCAAACAATTTTCTTTATTCAAAGATTGGAAATGGAGTAGCCACAATGCTTCACTTATTACAAAAATGTCCGGTCCTTTAGTTTTTCAAAGTGCTATTTCCATTATCGCCTGGGCCTTTTTTTATATCCTTGTCGAACATCACGGACAACAAAGCTTAGCAGTATCTAATACCATGCGGAACATCTTTGGGTTTTTCGGCGTTTTTGTTTGGGCTTTTGCTTCCACCTCTAACAGTATGGTGAGTAATGTTATCGGCCAAGGGAGGAACAAAGAAGTTTTCAATGTAATCAAAAAGATTGTGCATTTAAGTTTAGGATTTACTTTCCTTATTTTTCTTGCACTCAATATCTTCCCCAATGCATGGCTTTCCATTTATGGTCAATCAGGCGAATTTATTGCAGCAGGCATTCCTGTATTAAGAGTAGTAGCTTCTGCCCTATTGATCATGTCTGTTTCTACTATTTGGCTAAATGCTGTAACAGGTACAGGCAATACCAGAGTTACTTTCATCATTGAAGTATTTGCTATTGTTTTCTATTGTGTTTATGTCTACCTGGTGCTAGAAGTCTACCAGCTTTCCATTGTATGGGGCTGGATGTCTGAGTTCCTTTATTGGATTGTGTTGTTTACACTTTCGTATTGGTATTTGAAGAAAGGTAAATGGGCGGAGAAGAAATTACATTAACGTGTTGTGCTATTAAGATATGTTGATAAATAAATTGATGTTATTTGAATAAAAAGATGTTGTGAAATTGTCTAAGTAAGTGACAAGATAAACT
>PSMG01000007.1:0-38742 GCA_040290035.1 Chitinophagaceae bacterium
GTTGCTTTTTCCTTGAACTTTTTGGTTCCTTTTTCTTTCAAGAGAAAAAGGAACAAGAACACTCATCCTTCGTAGCAACTTCATGTTTCTAAGCATTTTACTTCATAGATAAAGTATAGTTATCCCTATCCTACCCAAACTGAAACAATCATTTCCTCAACCATTATCTTTGCCCGCATGGCAACAAATAGCAATAGATTCCAGGCAATCATCTCACATTGCAAAGAGTATGGTTTTATTTTTCCTTCTTCTGAAATATATGATGGATTAGGCGCTGTATATGATTATGGCCAGTGGGGCAGCGAGTTAAAAAAGAACATTAAAGACTATTGGTGGAAAAGCATGGTACAGCTCAACGAAAATATCGTAGGCATTGATGCGGCCATCTTTATGCACCCCACCACATGGAAAGCTAGCGGCCACGTAGATAATTTTTCCGATCCAATGATTGATAATAAGGATAGCAACAAACGCTACCGTGTCGATCATTTAATTGAAGCAAAAGCAGATGAACTAGAAAAGGCCGGCCACCCGGAGCAAGCACAAATCCTGTTGAACCAGATGGACACGTTGTTGGCTGCCAATGATTTTGATGGCTTAAAAACACTCATAGAGAATAATAAGATTGCTTGCGCCATTAGTGGTACCAGCAATTGGACTGATGTACGGCAGTTCAACCTGATGTTTGCCACTGAGTTTGGTGCCGTATCATCGGAGGATGAAGATAATATCGTTTACCTAAGACCCGAAACAGCACAAGGTATCTTTGTTAACTTCCTCAATGTGCAAAAAACCGGACGCATGAAAATACCGTTTGGTATTGCACAAATCGGTAAGGCATTTCGTAATGAAATTGTAGCACGGCAGTTCATCTTCCGCATGCGTGAGTTTGAGCAAATGGAAATGCAATTCTTTATTCGTCCTGGCACACAAAAAGAATGGTACCAGCACTGGAAAGAAGAAAGAATGAAGTGGCATCTAAGCTTAGGCATTCCTGCCGATAAATACCGCTTTCACGATCATGTAAAGCTAGCTCACTATGCCGATGCTGCTTGTGATATTGAGTACGATTTCCCGATTGGCTTTAAAGAGGTAGAAGGTATTCACTCACGAACCGATTTTGATTTGAAGGCACACCAGGAATGGAGCAAAAAGAAAATGCAGTATTTCGATAACGACATTGACCCGAATACCAATAAACCTTACGGGAATTATATTCCCTATGTTATTGAAACCTCCATTGGCGTGGACAGAACCGTGATGATGGTATTGAGCGAAGCCTATGAAGAGCAAGACTTAAGCACAGAAGAAAAGAAAGACAGCCGTGTTGTATTGAAACTTCCAACCAGGTTTGCTCCTATTAAATTAGCTTTATTACCGCTAGTTAAAAAAGATGGGCTACCGGAAATTGCCCGAAGTATTATTGATGATTGCAAACATCACTTCCGTTGTTTTTACGAGGAAAAAGATACAATCGGTAAACGTTACAGACGAATGGATGCATTAGGTACTCCTTTCTGCATAACCATAGACTATCAAACGAAAGAAGACAATACCGTTACTATTCGCTACAGAGACACCATGGAGCAGGAAAGAATACCGATCACACAAATCAAAGAGTTAGTGCTAAAAAGCATCGGATGATCATCCATACAACTCTAAGGTGATCGCTTTTTTATCATAACCTAATTTCAGAATCCGCTCTTTTGCTTCATCTACCATATTCTTCCATCCGCATAAGTAAAAATGTGCGGGTGGAAGTTCTTCAACATTCATCTTTTGGTGTATCAGGTTTTCGTAAATAGCATGCACGTAACCACAGCAACCGTCCCACTTCTCCCTGCTTAGCGTAGGTATAAATTGAAAGTTGCTCACTTCCTGTTCCAATCTTCGCATTTCGTCTAAATACAAAATATCTTTTTGGGTACGTGTACCAAAAATGAGGTGAATGTTTTTATGCGGATTATTGTTGTTCTTAATGGAATGAATCATGCTTCGGAAAGGGGCAATGCCTGTACCTGTACAAATCCAATAAAGATCTTTATCCAACTGCTGAGGTAAGGTAAATACCCCTTGAGGTCCACGAAACGTAAGTGTTGCGCCTTCACCAACTTCATTGAACAAATATGTGGTACCTGCACCACCTTCGAGTAAAACAATCAACAACTCAAACACATTAGTGCCATCTGGCCACGATGCAATAGAGTAACTACGAATTCTTTTGTTCTGCTTTTCATGTATAGGCAGGTCAAGAGTAACAAATTGCCCAGGTATAAAATCAAAACGCTCCTGTCCTTCAGCCCTTATCCAAAAGCGCTTTGTATTATATGTCTCTTGCTCTATGCGAACCACTGTTCCTTTAAGCCAAGGTTGTAAAGCCATGTATGTTGTGAATTATACAACATTTGTTGCGCTAAAAAATACTTACCGAATTATCCACAAAATTCGGCTATTGGCATAATAGTTGAAAATTATTCTATCCGAAAAAAATAAATAAAAATACTTTTTGTCGGACGGTTTAGGTTAAGGGCTGGTATTCTTACCAGCCTTCGTTTTTATTATTCACCCATCAATGGTTCTAAACGTGTCAGTTTCTTAATAGTAGTTGTATAAAATTTTCCGTTTTGCTTATATACAATGACCGCTTCATTTGTCTTTGCCTTCTGCGCCGCTGATATCACTTTTGTTTCAACGGAAGGTATGGGTGAAAGTTGAACAACATTTTTATATGTTGCAGGGACCAAGATTATTTTTTTAGTATTGGATGGAATGGTATTATCTGTAATGGTTACAGGCGAGGACACATTAGTTTGACTTATGGCATAATGTTCACCGTTCAACCACATTTCCACCGGTATTACTCTTATTGTTTTAGCATGTAGTAAGTAAATCAAGTGTTGATCCTTAGGACCACTTTTTTTATTTGCTGGAGTCCCGTTTTCATTGGTAACACCAACAGGTACTGTGCCTGGCGACACCGAACGCACATATCCTTTCACGGCAACAGATTGACTAAAACTAAAAACACTAAAAAGACAAACAATTACCAACAGTAAAATTGCTTTCATAAACTATTTTTTAATTTGATTTGTTGTAATTTAAATAGTTTACAAACAGAATCTTAAACATCCACCATCAACCGAACTTCAAATTTTCCATTTAAAGAAATATAAATTGACTGAAGCAATGAAACTGACCCTCAAAACCTGTGTACTGATCAGCTTAGCTTTTCTTTTTTTTGGTTGTTCATCAAGGCTTAAAACAAACGATGATTTAGAAACGGATGGTATGGATGAAGCCATGCGTCTGGAATTTTTAATGACACACGATCCGGCAACGAATACTATTCCCAGGGAACGTTTAGCAGCTGCAAGACAAATTGCGAATGCTTTATCCAATACCCGTGTAACAGCACTTTCCTGGCAAGAACGTGGGCCAAACAATATTGGTGGACGAACAAGAGCTATCCTTGTAGATCGTGCAGATAATACCGGCAATACTGTGCTTGCAGCTTCTGTAAGTGGGGGTATTTTTCGTACAACTAATTTTCTTGGAGCTTCAACCTGGACACCTGTTGCAGAAAACATGACCAACCTGGCTGTAACCTGTTTATGGCAAAACAGAACGAATCCTGATATTATTTATGCAGGTACTGGTGAAGGTTGGTTTAATGTAGATGCTGTTAAAGGCATAGGTATTTTTAAAAGTACGGATAGGGGTAACACCTGGACGCAATTGAACTCAACAAGGAACTTTGAATATGTACAGGATCTTATTCAAGATAACAATAATAATCTTTATGCTGCTGTTCGAAACATATCTGCTACTGGTGCAAGAGGTGTACAACGTTCGAGCGATGGCGGCGCTACATGGACACAAGTATTAGGTGCGCCAATTGTTGGATTTGCTACCGGACGGGCTGCTGATCTTGAAGTTGCTTCAAATGGTGATTTGTACGCTACGCTGGGCATTTTTACACGAACTATGGTGATGAAATCTGCAGGTACTAATGGAGCTAATACTGGTGCGTTAGGTACATGGACAGAAATTACGCCTACACATACAGCCATCACTACACGGGCTGAAATTGCTATTGCACCATCCAATCCGCAAAAAGTTTACCTGGCAATGGTAGATAGTACAACTAATAAGGTAATCTCCTTTTACCGTAGCAATAATGCTGGCGCTGTATGGGACTCATTAGGTGCGCCGGATGCAATTGTGAATAATGGCCCTAACTCGCAAAACTGGTACAACCTGATTTTGCAGGTAAGTCCAACCAATCCTGATTTTGTTGTGCTAGGTGGTCTTCATGTTGGTCGTTCGACAGATGCTGGTTCAAGCTGGGCTAACATTAGTTCTCCAAGCGGCGTGCATGTTGATCAACACCAATTAATCTTTATAAATGCTTCATCCAATTTAATAGTGTGCAACGATGGCGGCGTTTATTATTCAAGCAATGCAGATGCTACTACACCTACATTCGCTAACAAAAACAATAGCTACAATGTCACTCAATTTTATGCCGCTGATTATCATCCTACCAATACTAATTACTTTTTAGCTGGTGCTCAAGATAACAATACGCAAAAATTTTCATCACCGGGTGTCAACAGCACTACACCTGTAGTAGGTGGCGATGGTGGGTTTTGTCATATAAGACAAACAGATGGTGTATTGCAAATCGCTGCTACAACCAACAATAATTATTATCGATCTACAAACAGTGGCGCCACCTGGTCAAGTTTGGGAAGCGTCAATAATAATCGAGGGCAATTCATCAATCCAACAGATTTGGATGATGCACAAAACACACTTTATTGCGGCGATGCAGCAGGAAAATATTATGTGATAACTGGGCTTGATGCTACGCCAGCAGGAACACAAGTAACATTAAACGACCTTGGCGAAAATAGAATTGTTACTGCTGTAAAAGTTGACCCGATTACGACCAATACAGTATGGTTTGGCACTTCTTCTACAGGAGTTGCTGTATTACCTATGGTTGTGAAAGTAACGAACGCCAATACTGCTGCTCCAACCACAACAGCTTTTACATTACCATCTGTAGCAGGTGCTTCTGTTTCAAGCATTGACGTGGATCCCAATAATGGCAATCATCTTTTGGTTACACTTTCCAATTATGGTACTACCAATATTTTTGAAAGTACAAATGGCGGCACTTCGTGGACAGATATTGATGGCAATTTGCCTGATATGCCAGTACGATGGGGATTAATTGTACCTGGTGGCGCCAGTGTAAATGGAACCAATCAAGGCGGACTTTTGATAGCTACTGAGTTAGGCGTATGGTATGCAACAGCAGGAAGCGGAACGGCTACTAGCTGGGCGCCACAAAACACCAACTTTCCGAACGTTCGTACTGATATGTTGAAGTACCGGCCATCAGACAGAACAGTAGTTGCCGCCACACATGGGCGAGGTTTGTTTACAGCACAATTAATAGCAACCACCACGGGCATAAACCCTGTCACGCAAACCAAAGATTTTATTAAGTACAGTTCACCACTCAACGATCAGTTATTGATTGTTACAGGTAATCTTAACGTACAAAAAATGCATTTGGAAATTTTAGACATGAATGGACGATTGGTGTATCGCTCCAGCAACAGGTACCAAAATACATCTATTTACACAGACAACTTGAGCAAAGGGCTTTATATATTGCGAGTGTTCGGCGACAAGAACGAATACTATGCTCAGCAATTCTTTAAATAATCTAACAAGTCTTTATAGTATAAGCCATGGTCGCAAAATGATCATGGCTTATTTTTGCATCCTTCATGAGTGTGCAGGCTTTGTTGCAGCAATATCAAGCATCTCCCCACCTTTTTCAGCTGGCGGACAGGATCACTATTTCCCAACCACAAAAGATTCAGCTTAAAAACTTAAATGGAAGTGCATCACAGTTTGTAGCAGCAGCTACATTTTTACATTCTTCATGTAGTCAATTAAATCATCTGTTCATTTGTAACGATGCGGAAGATGCGGCCTACTTTCATAACACGTTGGAGAGCTTAACAGGAGCCATTAACCTTTTTTATTTTCCTGATTCGTTCAAGACGAGGAGAAATTATCGGTTGCTAAATTCATCACACGTAATGCTCCGTACCGAGGCATTAACACGTTTTTCAATGCCTAGTGGTGACAGAGTGGGTGCACTGGTGACCTATCCGGATGCACTATTTGAAAAGATGGTGGTGTCTGAAGCCATTTCAGCCAACATCATTCACATTAAAACGAATGATGCATTACAACCCGAAGAACTCTATGAAAAGCTAGTGAATTATGGCTTTGAACGGACAGACTTTGTGTATGAGCCCGGGCAGTTTGCCGTACGTGGTGGTATCATCGATATTTATTCTTTTGGTAATGATAAACCTTATCGTATAGAGTTGTTTGGCAATGATGTAGACTCTATTCGCATCATTGATCCGGAAACACAGTTGAGCGAACGACGCCTGTTGCAAGTAACCATTATTCCAAATGTAGAAACACAGTTTGAAGAAGAAAACAAAGTATCGTTATTGGAATTTTTACCTGACAACACAGTGATTTGGATTCAGGATGAGGATGTTGTTCGGGAACGGTTGTTAACAGCGGAAGAAGAGTTGCATTCTTTTTTACAACTACAAAAAAACGGTTCTAAAAAAGAAGAGGAAGAGAGTGAAGATAAATTGATCAAGAAAGAAGCTTGTGAAGAGGAGTTCATTAATGCAGATGAATTTTTTAATCACCTGCAAAACAGGCACACCATTTATTTTGGTTACGAACAATCTGCTAATGCAACATTTGAAATAGAGTTCAACACTAAAAGCCAGCCTGCATTCAACCGGCAGTTTGATATGCTGATGGCTGATTTGAAACAATGGGAAAAGAAAAATTTTTCGCTCAATATTTTTGCTGAAAACCCAAAACAGCTTGAACGTTTATACACCATCTTTAAAGACCTGAAAGAAGAAATTTCGTTCAACCCGATTGCTACTTCTATTCACGAGGGCTTTATTGACGAAGATTTAAAAATTGTTTGCTATACCGATCACCAAATCTTTCAACGTTATCATAAATACAAAGTAAAGCAAGCATACAACAAAAGTAAGGCGCTAACTATTCGTACACTTAGGGAATTGCAGCCTGGTGATTTTGTGACGCATATTGATCATGGTGTAGGTGTATACAGCGGCCTGCAAAAAATTGAAGTGAATGGTAAAACACAGGAAGCCGTTCGCATTATTTACAAAGACAGTGATATCCTGTACGTAAACATTAACTCTTTGCACAAGATTGCCAAGTTCACCGGCAAAGAAGGTTCTGTTCCTAAAATAAATAAATTAGGAAGTGACGTTTGGAATAAGCTGAAGGAAAAAACAAAATTGAAGGTTAAAGAAATTGCCTTTGACCTAATCAAATTATACGCACAACGTAAAGCCGAAAAAGGCTTTCAACATACACCTGACAATTATCTTCAAACAGAATTAGAGGCATCATTTATTTACGAAGACACACCCGATCAGAGCAAGGCTACAGCAGATGTAAAAAAAGATATGGAATCGCCTTCGCCAATGGACCGCTTAGTGTGTGGCGATGTGGGTTTTGGTAAAACAGAAATTGCAGTTCGTGCAGCGTTTAAAACAGTAGTTGACGGCAAGCAAGCAGCTGTGTTGGTACCAACAACCATCCTTGCGTTTCAACACTATAAAACATTTGCAGATCGTTTAAAAGATTTTCCGGTTACAGTTGATTATGTAAATCGTTTTAAATCGGCGAAAGAGAAAAAAGAAACTTACAAAAAATTAGAAGAGGGAAAGATTGATATCATTATTGGTACGCATGCCTTGATTGGTAAAGATGTTAAGTTCAAAGACCTTGGTTTACTGATCATTGATGAAGAACAAAAATTTGGTGTGGCGCATAAAGAAAAGATCAAAACAATGCGTACCAATGTAGATGCATTAACACTTACAGCCACCCCCATTCCCCGAACTTTGCAGTTTAGTTTGATGGGTGCCCGTGATCTCTCAATTATTAATACACCGCCGCCAAACAGGCAACCTATTCAAACAGAAGTTCAGGTTTTCAACCAAGATTTTATTCGTGATGCTATTTATTTTGAAACCGAACGTGGCGGACAAGTTTTCTTCATTCATAACCGCATACAGGGTTTGCCAGAAATGGCTGCGTTAATCAAAGCATTGTGTCCTGATTTAAGTATAGGCTGGGCACACGGTCAGTTAGAAGGACATGAATTAGAAGAACGCATTCTTGACTTCATTGATAAAAAATACGATGTACTAATTTGTACCAATATTGTTGAAAGTGGCGTGGATATTCCCAATGTAAATACAATCATCGTTAACAATGCGCATCAGTTTGGTTTGAGTGATCTGCACCAGTTGCGTGGACGTGTTGGTCGTAGTAATAAGAAGGCTTTCTGCTATTTATTAGCGCCTCCCATGAGTACACTCCCTGCCGATTCACGTAAACGTTTGCAAACATTGGAGCAACATAGCGAACTGGGAAGTGGTTTTCAAATTGCCATGCGTGATTTGGATATACGTGGTGCGGGAAATTTATTAGGTGGCGAGCAAAGTGGCTTTATGGCAGAGATTGGTTTTGAAATGTATCAAAAAATTTTGGATGAAGCCATTCGTGAATTGAAACGTACGCAGTTCAAAGAACTGTTCAAAGAAGAAATTTCAAGACAAGATGATTATGTAAGCGACTGCACCATTGATACCGATTTGGAAATTTTAATTCCGGATAACTATGTGGAAAGTATCACAGAACGTTTATCGCTTTATACTCGTTTAGATAATTGCGAAACAGAAGAAGAATTGGTAGCCTTGCAGTCCGAATTGGCTGATCGCTTTGGTGCTTTGCCACCACAGGTGCAGGAATTATTTGTAACGGTTCGTTGCCGCAAACTGGCGGTGGAACTAGGCTTTGAGCGATTAATGCTAAAGAATGATTCGCTAAAATGCTATTTCATCAACAAACCCGAATCGCCTTACTTCGAATCCAAAACATTCAAATCAATTTTAGATTTCTTGCAAACAGGAACTAACAAAGCAAAATTAAAACAAGCAGGTAAATTATTTATGTTGGTGGGCGAACCAATTAGGGATATGCAGGATGTATATAGCTTTTTGCAACAGATGCATCGTTCTGTGTTTCAACAACAAGGGGCTATAATGTAGATCACATAAGGCTTTTAGCTTTTTATTTTCAGAGTTTTGCATTATTTTTATTCTTATTGTATATCCATGAAACAAAGCCGACTGCTGCTGCTCTTTGTACTAACCAGCCTTTTCTCTTTTGCCCAAAATAATAATGCTACGCTTCGTTTAAAATCGGGCAACATTGTTCTTCAGCCAAATATTACGAAAGTAATTGTTGATTCGTTGACCAAAACGCTTGTTCGTTATAATAACAAAGCTTCCGTGGTGCTTCAGTTTGAAGCCATTCCTTCTACGGATACCCGAAAATATTTAAGTGCACATGGTATTGAGTTGTTGGATTATATTCCAACTAATGCATATATATCAATTATTACTGGCACTTTAGATTTTTCTGTATTACAAGTTGCGAGGGCAAGAAGTATTGTCCAATTGTCACCACAACAAAAAATGTATGCGGCTTTAGCGTATGATCAAATACCAGCTTACGCAGTAAAAGTTCAAGGAACTGTTGATGTATGGATATCATTTTCAAAAACATTTTCTCTTTTAGAAGTACTGAATGCTTTACATCAGAAAAACATTGACGTACTACCTTCTGAGTTTAGTAACTATGGCATTGTTGCGTTGCGGATTGCCACTAACCGTTTATCAGAACTAGCATCACTTCCTTTTATAGAATATGTACAACCTGCTCCACCAAAAGATCAGCCTTTAAACTATAATAGTCGTGCTACTTCAAGAGCTAATGTGTTGAATGCTTCTGCAGCAAATGGAGGCAGAGGTCTTGATGGCAGTGGTGTGGTAGTAGGTGTTGGCGATAATGCCGATGTACAAACGCATCCCGATTTTACTTATCGCCTAATAAATCGTTCTTATGAAGCAGCTCGTGGTCATGGACACCATGTAACCGGAACAGTAGCCGGCGCAGGAAACGTAGATGAAGCGTTTACAGGTTATGCCCCCAAGGCTACCATTGTGAGTACAACATATCAATCAATATGGATAAATGCTACAACCTATGTACAAGATTACGGCATGGTGCTCACCAATAATTCCTACGGCAATATTGTAGCCGATTGTAATTATGCAGGCTTGTATGATTTATATTCACGAGTGTTGGATCAGCAGGCAATTGATCTACCCAATTTACAACATGTATTTGCTGCAGGTAACGATGGTGGGTTAAGTTGTAATGGTTTGCCTTCCGGCTTTAGAACAGTTCTAGGTGGTTATCAATCTGCTAAAAATGTATTAACAGTTGGTGGTACTACTTACAATGGAGGCATTGCCGTTTTCTCAAGTCGTGGTCCGGTTAAGGACGGACGCATTAAACCGGAAATAGCAGCGATGGGTTCAGGTGTGATTTCCGCATGGCCCGTTTCAATTTATCCCTATAGCATTAACTACGGAACAAGTATGGCGGCGCCGGGAGTTACCGGAGGTCTAACATTATTGTACCAACGATACAAGCAATTGAACGGAGGCGTGAATCCAAAGAATGGTTTGATGAAAGCAATTCTTTGTAATGGCGCTTCTGATGCAGGAAATGCAGGTCCGGATTACACCTATGGTTTTGGTAACATGAATTTGTTACGCAGCATAGATATTTTAGAAAGCAATCATTATTTGACTTCCACTATTACCAATGGTAGTACTAATACACATTCGATTTCTGTTCCCGCAAATACAGCACAACTAAAAGTATTGTTGTATTGGAACGATCCTGCCGCAGCTGCATTAAGCAGTCAGGCATTAGTAAATGATTTGGATTTAGAGGTGGCCGATCCTTCTTCCATAACTTCTTATCCAAAGATTAATGATCCAAACAATATCACAATAACAGCTACTACAGGACCTGATCACATCAACAATATAGAACAGGTAACAATTGATAATCCTACCTCCGGCAATTATACTATCAAAATAAAAGGAACGGCTATTACACAAAACCCTTCACAAGAATATTTTGTAACGTATGACTTTGTTCCGGTTAGCTTAAAGATCACCAACCCTATTGGAGATGAAACCTGGGTACCCAGCTCAAATGCTTACGATAGCATGACGGTACATTGGGAAGCTTATGGCAATACAACCAGTACGTACAACGTAGATTTCTCTTCTGATAACGGTGCTACCTGGACCAATCTTGCGAGCAATCTTGCACCAGATGTTCGCTTTTATACATGGTATGTGCCCAACATTGCTACGGACAAAGCCAAGATGCGAGTAACGCAGAATGGTACCGGCATCACCAGCATTAGTAATTCATTTGTGATCATGAATGTTCCCGCTGTTTCACTTTCTGCGGTGCAGTGTGAGGGATACGTTTCCATTGATTGGACAAGTGTAGCCAACGCAACTGACTATGAAGTAATGATGATGAAAGGTGGCAAGATGGTTTCAGTTGCAACAACAACTGGTAACACTTATTTGATTGATGGCTTATCAAAAGACTCCCAATATGTAGTAACTGTTCGTCCAAGAATAAATGGCAAAAGTGGAAGAAGAGGATTTGGTGTTATACGCCAACCAAACAGCGGCTCTTGCACAGGAGCTATTTCAGATAATGATTTGAAACTGGATGCCATTGTTGCTCCTAGTTCAGGACGGCTTTTTACATCAACTGCATTAACAGCCACAACAGCTATTTCCATTCGTGTAAAAAACTTGGATGATGCTGCCATCAATAACTTTAACGTAAAATATTCGGTAAATGGTAGTGCATGGATCAGTGAAAGTGTAAGCACTATTTCAGCTTCGTCAACATACACACACACATTTGCAACAACACAAGATTTTTCTGCAGTAGGCACATACATCATCAAGGCTGTTGTTGATTATGCTGTTGACCCAATTCATGCGAACGATACTTTAGTGGCTGTTGTGAAACAATTAGCCAATAATCCAATTACACTTGCTTCGCCACTTATTGAAAATTTTGACGGAGCTCCAACCCAAGAGTATAAATCAAAACAAATTGGCCTTGATGGTTTAGATCGTTTTGATTTCAGCAACTCTACTTCTTATGGTCGTGTTCGTTCGTTCATTAACAGCGGTATGGCTTATTCAGGTAGCAATGCCATTACACTGGATGCTGACCGTTATTTGTATCCATCTTCCAATATCAATTATTTAGATGGTACGTTTAACCTCGCAACATATAATGTTAGCACCAATGATATTCGATTAGATTTTCGTTACAACAATCATGGTCAATATGCTAACCCAAACAACAGCGTTTGGATCAGAGGGAATGATACCGCACCTTGGGTTAACGCTTACGACCTTTTCGCCAATCAATTAGATCCGGGCACCTACAAGAAAACAAGCAGTATTGAATTAGCACATTTACTTGCAGCTGCAGGACAAAGCTTTTCAACTTCTTTTCAAATACGCTGGGGACAGCATGGCTATTTTGCAGCAACGGATAAAGAAAATGCAGGTGGTTACTCCTTTGACGATGTTCGCATTTATGAAGTGTTCAACGATCTGCAACTGGTTTCCATTGATACACCAACTGTAGCCTCCTGCGCATTGAATGCCACCACGCCGGTTAAAGTAACTGTCCGGAATAGTTCATCCAATACCCTTACTAATATTCCGGTAATGTATCGTATTGATGGTGGCGCATGGACAATTGAAACAATTACTTCCATTAATGCAAACACTTCTTTGCAATATACATTCAGTGCACTTGCTAATCTTAGTTCATTAGGTACACATACATTGGAAACTGTTGTTGACTTAAACAGTGATAGCTTCCATGAAAATGATACATCCCGGGCAACGATCAATAATTTACCCGTTCTTACTTCTTTCCCATACTTACAAAATTTTGAAGCAGACAATGGTAACTGGTATACAGGAGGAAAGAACAGCAGTTGGGAATATGGTACGCCTGCTTCCTATAAAATAAAAGGTGCAGCGAGTGGCGCTAAAGCGTGGAAGACAAGATTGGTAGGAAATTACAATGATAACGAGCTATCCTATTTATACTCACCTTGCTTTGATGTAAGCGGCATGACTACTCCCACATTAAGTTTCGCAGTGGCTTTGGATTTAGAAGATTGCGGCAGTACGCTTTGCGATGGTGTATGGGTTGAATATTCTGCAGATGGTAAGACATGGACAAAGCTTGGCACAAATGGTTCTGGCACCAATTGGTATAATAAAGCAGGTGATAATGTTTGGAGTGTAATTGGTTACACTCGTTACCATGTGGCAACGTTTGCATTGCCAACGACCAATAACAATCGCTTGCGTTTGCGTTTTGTTTTATCTTCTGACGCAGGTGTGAATAGAGAAGGTATTGCAGTTGATGATATTCATATTTATGACAACACGAATGGCATCTATAATGGTGTAACAATGGCAGGGCCGGTAACACAAACTGTTTCGGGTACCGGCTGGACTGATTTCACTTCAGGCGGGCAATTGATTGCTTCTATACAACCGAACAATCAGAACATGGGAAGTACAGATGTTCAGGCATACATCTATCCAAGTGGCAGTTCTTCGGGAACCCGCCGTACGTCAACACAGTATTATCATGATCGCAACATCACCATCAAGCCAGCTATAACCTCACTTACTGATTCAGTAACCGTTCGTCTTTATTTCTTAGACAAGGAAACAGATTCGCTCATTTTTGCGACCGGTTGCAGTGGTTGTAGCAAGCCTGCAGGAGCTTATGAATTAGGTGTTTCAAAATATACTGATCCCGATAAAACAAAAGAGGATGGAACTATTGCCAATGACCTATCCGGCAATTGGGCTTTTATTGTTCCTTCAAAGGTGACCAAGGTTCCATTTGACAAAGGCTATTATGCAGAATTTAAAGTGAAAGACTTTTCAGAGTTCTGGCTGAACAACGGAGCATTTAACCAACAAACGCCGCTGCCTTTGACGCTGTTGAACTTTACTGCACAAAAACAACAAAACACCAAGGCACTCTTACAATGGACAACGACGAATGAAGTAGCTGTTAATCGTTTTGAAATTGAAGTAGCCCGAGGTAATGCTGCTATTCAATTGAACCAGTTTGTAAAAATTGGTGAAGTGGCTGCTCATAATAACACTTCTCAACAACAATATAGTTTTATTGACGAAGAGCAACCAAAGTCAGGTGTTCGTTATTACCGCCTGAAGATGATTGATATTGATGGACGATACACTTACTCTCCTGTTCGTTCTGTTTTATTTAGCAATGACATTATGTGGCAGGTATTTCCAAATCCATCCAATGGACCATTCCATTTACTTTACCAGGTGAATAGTGGCGAAGTAGTAACCATAAAAATCACTGATGCATCTGGCAAAACCATTCGTGAAAACAAAATCACAGGTTCCGGCTTTGTAGAAAAATATACAGTCGATCTATCAGGTAAAGCTTCCGGTGCTTATTTATTACAAGCAACCGCCGGCGATAGAACAACTTCGTTCAAATTATATAAACAATAAAGAAGCAGGCGCTTAACCTGCTTCTTTATTGTTGAGGTGTAGAATGTTCTACACCTTTTGTTTTTACTTTATTCCCAACCTTTTTTAGCAATCCCTGCATTAATAGCAGCCATCGCTTTTTCCTCATTGCACAAGGTGGTCAATTTATGTCCCTCTTTAGAGAAGCCCTGCACCATGTACGCACCCTTTGCGGTCCTTGTGATTACTGCGTCCAGAATAGGAACGTTTTTCTCCTTTGTTTTTACATTATAAGCTGTAAGTTGAACGTCTGCCATACAATTAGTTTTATGGTTAGGTAATAATAAATCTATTTCATTTCAGCAAAACAAAAGCCAAACCTAAACATAGAACGACAGCAAGCTCTACGGTAAGAAGATGCATCCTCAGATGCATCACTAAAGTCAGTACATACCAACAAAACAGTGTGATAAGTAAAACGCTAACAAGGTTCATTACAAAACCAACCTTAGTCATTTGATTTAACTTTATATATCCACTGGCAAATACAATTGCATTTGGGGTGTACCCATAGGCAACATACCGGCACAACTTGCAGCAAGAGTCATTGGTATACCTAAAATCAAAAAATTTAAATGCAAGGCATCTACTAACGCTGAAACAACAGGTACAAATACAATAAACTGTGCTACAGTACTCATCACTTCACTAATAAAAATGGAAATGGTGGTTACAAGGAACAGAAGCAGGAATGCATTACCGCCAAATTGTGCAAACCATCTTCCTAATTGTTCAATCAGTCCTGCCTTTCCCAAAGCAGAAGCAAGTGCAATACCGCCACCAAATAATAGCAAAATACCCCACGCCATTTTTTGTGTATCATCCCAGGTTAGAATAGCTTCTTTGTTTTTTCACCCGAAGGGCAATCAAACAAAGCCACTGCACCGGCTAAAACAATAACTGTATCATCCAGCTTAATTACATTCAACTTATTGATCAGATCTTTTGTAATCCATAAGGCCGCTGTACAAATGAAAATAATTAACACTCTCTTTTCTGCAGCCGACATGTTGCCGAGCTTGTTCTCTTCACTTTTGATCATTGATTTTGTAGATGGATCGCTTTTCATTCGATTAGGATAGATCCATTTTACTAAAACAAAATAAAGCGTAAACAACAAAAGCAAACTCAAAGGCATACAGATGGCCATCCACTGAAAAAAAATCAATCGTGTAATTATATTTTCCTTTTACAAAGGCAACATAAGCTACGTTTGGCGGTGTGCCAATCAATGTGGCAATACCCCATAATTAGAGGCGAATGCAATAGAGATCATCATCGTCATGGCAAAATTGCCTCTTTCTTTTTGATGCGGGTGATTTTCTTTGATCACGTGAATGACAGAAAGCGCAATTGGAAACATCATCATTATAGTAGCTGTATTACTCAGCCACATGCTGATAAGGCCCGTTGATAGAATAAAGCAAAATATGATGCGATCGCCGCTTGTGCCTGTTAATTGTACAATGCCCAATGCAATGCGACGATGTAAATTCCATTTTTCAATGGCAAGCCCCAGCATAAAACCACCCATAAATAAAAAGATGATTGGGTTTGCGTAGGATGTTGCCGTAGCATCGAGAGTCCCAATTTTAAAAAGTGGAAAAGAATCAAAGGTAGTAATGCCACCACAGGCATAAGCAGTGCTTCCAACACTCACAACAAGATCATCAAAGCAGCAACTGCAATTACTTTATTAGCAGCAATGGAAACTGCAAACGAATTGCTTATATAAAGCACGATTGCAGCAACGACGCTAATCAAAATAAAAAGGTAACGTCTGGAAATAGTAAATAGTGGCCAATGAAAAATTTTTTCTAAAATATTTGCTTCTACAAATCAGTCTACTCAATTTATCATAAGTTGTTTTTGCCACTAACGTATTTGTTTCCCCGAACATAAAAGCGGTAAAGCCATTGCGCATGTTCGCCGGCATAATCAACCCCAATGCGTGGCGAAGAGCCGATGTCAATTGCCTCCAGTTTAAATGCATCATTGTAAATATATAGTTCATCACTTGTCAAAGACAAACCACATTGCGACGTATGAAAACCAAATGCCTTACCTACATTACCCGGCCCACGAGTGAGTGATGCATCTAAATTTTTCTTCCTCGTTCTTTTCAATATCACATCTATACCTTCCATTGGCTCTACTGCCCGAATCAAAATAGCATGTGCTACACCTTCTTTTGCGGTAACAATATTGAACATTTGATGAATACCGTAACATAGATACACATAAGCTGTGCCACCATTTCCAAAAATGACTTCTGTACGTTTTGTTCTTCCTTTAAAAGCATGCGATGCCCGGTCAATTTCTCCTTCGTAAGCTTCCGTTTCTACAATACGTCCCGATGTTTTTTCTCCATTCCATGTTGTGACTAAAACTTTTCCGAGTAAGTCTTTAGCAATTTGAACAACATCCTCACGCAAATAAAATGAGATTGGCAGTTTCTTCATAAAATGACTATGCATATGAAATGCAAATTATACACCATAGCTCAACAGGCATCGCTATATTTACGCCATTAAATCCATTGCTTGCTTAAAGAAATTATCATAGCAATACAAGCTTATATTGAGGCGCATAATTTTATTCGCAAGCATAAGCTTTGGAAGTGGATTCTTATTCCGGGTATTTTGTATTGCTTTTTGTTTATAGGGGGCATGTACCTTTTTATCAATTCTGCAACGGATGCCGTTTCTTTTTTAAGCAAAGAAACAGGGTTACAAGCCTGGCTTCAGCTGGAGCATAGCGAGTGGTTGAGTTTCTTCTTTTTAATGGCAGGTTTCTTTTTGTGGATCATTTTATTGTTGTTTTATTTTTCTCTTTTCAAATATTTATTCCTCATTATTGGGTCACCGGTATTTGCTTATCTAAGTGAAAAAACAGAAAACATATTAGAAGGCATAGATTTTCCTTTTAATTCTTCGCAACTACTAAAAGACGTTTGGAGAGGTATTCGACTAGCCTTGCGCAACACAATTTGGCAAACTGTTTACGCCATTGCTTTGGTATTGCTTTCATTATTTCCCCTGGTAGGTTGGATCACTCCCATCATTGCCCTCTTAGTTGAGTGCTATTATTATGGGTTTTCTATGCTTGATTATAGTTTGGAACGTGCAAAACTGACACCAGCTGAAAGCATTAACTATATAGGTAAGCACAAAGGCTTAGCCATTGGTAATGGATTGATCTTTTACCTCATGCATTTAATTCCGTTTTTAGGCTGGGTATTAGCGCCTGCTTATGCAGTTGTTGCTGCCACCTTAAGTGTCCACAAAACAAAACTGCGCAATGCCTGAGGTATATTTAATTCCAACCGTTTTAGCCGAAGGTGTTACCGAATGTATTCCTGCTTATGCAATTAATGCTGTAAAAAAATGCTCTGTTTTTTTTGTAGAGAATGAACGTACGGTCCGGCGCTATTTAAAACAGGTTTGGAAAGAAATGGTCATTGATAATTACGAATGGTTTAACATGAAAGAAGTGACCGATGAAACAGGAAATGCTTTCAGACAAAAAATTCGGGAAGGAAAATCGATTGGAATCATTAGTGAAGCGGGTTGTCCGGGAGTTGCTGATCCTGGCCAACAACTGGTAGCTATCGCACAAGAGCAAAATGTTACTGTTAAGCCATTGGTTGGTCCTAATTCCATCTTGCTAGCATTAATGGCAAGTGGTATGAACGGGCAGCAATTTCAGTTTGTAGGTTATTTGCCAATAGACACTGCGCAACGGGTAAAAGCGATTAAGACTTTGGAAAACGAATCGCAACAAAAATTATGTACACAAATTTTTATTGAAACACCTTATCGCAACAATCAATTATTAGAAACACTCGTTAAGACTTGCCATCCAAAAACAAAGATTTGTGTGGCAGTTGATCTTACCGCATCAACCGAAAGCGTACAAACGAAAACGGCACAACAGTGGAAAACTGCTATGCCGCAATTACATAAGCGACCTGCTATCTTTTTACTATACTCAGGCTAATCGTGTTCAGCTCGAACACTATCTACAATATATTCTGATTCACCACGCCAAGGCAATGTTCCTCTTTTTTGCCTGTACAAAACAGTTACATGACGGCCTTGCAAATTCATCAATCGCTCCGCCACGTGTTTATCACTAACAGAAAAATAAAATTTTTCAGAAGCAATGGGTACATTGTTATTGCCTGAAACACTGCTTAGGATCATTTCACCTTCATATGTTTTAAAAAGATTGCCCTTATACGAAAATTTTTGCAGCAAACCATAACGATCTCCTTCGCTGTACGTATTGTAATAATGCCAATAAATCCAAATCCCTGCAATTAAGAGAATTACAAAGAAAATACTAGTAAGTATGCCACATCCACCTCTTCTTCGCCTTACTCTTGGTGTAGTTGTTACTTCCATTGTTGTTGTTTATAGTGAGCTTTGCAATTTATAGACCATACTTGTCGATAAGATAAATCAAGGCGGCAATATTCACTGCACCCAGCTCCAGCTCTCTCTTGTTTACATTCTCAAACACGTCATTGCGGGAATGATGAATATCGAAATAGCGTTGAGAATCGGGCATAATACTGCCCAATGAAACATTCATTGTTCTTCCTAATGGCCCTATGTCAGAGCCACCGCCACCACGAACAATTTCCGTAGCTCCGTAAGGTGCTAACAAAGGCTGCCAACTTACTATCTTTTGATATTGCGCTTCCTGACCGGTAAAGCCAAAGCCTCTTGGTGTAAACCCACCTTCATCGCTTTCAAGAGCAAAAATGTGTTGCTCGCCTTTTGCTTTTGCCTCATGTGCATATTTTGTTCCGCCACGCAAACCATTTTCTTCGTTGGCGAAAAGCACAAAACGGATTGTATGCTTTGGTTGATAGCCCAATGCCTTAAAAGTACGTAACACTTCAATGGTTTCTACGATACCGGTACCATCATCATGTGCACCTTCGGCTGGATCCCACGAATCTAAATGGGCGCCAATGGTGATATACTGATTTGGATATGCACTTCCTTTTAATTCACCAATTACATTATGCCCCACTGTATCTGGTAAAAAATGTCCGTTTGTGGTCATAGTTACAGAAACGCTTCCCTTCTTTAAAATGCTATCCAACCAGTCAGCATCCTGCAAACCAATAGCAACTGCTGGAATTTTCTGAGTGGAATCAGTATAATTAGTTGCACCTGTGTGTGGATTATTATCAGTACTGTGCGACATGCTTCTAACAATCACTGCAGCAGCTCCATATTTTGCTGCACGACTAGGACCTTGTCCTCTATATTTTACAGCATCCCCATAAGAATTAAATGTTTTAATGAACGTTGGATTGAAATGGTAGTTATAAAAAACAATCTTGCCGTTTATGTCATTCTTCTTTTTTTCCAGATCATCGAAATCGTCAATCTCAATCACAGGTGCTGTTAACGCTTTCATGCCAGTTCCAACCGAGTTGCCTAAAGCCAATATATCTAAAGGTTTCCTGTTCTTTTTACCATATGTTGCCACCGCCGCATCCTTACCGCCACGCACCCAATGAGGCACCATACATTCCTGCAGAAAAGCAGTATCTGCTTTTGCATCCTTCATCGCTTGCAAACCCCATTGTTCAGCCTTATACATTTGCGGCGAACCTGAAAGACGGCCACCAATTTGCTTGGTCAATACACGCAAATCATCATAAGCTTTGCCACTGGTCAGAATATAATCGGAAATACGCTTGATGAAAACAGAATCTTCGTTCTGAGCCGAGGCAAAAAGTGAAATGAAAAATGTGGTGAGGGTAAATAATTTTTTCATGTCTTAAAATTAATTTGAAACGAGTTTGCAAAATTAATTATTTAACGGCGGCGAACGAAACGCATGACTAAATTGTAACTACCTTAGTTCCTCAATAATTGTTGTATGAAGGTCGGCATTGTTTGTTATCCAACGTTTGGTGGAAGTGGCGTATTAGCTACTGAACTGGGAAAGGCTATAGCACAGAAAGGGCACCAGGTTCATTTTATCACCTATCAGCAACCTGTTCGATTGAACGGTTTCATACCGAATATTTTTTACCACGAAGTACAAGTACCGACCTATCCACTGTTTGACTATCCACCTTACGAAACCGCATTAGCCAGTACATTAGTTGACGTGATTAAAAACAATCATCTTGATTTGCTGCATGTACATTATGCCATTCCGCATGCTTCAGCTGCTTATATGGCCAAAAAAATACTGGAAGGCGAAGGCATTACCATACCCATCATCACCACCTTACATGGAACAGATATCACTTTGGTAGGAAGAGATAAAACCTATGCGCCGGTAGTCACGTTTTCGATTAATCAAAGTGATGCGATCACGGCGGTATCAAAAAATTTGTGCGAAGAAACCTATCGTTCATTTAAAATAGAAAAACCGATTGAGGTCATTTACAATTTTGTAGATGTAGAACGCTTTAAATGCAAGCCGATTGATGCTTTTAAAAAAGTAATTGCACCCCAAGGCGAACGCATTTTGTTACATGCTTCCAACTTCAGAAGAATAAAAAGAGTGCAGGATGTAGTGCAGATTTTTTATGAAGTGCAAAAAGAAATTCCGTCTAAGCTTTTGTTTGTGGGTGACGGTCCTGAAAAAGTGATGGCAGAAGAGTTAAGTAGAAAATTAGGTGTTGATAGTGAAGTACGATTTCTAGGAAAGCAAGAGCAGATAGAAGATATATTAGCCATTTCAGATTTGTTCTTACTTACATCTGAATATGAAAGTTTTGGTTTGGCTGCATTAGAGGCAATGGCTGCTGGGGTGCCTGTGATTTCAACGAACGCAGGGGGCTTGAGTGAAATTATGATACAGGGTGAGACAGGCTATATGAGTAATATTGGCGACATTAAAGACATGAGCAAAAATGCGATTGACATTTTGCAAAATGATGAACGTTTAAGCTACTTCAAAGAAAAAGCGGCACAACATGCATTGACGTATGACATCAATACTATTGTACCCCTGTATGAAAAATTATATGATAGGGTACTGAAAAAGGAAATGGTTGATTAACGACGCAACCAAGGTTCCGGATTAAGCTTTGTGTATTCCTGCATCATCAGAAACTCCAATTTACCACCGCTTCCATCATCATCTTCCGCTACACGACCAATTGATTGGCCAGTACGAACATTATCACCACGATTAACATTTGCAGATGATAAATTGCTGTAGATAGTAAAATATTTACCGTGACGAATCATTACTGTCATGATATCACCTTCATTGGTTACAGCGGTTACCTCACCATCAAATACTGCTTTAACCGTTGCTCCTGCTGATGGAGTGCACAATGTAATTCCCGGGTTATCACCACTCACTTTTGTACCCGGCACATTGTAATGTCCGTAATGAATACATACTACGCCATTATCGACTGGCCAAGGTAAACGCCCCCTATTATTTGAAAAATTAGAGCTTAATGCAATATCCTTATCCGTGTTAAACACACTGTACTCCTTGGGCTTTGCAGTTGTTTTCTTAGGTGTAGCAGTTGCTGTATTGCTATTATTCGTTGTTGCATTCTCTTTTGCTTTTGCTGCGGCGGCCTCTGCAGCCGCACGTTTACGAGCTGCTTCAATTTCCCTACGAAGCATGGCTGCAATAGCATTCTTTAATTCTTTATCACGCTTATTTTTTAAAGCCAGCTGCTTATTTAATTCCTTTTCTTTAAATTTCAATTCGGAAACAACCTTATCCTTTTCTTTCTTTTGTGCTTCTAGTTCTTCTAATTGCTCTTTTTGATTTTTGAGTGCTACGTTCTTTTCTTTCTGTTTGCCTAATAGCTGTTGCTTATTATCCAAAATGCGATGTTGCGTTTCTACAATCTCTCTAGCCTGCTGCTCACGATACTGACGGTATTTTTTTAAATAGGCAATACGCTTTAAAGCATCATTAAAATTATTGGCGGAGAAAATAAAGTTCAGGTAGTCGTAGGTGCTTCTGTTTTTGTAAGCATAAACCACACTTCTTGCATACTGTGCTTTAAGCGTGTCCAATTCACGTTGAAGATGGTTTATTTCTAAAGTTTTAGTATAGATATCATTGCCAATTATGTTCAGCTCTTTATTAATGTTGCCAATGTATTTATCCTGCAAGTCCATGCGGTGTAACAAAACATTAAGCTGAGCCAGCGTGGCTTGCTTTTGCTTTTTTACTTTGCTGTAATCACCCTTAATTGCAGAAATCTCTTTCTGCAATTGTGCCCGTTCCAGCTCCATAGCTGCTCGGTCTTGCTGGGCAAACAAGAACAGCGTAAAAAAAGAAAATAGTGTAGTGACTAAGATTTTCTTCATCAGTAAAATTTTTAGTCCGGTTTATAATTACGTTTACGAATGAAATAAATTTTAAGACCTCTTGTAATTTTTTGGAATACTAAAAGGTGTACTCATGTTCTGCGGATCAATTTCAAACTGTTTAAAATCAAGATTTATATCCGTGTGCCCGTTTTTACTAACGATGGTAATTATTCTTTTTGTCGGGAAAGACAAGCCTTCTTCATTATGATAATCGGAATAAAGCAAGTTTGCTGTTCTGTTACTGCTAATATCTACATCATCTACTTTAGCACTCCGCAATTGCTTTGATGATTCCTCGAATGTGGAAATGCTTTTGAAAAAATTATTCAGGCATACAATAGAAAGCACATTGTTCCCACGAGAATAAGAAACAATATTGCTGTCCAGGAAAGCAGCATTACCAACGATCATATCCTGCAATGTGGTAAAAGTGAAAGGTAAATTCGTAACATGCTGCAAGTAATCAATGCTGCGAATAGTATACGTTTTCTTTTGCTTATCTAAAATCTTTACAGAGTCTCTTGTAATCAAGGCACGCATTGGTTCAAACAAACCGCCTAATGCATTGACAGAAACCCACATCAAGCTGTCTTTGTAAATACGCACAAATGCTGTCACGTTATAATCTTGCTCTTCAGCATCTCTATAGCCAACATTGATTTTTGCAGAAAAAGTTTTGAAATTTATCTTATTTGTATTAATCTGTTGAACGGCTGATCGTATATAATTGGTACTATCATCTTTCACTGATGTGTGTACCATCTGCGTAGTATCTTTTTTCCCTATTGCCGTTTGAATTTTTTTTGTCGAACGACAGGAAGCCAATAAACTAATTGAAAGAATCAAAAACAAAAATCGCATCATCATTTATATTTTTCCGGTTGAACCAAAACCTCCAACGTTTCTAGCTGTTTCGTTTAATATGGTTGTTTCTATCCACTCTGCTCTTTCTACTTTTTGAATTACCATTTGCGCAATCCGTTCCCCATTGTTTATGATCTGTTCTTCTTCTGAAAGGTTTATTAAAATCACCTTAATTTCTCCGCGGTAATCACTGTCAATAGTGCCGGGTGTATTCAAGCAAGTAATCCCTTGCTTTATTGCCAAGCCGCTACGTGGCCGTATCTGTGCTTCGAAGCCTTCCGGTAATTCAATGAACAAACCTGTTGGAACTAATATTCGTTGCAATGGCTTTAACGAAATTGGTTCTTGCAAAAATGCCCGAACATCCATTCCTGCTGCACCATCAGTTGCATAATTGGGCAAGTCGTTTGTAGATGTATTTAGAATTTTTATTTGCATTGAACCCAGTGTTTCAAAGATAACATGCTCTTTGGCAGAAGATGTTAAAGCCGCTCCAATAATACTGTAGCATAAGCAATCAATCCTTCCTTTCTTCCAACAAAACCCATTTGTTCAGTGGTGGTGGCTTTAACAGAAATATCTTTCTCGGTAATACCAATAATAGCGGCAATTGTTTTTTTCATTTCATTAATGTATGGCTTGATCTTAGGCTCCTGCAAGCAAAGTGTAGAATCGATATTGATCACCGCATAACCTTCTTTCACAATCAGGTCAACCGTTTCTTTCAATAAAATTTTACTATCAATATTTTTAAATCGCTGATCGGTATCTGGAAAATGTGTTCCGATATCACCTAGTGCTAATGCTCCTAATAAGGCATCGCAAATAGCATGCAATAACACATCCGCATCGCTATGTCCTATTGCGCCAAGATAATGAGGGATTTTTACACCACCAATAAACAAATCTCTGCCCTGGCCTAACTGATGAAAATCGACACCAAAGCCTATCCGTATTGCCATAATTATTTTTTACAAATATCTGCAAAACAAAAAGGCGAAAGTTTTCACTCTCGCCTTTTAAATATTATTATGTTTGATTACTGATTTGTTGTAGAAGTGCTACCACCGCTACCATTCAAATCAAATACCAATGAAAAACGCAATGTGTTTGATAATGGGTTTTGGTTATTGGTGTAACCATTAGCAGGAATTAAATAAGAGAAATTTAAACCAAATACATTGTACTTGATACCTACGCCTGCTGTGAAGAAACGACGGTTACCTTTTGTTTCATCTTCGTGGAAATAACCAGCACGTAAAGAGAACTGATTGTTATATGTGTACTCAGCACCAACAGAAACTTGAAACTCTCTTATTTCTTCACCAAAGCCACCTGGAGCATCACCGAAAGATGAGAACCAGCTACCTACTACGCTTTTATTACGATAGTTAGCGATTGCCGCTGAATCAGAGCTTGTGTTTCCAGTGGTTACCGGAGGAGTTGGTACTAATAATTTATTCAAATCAACACCAAACATCAATTTATTGCTCTCATCAAATACTTTAGTGTAAGTGGTACCAATTGCAAAGTTGGCAGGAATGAAATCCTTTTGCGTAGCATTATTAGTGTAAGCAATCTTAGAACCTAAGTTGGTTAAAGACACACCCCAAGCCCAGCCTTGTCCAGCAGCGTTCTGACCTGTATGGTAAACGCCTATGTCGCCGGCAACACCAGTACCTGCTTTGTAAGTAGCACTACCAGAAACAGCACCAGCAGCAAGGTTTGAATAGATATATTTCAAACCAACGCCAAGACCTGTTTTATCACCTAATTTTCTAGAGTAACCTAATTGAGCACCAAATTCGTTTGGACGTCCAGTACCGTTCAAGTTACCATTTTGATCAGTGAATTGAATTTCACCTAAATTGAAATAACGTAGGTTTAAAGACAAAGCTTCGTTATCATTTAATTTATAATAACCAGCAGCAGACGCCATGTACACGTCGTTCACTACTTTTTTTAGCCAAGGAGTATAGGTTAAGCTAACGCCACCTTTTGATTCGTTGAAAGGAACTTTACCTAAGTTAAAATAAGAAGCACTTGCGTCGGGTGTAGTGGCTACAGACAAATCGCCCATGCCACCTGAACGCGCATCCGGAGATATACGTAAGAATGGAACAGCCGTAGTTATAACATTAATGGGTGAAGATTGAGCTTTCACAGAGGATACTGCACCGGTCATCAAAAGGGCAGCTACAGAAAGTTTTAAAGCAGTTGATCTCATAAATATATTTTAAAAAATGTTCGAAAATATACAGTTTTGGTTATAAGCAGTACAAAAAGTTGGATTTTTCTTTCTAGTTCAATACTACAAGGCGTTCCCACTTATCGGCACGTTTACCATCTATACTAGCCACCCTTAAATGATAGAGATAAACTCCTTTGCCTATTTTACTTCCCCACTCATCCCTACCATCCCATTCAACCTCATAAGAACGATTACCGGTCGAATTTATTGTTTGGCGTATTGTTTTTATTAATTTTCCTGCCACGGTAAATATTTCCACGGTAACATTTAAGTCTGTTGCAGGACGATTATGCTCAAACCAAAAAAATGTTTTGGTGGTAAATGGATTAGGATAGTTTAATACATGATCCAATACCAATTGATCGTTGTTTATCACTGTGAAATCTAAAATGTATTCACTGGAATTATTTACGACATCCCATGCTTTTATTTTCAAACTATGGTGCCCAGGTTTTAATTCCGGTAATTGAAATCGCACTGTTCCCCTTTGGTAATTGTCCAAATCAGTTTCGTAAAAATCATTCAGTACATAATATTTTCTATTGTCATCATCCAAAGTGGCCACAATATCATGACCAATGCCTGCATTACCGGTATTAATACCTGACGAGTCTGCCAACTTTATTATAAGTAAGGGCTGTGGGTTCACAATTCCTCCATTGACAAAGGCTTCATCATTTAGATATGCTTTAATAGTTGGTCCCACATTATCCGCCAAACCGTTAATGTTAATACCACCAATAATGACATTAGTAGAAAGGCCATTAGCATCGGTAACTCCATTTTGTGCATACAGACTGAGTTTTCCATTACCATATTGGTAATTCAAATCTTTAGGCATGCGGAATTTAAATTGAAAATGTCCTGCTGTTGCGGTTGCTTTTCCTTTAAACAAAATAGATGTTTGCGATTGAAATTGAGTAGGCGGACTGGCAGGGTCATTACCTAACGTAGTAATGGTTTGCGGCTTGTCAAATAGCGATAAATAAACAGTACCGTTAAAGTTATTAAGCACATTGCCGCTATTGTCTGTTACATCTCCTTGCAAGGTCACAAATTCTGTTGCGCTTAAGGTGTCAGGTTGCAGGGTAATGTTGTTACCATTTATGGTAGTGGCTCTTATTTTTTCTTTTGGGAAAGCTAGGGTCAATGCAGGATCACCCAACAGAGCAAATTTGCGGTTGTTGATATAATCAGTAGAGTTTTGATAGGTATAATTTTTTGCTGCCTGAACCGCTTCTCCTAATGATTTATATTTTCCATTTGCATCGGGCTGAAAAGCAATTTGCAAATAATTATTGTTCATGATGCGGTTGCTGGAAGCGAACACCACACGTGTGGTAGTCATTAAGGCAATGGCACCTGTCTTTGGTCGCACTAATAAATTTTCACCTAACGAATTTGATAAAGGTGCATCGTATGGAGCGAAATCACAGGTAGCTGTAATGAAAAGCGGTAGCTTGTTAGCATTGCTCCAGCTATTTATTATAGATTGATCAATTACTACTTCTTCTGCTAATCGATCAGGCCCCCCATGACCACTGTAATTCCAAACCAGAGTACCATTGAAAATATTATTGTTCACCATTTCATTTACACCTGGGTAACGACCACCTGCCGAACTGCTTTCTTTACGAAAAGCATCCAAATATATTTTTTGGATGTTGTATAAATTGTTAGTAGCTGCTAATGTTGCGGTGATACTTTCAGCATCCTGTAAATGCAAATCCTGATCACCATCATCAGCGATAAAATTGGTATTGTTCCGCCATGGGCCTAGTGCATCTGCTGAATA
Source organism: Chitinophagaceae bacterium (assembly GCA_040290035.1). GTDB lineage: Bacteria > Bacteroidota > Bacteroidia > Chitinophagales > Chitinophagaceae > Flavisolibacter. Next base: position 27,916 of record PSMG01000007.1, read on the forward strand.
ATAGGCTTCTACTTTATCCACAAAGTTTTTTGCTTCGTCCGTATTCTTTGCGGGAATGCGACCAATGCCTATGTCTAACGTATTTATAATTATAGTGGAGTTGACGTCTTCATTATCATCTAAAAAACCAAAGAAATCGTCAGAAGTATAACTTAACAAAGGATCTAATGAATTAGCACTTTCGAAACCGGGAACAAAATTGGTGTTGCCGTTAATCCTGTTTTTATAATCAAAGCTGGATTTCCCAAAAAGTAATAAGTATTTTCCTTTTTGATTCCAGGTAGCACGGTATTTATCGTAATACATTTTTACAAAATCCCTAATGGCCGTTGGATCGGGATTGCCGCTGGCAAATTCATTAAAAACCTGGTCAGTCAACACTACTTTGGTACGCAAGCCATCATGTTGCTGATGAAACTGAGCTAAGCGTTGTGCTTGTGCAAAAAAATCGGGGTAAGTAACCAATAAAAAATCAACATCGCTTGACGCATGTAAATCCTGGTTAGCAATTCTTCCAACTACCTCAGGGACTAAGAAAGTAGTGCTAAAACAAGCATACTCACGTAAACGGGTGGCATCGTTACTGAAACGTAATTGAGAACCCGATAATGTCGTATTCATTTTCACGGGGTTCAGCATATCGGTTACGTCCCAAACCTGTGTGTTTGCATCAGCATTGGCAACAATAAAAGTTGCTGCATTATTGGTCACGCTATTCCAATCTCTGAATAATAATTGTTGGTTACTCGGCAAGGAAAGATTTCTTCTATAAAAAAATTCAAACCAGTTAATCCAGCCTTGCGCATTATTACTACCCGGCAGGTAACTAAAAGTGACTACTGCATTGCTTTGCGAAAGCGTAAAGCTTGCTGCTGATTGAGTTTCTGTAGCAAAAAGTCCGAGGTAGGTTCCTGTAACAGCCGGCACTGAAATTTGCTGCACTTGCTGACTTCCAACTTGAACGTTGAAAATACCATTTGCACCAACCGATCTGCTGACCACATCAGAAACAATCGAAGCAGGGCCAGCAACATCAGTTGTTGGAATCGTAAAACTTCTGCTTAATGTTCTTCCGGGAGAACTGCTAAATTCTTCGCCATACCATTCTTTACCACTATTCAAAAAATTGACCGAATCAAATTCATGAAAATAACGGTCATCGAAAGAGGTAACAGTCACAGATCCTACAGGGGCATTGTTTTGCGTGGATATTCTTTTGCTGTTAGATCCAAGAGTGATGAAATAATAAGCCTTGTTCGTATACCTGTTTTTTTGATGAACAAAACGTTTATTAGCACTATCTTTCAACCATTGATGCGGGCCTTTTGCGTAGAATAAGACATAGTCATTTCCGTTCAAGACACCATCCCCGCCGTCAAAAACAGCAATGGCAGTTTCATCCAAATCATCTATCCTTGAACTGGCATTATCTTCCGGGAGCATAGCGCCACCATTACCAAAAATCTTTATTTGATTAGATGGAATGGTGCCCGTTAAGCCTAATGAAGAAAGAAAAGGAACATCTATTTTATACACTCCTTCGCCGGATACTGCTATTTTAAACCAATTGCCGGAAGACAATACAGAACTTGGCTTGTAGGTTCGTTGCCCGGCAGCAAGGACAGTTAAAGCAGTTAAAATATTGAGAATGAAAAGCTTTTTGAAAGGGGGCTTCATAGTTTGATCGTACAAATAACAATAAAAAAGGTAGATTTCCGATATTTTGTTTCTACTAAACTTTCTATATTCGCAAACCTGTGCTGAAAACTCTTGCCCGGAATACAATAATCCTTCTGCTGCGGCGTTAAAGTTATTCCAAAACAAAGGTTAAAGCAAACAGGTGCACATGCTGTAAAATTCATGTGTCCTTTAGAAAGACAAAAAAAGCAACCATGCAAGTAAAAAATTTTGTAATCCTATTATCCTCAGCCGTTTTGTTGGCATCCTGTAAAAACGGCGGGCTGTTTAGCAAAAAAGCCCAAAAATCCGAATCCACTGGCTGGAACTACAATGACAAAAACATGGGTGGTTTCCAGGTAGCGAAATCAAAAGACCAGGCAACTGGACCAGGTTTAGTGTTTGTTGAAGGTGGTACCTTTACTATGGGTCAAACAGAAGAAGATGTAATGGGCGACTGGAATAATATTCCTCGCCGTGTTACAGTTCCTTCTTTTTACATGGATCGTACAGAGGTTTCTAACCTTCACTATCGTGAGTACATCTATTGGCTAAACCGCATTTTTGATCCGGAAGCTGATCCAAATAATCGTAAAATTGTTGACGGTGCTTTGCCAGATACTTTGGTATGGCGTAGCGAATTGAGTTATAATGAGCCTTTGGTGGAATATTATTTCCGTCACCCAGGCTTTAACGATTATCCTGTTGTAGGTGTAAGCTGGAGGCAAGCCCACGATTTTGCAATGTGGAGAAGTGATCGTGTAAACGAAGTTATCTTGATGAATAAAGGTTTGGTTGCAAAGCAAGGTATTCAAGGTCAGCAACAAGAAAACAACTTCACTACAAAATCATACTTATTGGGTCTTTATCAGGCACAACCTGGTAAAGCAGCTACTTCTAAAAAAAATCCTTTAAAAACTCCTCAAGGTACGCCTCGTACCCAGGTAACCATGGAAGATGGTATCTTATTACCAAATTACCGTTTACCATTTGAGGCAGAATGGGAATATGCTGCTTATGGTTTGATTAAACAAAATCCCCGTCCTTCTAAGAAAGAAGGTAACCGTGGTGAAGAACTACATTCTAATAAGCAGGTTTATCCTTGGACTCAAAATATGAACTACAGTGGTTTGCGTGAAACAAAACACGGTCGATGGCAAGGTGAATTCTTGGCTAACTTCAAAAGAGGTTCTGGTGATAACATGGGTGTTGCCGGTGGTTTGAACGACCGTGCTGTTTACACTGCTCCCGTTAAGTCTTTTTATCCAAACGGTTTCGGCTTGTATAATATGGCAGGTAACGTTAGTGAGTGGGTAGAAGATGTATATCGTCCGCTGAACTCTTTAGATGTAGATGACGTAGCTCCTTTCCGTGGTAACAAATTCATGAAGCTTTATAAAAATGCGAATGGCGAAGCTGAAATTGACAGCATGGGTAAAGTGAAAATGGTGGAAGTGACAGATGCTGAAAGCAAAAGCCGTCGTAACTATCAAAGAGGTAATGTAATCAACTTCTTAGATGGTGATACTTTATCACAAGCCTCTTATGGTTATGGTCAAACTACTTTGATCTCTGACAAATCAAGAGTATATAAAGGTGGTAGCTGGAACGACCGTGCTTATTGGTTGAGCCCTGGTACTCGCCGTTATATGGAAGAAGATCAGGCCAGCAGCACTGTAGGGTTCCGTTGCGCTATGGACCGCATGGGTAGTCCAGAAGGAAACAAGAGAAATACTGGTAACCTGTTCAAAAGCAAAAAACAAACTCGCTAAGTCTTTCTAAAAAATAATAGAGGCCCTCCACTTTCGGAGGGCTTTTTCATTATACCTAATTTTGCTGCATGACGATTGATGAACTCTATTCCATCTATTTACAATCTCCTTCTGTACAAACTGATACCCGTAAGCTCAAACCAAATGACCTGTATTTTGCTTTAAAAGGCCCCAATTTTAATGGCAATGCATTTGCCAAAGGAGCAATTGATCAAGGCGCTGCTTATGCCGTAATTGATGAAGCTTCGTTTGCAATTGAAGGCAAAACTATTTTGGTAAATGATGTTTTAAAAACCTTACAACAATTAGCCAAACACCATAGGCAACAATTAAACATTCCTTTTTTAGCAATTACAGGCAGCAACGGCAAAACCACTACCAAGGAATTGATTCATGTAGTATTATCATCTACTTATAAAACATACACCACTGAGGGCAATTTGAATAATCATATTGGTGTACCGCTTACTATTTTAAAGATTAAGCCCGATGCGGAAATGGCTGTGATTGAAATGGGTGCTAACCATTTACACGAAATAGAATCTTATTGTCGAATCGCATTGCCTACTCATGGTTTAATCACTAATTGCGGTAAAGCCCATTTGGAGGGTTTTGGTGGCGTTGAAGGCGTACGTAAAGGCAAGGGTGAATTGTATGATCATTTGCGCAACAATAAAGGCACGGTCTTTATCATGTGGGATTATGATTACCTGCATGATATGAGCAAAGGCATCCAAACTATTTTTACCTACGGAACAAAAGATGCCGATGTAGTTGGTACTAGTGTTCCTAACAGCTCCTTTTTAAAAGTGGCTTTCAGTAAAGGTTTGAATCAAACAATTACTACACATTTAGTCGGTGATTATAATTTACCCAATGTGCTTGCAGCAGTTGCTGTTGGAACCTATTTTAATGTGCCTGAAGAAAAGATAAAGGCAGCTATTGAGAGCTACGCTCCTTCTAATAGCCGTTCACAGTTAGTAGAAAGAGGCAGCAACAAAATTATTTTGGATGCCTATAATGCTAACCCAAGCAGCATGAAAGTGGCTATTGAAAATTTTGCAAAAGCAGAAGGCAACAATAAGATTTTAGTATTAGGTGCAATGGCTGAATTGGGTGAAGAAAGTATAGCGGAACATCAATCCATAATTGCTCAAATTCAATCGCATCCGTGGAAAGCAGTTCTATTAGTGGGAGGCGATTTTCAAAAAATACAACATCCCTTCTTATCATTCACCAATGCTACAGAAGCAGGTGAATGGTTAAAAGAAAATAGTATCCAAGATTCGTTTCTATTAATCAAAGGTTCACGAAGCATGCAAATGGAAAAAACGTTGAACTATATCTAAAATAAAAAAATGGAAGATCCTAAAAGAGGCTATTTGACAACAGTATTGTCCTGTCGTTGTCCAAGATGCAGAGAGGGAAAATTATTTAAATATTCAACCACAATAAATTTTAAACACAACCTAGAAATGAACGAGCACTGTCCTGTTTGTGGACAACCAACTGATATAGAAGTTGGCTTTTATTACGGAACCAGTTATGTAAGCTATACGCTTGGTGTTTTAATCAGTGCCGCATTTTTTATTTTATGGTGGTTGATCATTGGCTTTTCGTATGAAGACAACCGCTTTTTTTGGTGTATTGGCATTGACGTGGTCCTACTTCTATTTTCTCAATTGTGGTTAATGCGTCTTTCCAGAAGTTTTTGGCTTTCCTGGTTTGTGAAATACGATCCTGATTGGCAGCATACAAAACCACAAGACCTGGAACGCATTAATCGGGAACAACAAAATAACTGGTAAGGCTAAACGCTGTGGAATTAATGCTACAGAAACGGTGTAAACAGTATTGAAACTCAAGGCGGCATAAGATTAGCATTGATAAGATAAACTTATTACCATGAAAGAAATAAAAAAAATAAAGCACCATGTAACGGCCCTGATCACTACTTTGTTTTTATCAGCAATGGCATTTGCGCAAGAAAAAAGCGTTGATATCAACATTAATAAAAGCAGTGGCACTAACTGGTATTCTTCACCAATCGTTTGGATTATTGGTGCGGCGGTTTTTATTCTTCTTTTAGTAGCCTTATTAAGAAATAATAATTCAAAAGACTAAGTAAAACGTTGATAAAATACAAAGCCCTCAAGACTGAGGGCTTTTCTTATTGAAACGAAAACCAACGATAGGAAATTTATAATTCAGTTATGCCATCGCGGCGCATTTTTTTCTCTTTGATCAAAAAAGCTAAGGACAACACTAAAAGAGCAATCAACGAAAGAAAACTAGCAAACATCCATGGTGTTATCGGTGGCAATCACAATTTTGATTTAGGCGCTGTAGGCTCTTTGGGTGTGTCTGTTTTTTTACTGCCTTCTGTTTTGATTTATTCAACAATGCTTTTAATGTTATCTGCCGTAAGGTCTGGATGATCAGGCATTACTAGTTTAAATTGGTTGAATAAGTTCACTGCATATTCATCACCACTCTTCACCACTTTTTGTGAAGAATGAACAAAGTTGATAATCCAGTCAATATCTCTGCGTTGGTCAATACCGGCTAAAGCTGAGCCTACCAATTGTTTATTTACATTGTGGCAACCTGCACAACGCGTAGTGAAAATAGTTTTGCCTTCTTCTACCGTAGGCGCAGCCAACACTGCAAACGATGCAAAAAGAACTGCAGCCAATACAATGATTTTAGCTTCCATCTGAGATAAGTTTTATTGGTTTTCTATCTGCAAAAGTGTTTGTTAAGAGCTCCAAAAAAACATTACCTGCAACAGGTACGTAACTGATTAAAATCAGTTACGTTTGTTTTGAAAGAACGTAGTGTCAGCGGAGACTAATGACCTGATATTGTACATAAGACTTTTTGCCTTCCTGTTTGGTATAAGCAAGTATTGAACTGTTATTCTTCGTCGCTGCGATTACAGGAAAACTGGTGTTACTTTCTTTTGTGATGTAGGTCTTGCCCTCTGCTTTTCCAGAGGCACTTCGTTTTTGCAGACCAATCTTGCGATACACTTTGTTATTCACCACATCATTTTCATCCCACACAATCAAAACCGATTTGCCCACAGTAGCAATTTGCGGATGCGTTCCTTTTTCACTAACGCTGTCATGCATTATGTAGGTCTTGCCATTGTCTGTTGACTTGGTATAATAACAACCGGCCTTTGCTCCACCCGTGTACCAGGTAAAATGCATACCTTCTTTGTTACCGGTCATTGCGGGCCCTGTATGCGGACAAGCGCTCAGCACCCAGTTGTCTTCGCTAATACGTTGAGGATTAGAGAATGTTTTTCCTCCGTTTTTTGAAACTATATGTACCATATCACGAATGCTGTCTTGCAAAATACCGCGATACAAAGCATGAATAGCACCCTTTTCATCAACATATAATTTGGTGCGACAACATTGACAACACGGCTGGCTAACCAGCTTTGGGTTATCAAAACCATTACTACCATTGGTAGATGCGAAGTATAAACCCGAGCCTTGTTTATTGATCGTTTTTCGATTGTCTAACCAAATAATACCCGCCTCACCATTAGCAAGAATTGCCACATCATAATAACGCTGGTCATAGCTTGACGTATCCGTCACCAAAGGTTTTACATCACTCCATGTTTTTCCACCGTCGGTTGAATTGGTGTAATATACTAACCCGGAATATTTGTTTTTGGGATTGGGATTAGCCGCACCCCATAAGGCAATAACTTCTCCCGATGGTTTAAAAATAATCTTCGGCATATTCTCGCCATGCGGCTGAATGTTGCTTGTATTTGGGATAACAACAGGCTTTGAAAACGTCTTCCCATCAACGCTTACCGCATAACAAAAAGCAGTAGTGCTGTCATTGATGATTCGTACCCAACTTAATACGGTGTTGCCCTTAGTATCCTTTGTTAAATAAGGACACTCTCCTACTGTGCTATCAATGGTCACTGCTTTTTCCACAGATACAATTTCCTTCGGTGCATTGCTACACGAAAAGAAAACAAGAGATGAAAAAATTATAGTGATGATATTTTTCATTTTTTATGTTTAAAAAGTTCAGCAAAATTGTAGGCGATACCCACGTTTACATTAGTTGGCTCTGCCAATTTATAGCTCCAGCCAAACGTACTTTTAGTAGTGATGTAGGAATAGTATTGATTAGTAGCATTCAACACATTCACCCACACATCAAATCCTTTAGTAACGTAACCTGCACGTATATTCAGCACAGTATAGCCATTGTATTTGGCTGTGTTTTGTGGATCAACAAAATAAGCCCCAACATGCTGCACCTCCGCACCTATGCGTAAACCTTTTACGCAAGAAGGCTTATACCAAACTTCGGCATTGTACAACCAATTAGGTGCATTGTTCATTTCATTATGGTTATAGCTCACACCCTTCTCCACATAATCTGCAAACTGGTGTTTGCTGTAAGCTCCGCTAAAACTAAGGGTAACATCTTTCATCGGCGTTGCATTCACCCCTACTTCAATGCCTTTGTGTTCGGTACGACCCGCATTTTGATTGCCATAAGAACCATCATCCAACTTCACAGAAACAATTTCATTCGTCCCTTTTAGATCATAAGCGCTAAACTCAACACTTAATTTGTCTTTGATAATTTGTGCCCAGCCCCCAATTTCATAATTGAAAAAAATAGAAGGAAATAAATTAGGCACCTTCACACCTGTGTACATTTCTGTAACCTGTGGTGGAACAAAACCTTCGCTGTAGTTGGCATAGAAACCAGTTCTGTTGGAGAAATTATACGTGAAGCCAACCTTCGGACTAAAACGTTTGAAGTTATTAATAGTATCTGCTGCACCTGTAAACGCAGAAGGCTTCAAATGATTGTCAAAACCGTAATGAAAGAAATCATAGCGAAACGAAGCAACGACTCTTAATTTAGAAAGAGGCGAAAACTCAAAATTGACGAAGGCAGCATAGTTGTTGATGCGTGTTACATAATCCGTTAGCAGACTGTCCGTATTTTGATAGCTTACATACTTTTTGGTAATGGTATCTTTCGTAATTCGGATGTAATTAGCATTATAAGTTGAAGGACTAAGATCAACATTCACACCGCCAATGATCACCGCATTCTTCCAATTAAAATTTTGTTTGTGTTGTGCGATGAAGGCGTAGGATTTAAACGATGATGCATTAATCTCGCCATGCGCTAAATCTTTCTTACCCGCCCAAACACCATTCACTCTTTTATAATCATCTTTGATTCGATAGTTAGGATTTTGTGCAATGGTGTTATCCCGGTACACTATGGATACTGTTGTTTTGCTCCATTCATTCCAGTTTTGTGTAAGCGTACTATGATAACGAAGCGCATCTACCTGGCGATACGTAAAGGTTTGCGGGTTAATGAATTGCTTTGTGGCAAACATGGTACTGTCCACACCACTTGGCATATCGCTGAAATACTTCATCCACGTAATGCTGTTCGATAAAGACATTTTATTGTTGAAGCGATAATCAATTCTCGTTGTAACGATGCCTTTGTGATAATCGGTATAATCCATAAATGAGTTACGCTTATCCGCATAATAGCCATCTATTGCAAAGCCCCATTTGCCTGATGAAAAACTGGTTTGCAGGTCGCCTCTTTTATATCCTAAATTATTGCCCTGTGCGGCCAACTTCAAAACCGGAACAGCCGTTGGAGCCACAGAAATAAAATTCACCACACCACCAATAGCTTCGCTGCCATAAAGCGAAGACGAAGGTCCTTTGATGACTTCAATAGTTTTGGTAGCAGCCATGTTCATTTCCAGCAAAGCATTGTGGTTAAACAAACCCGTTGTGCGAATGGGAATACCGTCTTCTAAATACAAGAACAAACTCTTGGTGGTCATTGGCTGACGAATACTCATTTGATGTTGCTCGTTACCAAGATTGACCATGTTCACACCACTCACTTTATTCAGCACCTGGTCAACAGTGATTGGCTTTGCGTCCTGTAATGCTTTTATACCAAGCGACGTGATAGCAATGGGTGCTTGCGACCGTTTTACGCCTTCACGATTGGCAGAGATCACCACTTCGTTCATCAAAGATGAAACAGGCGTTAATCCAAAGGCTTGAACGTTGTCATTCACAGAAACTTCCATCGGCAAATAACCAATGAAGGTAACTTTCAAAGTTTGGCAATCATGATAGCGCATTTCAAAATCGCCTGTAGAATTTGTTGTGCAGCCGCAGTTACAGCCTTCCTTGGTGCAATGTATGGTAGCGCCGTACACAGGTTCTTTGGTAACGGCATCAATGATCTTTCCTTTAAAAATATTTTGTGCGAAAGAGGATAACGATAGCAGTAAAGCTATCAACAAACTATAATAGCGTGACATAAGAATTTTTTTTTGTAAAAAATTGATCCGGTTTCATCCCGGGTGGATGGAGGGCTTGTAGTATTACTTATGCCAACGGGGGATGAAAGATAGAAGGAACATATTTGCTTGTTGCAACCAGCAAATAGTATGGGTGATAGTTGTTCTTGTCGTTTTGATCAAGACGAGCATTAGCATTGTTGAAGCAATCGTCGAATAACGTTTCACTGAATTGCATTTTCGCAGCGGCACTGTTGGAGGCTGATTTCTTTGCGTCTTCTTCTTCAGCAGCTAATTTTTTTGCAAGCTGACATTTACCGTTACAGTGCAGCATTGGACGCTTCTTGTTTTCACAAAGCACTTTAGCAATGTATTCCTTATTGACCTCATAGTCAACCCAAACAATCCACTTGCTGAACGTTTGCGTCAGCATCAGCAGCATTAGTATGGGAACGACGATGAACTTCATTTCAGACAAAGTTATACCTAACAGAAGTTAATCAAGAATAAATCCTGCTCATTTTTTTACCTGATCTTTATCAGCTTTTTTATTGAGCGCTAAAACCCTTGCTACAAGTTATTTTCAGCACTTTTGCTTTATGATATCCAGTGTAAGATTATACCCTGCTGAAGAAATAAAACCCTTAGTCAGCCTCCAGGCACTACAACAGAAACTCCTGCGTTTTGCCTTTCTCAATTTATTGATCGTAGCCTTAATCGGTTTACTTCTGCGCGCTACATCACTATTACTGTCTGTGCCTTTCGATTATAAAAATCTTTTACACGGACATTCGCATTTCGCTTTCGTCGGATGGGTGTTTCCAATACTAATGTGGATGATGCTGCACTATTTTCCGCAGCTACAAGAAAAAATTTCATTTCAGCATTGGCGCAATGTTAGCGTGATGACTTTGGTTGCCGCTTATGGCATATTAATTAGCTTTCCTGTTCAGGGGTATGGAGCTGTCAGCATTGTTTTCTCCACCTTGTCTGTTTTAGCAAGTTATTATTTAGCGGCTGTTGTATTAA
>PSMG01000007.1:38752-48020 GCA_040290035.1 Chitinophagaceae bacterium
GCCACAAAAAAAGATCGAGCTAAAACATCCATAAAATTTTTACGGGCTGCATTATGGTTTGCTGTATTGTCATCGATCGGTCCTTTTGCAACCGGACCCATTGTTGCAATGGGTAAAGGCGGAACACCGCTTTATCATAATGCCATCTATTTCTACCTGCACTTTCAATACAATGGCTTCTTCACGTTCACAGTGTTGGCAGTGCTCTATGCATTATTGGGGAAAAATGGTGTTGAAAAAAACGGCAACACTGTTTTCAAGCTATTTGCCTCGAGCTTCATTCCTGCTTACTTTCTTTCCGTGCTTTGGAACGGCCCGTCTCCGATCTTTTATGTAATTGGCGGTGCAGCAGCTCTAATGCAGGTCATTGCATGCATTTATCTAATTAAAGATTTTGGCAAGCTTCAGCTAGAGAGTAAGTTTGCACAATGGCTATTTACGCTTGCAATGTTTGCCTTCGCATTAAAAAATGTTCTGCAACTGGCAAGTGCTTTTCCAATAGTTGCAAACCTTGCTTATCACAGTAGGAACTTTATTATTGCATACCTGCATTTGGTACTACTTGGCTTTATCAGCTTATTTGCTTTTGCCGCCATTGTGCAGGCAAACAATCATTTGATTACATCGTCATTTAAAAAAGGAATACTGCTATTTCTATTTGCCTTTATCGCAACAGAGACATTGCTGTTATTAAATGCCATGGGATTGGCCACTGCTTTCTACAACGAACAATTAGTCGTTTATAGTAGCTTATTGCCTTTAGGAATAGCCGTGTTATTTTGTAGCGTCTTAAGGAGAAACTTTTTCTAGAAAATCGAGATTACTTATCTGCTAAAAACAAGTTTGCTTTGCGTGCCTTTGGTATAAACCAAATCCTATACCCGGCATACAAAGCAAACAATAAAAGAAACAGGACAACTTTAATCGTTAATTCAAAACTGCGTCATTAAGGTTTTTGTACAGTTCAATGGCACGAGGGAAAAGTATATTATTTTCCAAATGCACGTGCTGATGTAAATCGTGTTCGAAAGCTTCTAAAGCAGATAAGGCCAAACGATGTGTAGTGCAGGCAGTTTCAGGCGCTTCATAGTTATTGGTAAGCTCCCTGATCTTTTGCATAATGGTTCCGGCATTATCGTGCTCGTGTTCCATTACTCCGATTGGTCCGGTTAAAAACTCGAGGCTGTTTACGTTCTCCTTTGCGATCTCCAATAATTTGATGCGTGGAAACAATACTTTTTCTTCTTTCATCATATGCTGATCCATTTCTTCTTTCAACTCAGCGTACAGCATATACACATCTTTCATGTGAGGGTAACGATCACCATGTTTGCTGGCAACACGCAATACATAGCTCAACGTTTGTGGCATGTTCAGCTTTACGTAAGTATGGTACACACGAACAATATACTCAGCTAACTCTGTCAGCGACATTTGATTAAAATTAGAAGCCGTATTTGGCAGAGTGATAGCTGAGTTTAGTTCTTCCAGCAATTGACTTGCATTGATTTGTTTTTCAACAACCGCTTCGTTTAATGGTCGTTTGCCTTTGCAGCAAAAATCCAATCCATATTTTTCAAATACTCTCGCTGCCTGGTAGTTCTCAGTTACAATTTGCGATAAGGTTTTATTTAATAATTCATTCATGGCTTGTACTATTTAATATTTAAAAGATTTGATTTACTATTTATTTTATCAACAGCATTACTACTATTAATCTGCGGTTGCGTCGCACACTTGTGCGTTTGGAATGTAATGGAGCATAGTGCAATCCGTACTTCAACATTTTGCATTCCTACAAGTCTTTCCTACCAAATGACCGCACTGCCAAAAACAATGGTGTTACGATCCACAACAGCATAATGCCTAGTGTAAAGAACAAGCCAATACTGCTCCCGAAAAAGTCTTTATACACAGCACCGGTATAGCCCATTAACGCACTAATATCTAACTGCAGCATAATGAAGATGCGACCCAGGTCAACAGGATTAAACGACGATAAAAACAAGATGATTTTCTCTAAGGGATAATCAGAAAAAGTAAACAGCACCAATAAGATCAATCCGTCATAGATCAAAGCAAAATAGAACCAGAGTAGTAATGCAGCGCCTATTCCCCTGGACTTATCTTTTGATTTTACAGACGCAAGGAAAGCGATAGATGTGAAAGCTAAAGTCAGCAAACAGCCAATCAGCAACATGGCAATGCCCGTACTGTCAAAATGAAAAATACAGATGGAAATGCCAACACCAACAAGAAACGCTGTGATCAACGATGAGCTGATACCAATGTATTCGCTTAGAATTACTTTTTTGCGACTCACGGGTTGCGTCAACATCAATTCAATAAATTCATAGGAGTTGTACCAGTGAATAGTAGAAAAGATCATACTGATCAAAGGCACAACAATTAAAATAATATTCATTAAGCTTAAAATAGCTTTCCCGCTGTTTTCTTCCATTTGAAAAAGACTTAAGGATAGGATCAACAGGAATACTGAATAAAACAGCATTACCTTGTTGCGCAGAATATCATATAAAACGTATTTGGATATCTTCAACATGATTAGTTTGCAATTTTTAAGTAGGCAACTTCTTTTTTCTTTAACTCATTCTTCATCAGGTAAGCGATAGCCTTGCTTAATCGTTCTTCACCTGTATCCTGCTGCAACTCACTTAAAGATTTAAAGAATTGCATGCTACCATCTTGCAGGTACATAATATGCGTGGTTACATCTTCCAGATCGCTTAAGATGTGTGTAGTCAGGAGAATCAGTTTGCCTTTGGCTTTCTCTTGCAATATTTTCTCTTTCAGTACTTCCGAGGCAAGCGAATCCAAACCTGCAGTAGGTTCGTCCAAAATCAACACATCTGCATTAAATAAAAAAGCTAATGCTGCACTTACCTTTTGACGTGTACCGCCGGATAAGCTGCGCATGTTTTTATCGCTGAGCGTATCGAGTTTAAACTTGTAATAGAGCTCTTCATCAAGCCCTTTCTGATCTGCCTTGCGAATGCTTTTGATCATATCGAACACCTGACCAATCTTCATGTTTTCCGGATAGCGACCAATCTGTGGCATATAGCCAATATTGTTACGATAGCTTACATCAGCAGCAATAGAAACACCGTTAAACAAAATTGTTCCTGTATCTGGCTTTACCAGTCCAAGTATTGATTTGATCAACGTTGTTTTTCCTGAACCATTTGGCCCGATTAACGAAATGGCTTGCCCCTTTTGAAACTGCACATTGATATTGCACAATGCCTGCAACTTCTTAAAGCGTTTATTTAAATGTTCAACATGTATCATAATTTAACTGGCTTCATTATTGGTTTTTCATCTCTTAATAATTCTGGTGTTAAGCTTGGAATTGCCTTTTCTGCCTTCTCCAGAAGCGTAACCATAAAGCTGCGCAATAGAATCACACTGTTTGGATTTTGTTCAATCACCATAGCATACATGCTGGTTGGATGGTAAGGAATATCACCGAAGCCGTCTTTATTGATATCATACCCATCATATTTATCCCAATAGTTATTGTTGAATGTATTTAATACTAGTTGTCCGTTTGTAGCTACATCAAATGTGTTGGAGAAGAAATTGTTACTCTGGAAATTATTGGCACTACAACTTGCCTGCACTCGTGCTGCCCAACCATTCGATTGAAAAGTATTTTGTACTACTTGCAAATTGTTAGCACCTTCCATTTGAATGCCCACTGTATTTTCCCGGAACGTATTGTGCTGAATAGCACCGTTTGAAATTTCCTTCAGCAATAACCCATAAGCCGAAGAGCCCCAGTTCTTATCGAACAAATTGTTAAGCATGGTTACATGGTTAGAAAACATCACCGCTACACCTGCACCATTATTTTGAAAGGTGTTGCCGCTATACACATCATTGTTTGAGAACATGAAGTGCAGACCATAGCGAATATTATCATGGCTAATGTTTCGTCTCACCAGCGACTCGGTTACAAACTCAAAATAAATTCCGTCCCGGTGCTTTTGTGATTCGTTGTATTCCACCAAAGCATATTTACACTTCCAAAGATGAATACCATTACCTGTTGTTTGCTCTGTCTTCGTTAATCCCAATAAACGATTACCACGAATGGTAAAATAACTGCTGTTGGCTACGTGAATACCGAAATAATTATCTGTAAAAATGTTGTTCGAAATGGTAACTAAACTGGCATCTACCAGGTCAACGGCCGCATAATCATTCATAGCAGAATAACCGGAACGGTGGAAATGAAGACCATCAATTAAAATATTGGATCCGCTAACGGTGAAGATCTCGTATTTGTCTTCGCCGTCTAGTACAGGATAATTCTCACCGAGAATAGTGATGGATTTATTAATAACAACATTACCTGTTTTATAAGTTCCCTTCTTAATTAAAACGGTGTCGCCATTTTGTGCAACGCTGATTGCATCATTGATTGAATTAGTTGGTTGCACAACAATTGTCTTTGCTATTGTTTGCATGGAGAGAAGAAGAAGTGTTATCGTGGTTAGTTGTTTCATTTATTTTGTGGTCCTCATCAAGGCATCCCAGGTTAATTGCTTTCCTTTTACTTTTTCTTTTATGCTGTTGGCAGCATCTTCTGTTGTAAAAGCTACAGTATTGCCGTTCATAGGGCTATGAAACTCGCTGCTTTGAACAAGCACTGCTTTATTGATATCTATGAAGTCATTTTCTTTCTCATAATTCACAGCAAGTGTTTGGCTGATATTTTCCTCCTTCACTTCACCTGATTTCAAAAACCCAACCAAACAATGCATGTCATCAAATTTGTAAGTCCTGCCTTTTTTAGTTACTACTTCACCACCAAAATGTGGATCGGCAATATTCATTTTACAAAAAGCACAAGCGTCCTTTCCATAATTAATAGGTTCAGGTTTCGCAGTACAGGATTGCAACACAAAAACCAGACAGATAGTGGCTACCATGATAGCAAGTGCAGGTTTAGCTTTGCGTACTGTTTTCCGCTCACGATATTTTTCCCATGCCCAAACGCCAATGAATAAAGCGCCGGCAACTACAAAAATCCATCCGCCAACATCAGGGTAAGAATAGGCATCAAAATTCAGTAAGGTTTTATGTCCGATCAGAGGTGGTTGATAAAACAAGCCCGGAACTTGAATAGCTGCTTTAGGATCAAGGTTATGTCCGTAATCATAACCCCATTTATAAAAATCAACCATTGCCGCAACAGCAAAGGCAAGGATGAGCATAACATAGAAGAACAACACTTTTCGTTTGCCAATAATAGCTGTGAGTAATCCTAATGCAATTAAGCCGGCAACAATATAAATGAGGTAACCAAACTCCGGAAACATTTCGGCTTTGATGTGCTTCATGCCGATGTAGTGATTCAAACCATTGATAATTTCTACTTGACCTGAAATTTTGTTCAGCCATATATTCATGGTTAAACCTTCTGGATACTGAGGCGCAATCAGGAATATAAACCAAACAGGTAGGTAATAGGTAGCAATCAAACTCAGCGAAGCAATCGCAACAATTATTCTGGAAGTAAGGCTCATCTTTTTCATACGGTTCATTTACAACTCCCGGCCCGGAGGCCGGGAGTTGTCTATCGTGTACAATGAAAAATTATTTAGCGGGTGGCAACAACACTTCATCAAGCACATGGATCACACCATTCGATGCAGGAATAGAGGCAATGATGTGTGCTTTACCGTTGAGGGTTACTTTACCGTCAGCCGATTTTTGAATGGTGATGTTCTGACCATTTACCTGGTTTAATGTTTGGCCATCTTGCATCAACGCAGTGCTTAAGTTGGCAACAAACACATGGTACTGTAAAATGTCTTGCAACTTTGCTTTGTTCTCGGGTTTCAGCAAGTCTTCAACTGTTCCTTTAGGCAATTTGTTGAACGCTTCATTAGTAGGAGCAAACACAGTGAATGGTCCGGCATTCGATAGTGCATCCACCAATCCTGCTTGTTTTACCGCAGCTACCAATGTGGTATGATCTTTTGAACCTGCAGCCACCTTTACAACATCTTTTTGCGATTCACCATCTTGTACACCTGATTGACCTACTGATGTTGAAGGAGTATTGTTATCAGTACTAGCTGCGGCTTGTGTGTCATTGCTATTATTACAAGCTGTTAGCGATAGTATAGATGTGGTGGCAAGGAAGAATAGTTTTTTCATATCAAAATTTTAAAGGGGGCGTGCTGCTAACACGTCCCGTTAGTTTATTTCTTGGCAACTTTTTTGGAAGAATCACCAACAGGTGTTTGAGGGCCATTCTTACCGGTGTTCCATGTTAGTGCAACATTGCTTCCGGCAGGAGATACACGTACATATCCTTGCATTTCCTGATGTAGTGCAGAGCAGAAGTCGGTACAATACATGGGCACAATACCTACTCTGTCTGGTATCCATTTCAAGGTTTGTGTTTCACCAGGCATTATTAGTATTTCAGCATTGGCTGAACCTTTCACTGCAAAACCGTGTGGTACATCCCAATCTTGCTCAAGATTTGTTACGTGGAAGAAAACCAGGTCTCCCAATTTCACACCTTCAATATTATCCGGTGTAAAGTGTGAACGAATAGCAGTCATGTACACATGCACTTCATTTCCTTTACGTTCAACCTTAGTCTCTCCTTCGCCTTTAGCTACGTAAGGATTGGTATTTTCTTCGATCTTGTAGATCTTTCTTTGTTTTTTGAACAGCAGGTCTGCAGGAATCGCTTCAGCATAGTGTGGTTCACCGATGGTTGGGAAGTCAAGCAACAACTTCATCTTATCACCATCAATAGAATACAATTGTGCACTTTGTGTAAGCTCAGGACCTGTAGGTAAATAACGATCCTTTGTGATCTTGTTATAAGCAATTACATATTTCCCCCAAGGCTTATTAGTTGGACCACCAGGTACGCACAAGTGACCGATAGAATAATAAGTAGGTACGCGGTCTAATACTTTCAGGTCACTGATTCTCCATTTTACAATTTCAGATGAAACGAAGAATGAAGTATAGGCATTTCCTTTGTCATCAAACTCAGTGTGCAAAGGTCCTAAGCCTGGCTTTTGTACTTCACCGTGTAATACAGCATCGTATTTTAAAACAGGGATACCATCATAATTGCCATCATAGTTTTTATTAGCAATGGCTTGTTGAATTTTAGTAAAAGAAAACACAGTAATTACGGCAGCCAATTTGCCAGAACCAACAATGTATTCACCGGATGGATCGGTATCACAACCGTGTGGCGATTTAGGACAAGGAATAAAATAAACCATGTCAGGACAATCAGCAAGATCTAACACGGCTACTTCATTCATCATAGTAGAAGTGGCCATGTGCTTGCTCTCATCATACATGTTGTGGGCATATTTTACAGACTCTTTTTTGGCTTTACCGGATTTCAGATATTCTTCTGCTTTCTTCCAGTTTACAGCCATGATAAAGTCTTTATCTTTTGCAGAAGCGTTTACTTCTAACAAAGTGTTTGCCTTTTCAGAATTGTAGCAAGAGAAAAACACCCAGTCATGCGACTTTCCTTTACCTGCACGAGCAAGGTCAAAGTCTACACCCGGAGTACGAATTTGAAAGGTCAAATTCATCTCGCCACTTTTTGGATTAATACCAATAAAGCTTATGGTGCCTTTAAAGTTTTGCTTATAAGACGTAATAGGAACGTCTCCATTTTGATTATCTAATGGAATAGAGAAACGAGTACCTGCCACTACATACTCTGAGTTTTCAGTAATGAAAGGTGAAGAGTGGTTGCCGGCAGAGTTGGGTATTTCAATAATTTCTGAAGTGCGGAAAGTAGAAAGATCGACACGGGCAATACGAGGCGTATTGTTGCCATTAGCAAACGCCCAACGACCATCATGATTACCATTAGTACGGGAAAGTGCAATGTGGTGTAGATCATCCCAGGGCACAAATCCGTGAGAAGTATTCAACATAGGCTTTGTTTCTTCGCTGTATCCATAGCCGTTTTCTGCTGATTGCGTAAACACAGGAACAATGCGAAACAATCTTCCGGAAGGAAGACCATAAATACCAATCTGACCATTGAATCCACCCGACACGATGTTATAAAATTCATCGTATTTACCTGGGGCCACATAAACCTTAGCAGCCGCATTACCACTTACAGATGATTCAGCACCTTTAGGTTTACAGCTAAATAAACCGGCAACAGCGGTGGCTGCAATTGCCAGTGTTCTGAAAACGTTACTTGAAGGATACATATACTTGTTTTGATATTATAGTGATAATTATTTCTCTCCGTCATTGCTGCGTTGAAACTCCAATACCTTGCGGGCTTCATCGCTATTTAGGTTTTGATTAGGCATGCGCACCAGGCATTCTTCTAATAACCTTTGTGCTTGCGGGTCTTTTTCCAGCATCATGTCTACGTTCGTGATCATATTAATGATCCACTCTGGCTTTCTTCTTTGTGTTACTCCTTTCCAGCCCGGACCAACTAACTTTTCGCTAGTGAGCTTATGACAGGCTGAACATTTTACATCGTAAATACCTTTACCTTCCGCTACCCATTGCGCATTCAATGGATTCGTTAAATGAATATCTTCTGCTTTTACTTCTGTACCGTGTTCTTCTTTTTGATTTTTGGTGAGTTCCTGAGTGTCTAACGGCTCTTTGTGGGAAGGTGTTTTACTAATGCAAGCCGTCAACACGAACACCACAGATGCTAATAAGCTAAGGACCCAGGTGATTTGTCTATTCATATACAACAGTTTTATTTAAAAAAGCCGTTCAAGTCTTTAATGGATCAAAAATATTTTGCCGACAATGGATAGCTAGTGATAGGCATCACCGTGAAATATGATAATAATCATTTTACCCTTTTAGAGGGGTATGTAATTTGCATGCAAGGTGTATAAATGATTCTTCCACAAAAAAATCTGCTTGTGGATGACATAATTTTTACACCATTTTCTTAAAAAACCTAACTATGAAAGGAAGAGCTTTGTACTTTCTATTAGCAATAAGTTTTGCTGCTTGTAATAACAGTAGGGACACTTATAGCGGCGGCGAGAAAGACCCATCAACTGTTCAGCCTCCTGCTCAAGCTATACCCGACTCAACAAAATTGGTTAACGATTCCGTAATTGTTCCTGATACAACTCCGGGTAACGGACATCAGGTAGGCAAAAACGATTCTATTCAAATACATAAACACTAAAGATTTATTTAAAACCTCTAATTATGAAACAAAAACTTTTATTGGCAGTTATTTTAT
>PSMG01000007.1:48030-61800 GCA_040290035.1 Chitinophagaceae bacterium
CTGTTCTAACGTATGTGGCATGCAATGGAAATGATAAAAGCAAAGAAAGCACCACTACCTCATCCGGTGAAAGTACTGCTGCAGGTACAACCAGTACCGACCCTAAAGGCATTGGTAAATACAAGAATGTAGAATTAACCCATCCGCTGGATGAAAAAATGGTAACGGCCGGTAAAAATGTGTATGATGTTAAGTGTGCCTCTTGTCACAAATTAACAGGCGAAAAATTAGTAGGCCCGGGTTGGAAAGGCGTAACCGACAGAAGAACACCGGAATGGATCATGAACTTTATAACTAATACAGATGAGATGATCGAAAAAGATACAGCTGCGCAAAAATTATTAGAGCAGTGTTTGGTACGTATGCCTAATCAAAATTTGGCAGAAGCTGATGCTCGTTCTGTGTTAGAATTTATGCGTAAAAATGATGACAAGAAATAAAAACCTTCTTTTCAACAAATAAAAAGCCGTGATCACTCACGGCTTTTTTAATGGGCTTGCCTGATGAATAATTGTGAAAGCGCAATGGAAACTGCACCAAGAAATAATAGAATACTGTCGAACCAAAGCAGCCAGTTGAAGAGGTAGCTATTGGTTTTGAATAACACTCCAAGGCCCTGCAATCCCAACAAGAGTTCATTCACAATAATACCCGCAGAAAAAAGAAGAACCGGAAAATGAACATTTCGTTCTCCTCGTTTAAAAAAGCCTTGCTCTGCCAAATAAGACAAAATATAAAAAGTGATAAATCCCAAAAACACCAAATGCAGAAAGCCAATGATCACTGGCCTGTCACCATAAACAGCATTTGCCAGTGGAGGCAAAATGGTTCCTAAATGCAAAATGGTTTTAATAGCAAACGACAAAAATGCCAATTGAAATAAGCGCTTCGCTAATTGAGACTGTAACAGTACAGAAGGATTATTAGTTCTTATAAAAGCAAGGAAATAATACATACTCATGATTAGTAGCACACAACCGCAAATGGCAAGCACGTAAAATAATTTGTTGTTGTGCCATAACAGGGAAAGAAACAGCGAAGGCACAATAGAAGCCACCATAAGCTGGGCAAACTTTTTCACTTCTTTAGTGATAACACCTGTTCTAGTAGCAATAAACTGAGTTACCAAAGCCAATACACTCAAGGTAAAAAAACCATTGTATTGAAAATGCAAAAAGGTATAGATACTATCTCGATATAAGTAAGAATCCGACGACTTTGAGATCATGATATAACTCAACGAAAAAGGACCAATGGAAGAAATAACAAGGCTAATAACGGCAGTGATCGACAACAGTGTAATGGTTCGATCTTTCCCCGCTGCTAAAACATCTTTGATAAAAACAAAAGCAAAAACATAAGTAGCAAAAATGTATAGCGAAGAAAAGAAAACGGAAAACAAGCCATAGCCTTCAAAAGGAAAGCTAACAGCCATCCCTAAGGAGCTGACCTCAACAAGCACTAAGATCCATTGGTATATTCTCTTAGCCAAAAGGGGCTGGGGCAATAGGTTATAGATCAATAAGGTTAGAAGAGCCAACCCAGCCCAACCAGCAAAAGCAAAATGTGAGTGTGTACTCAATACATTTCTATAATCCAGGAAAGGAATGCTGAAAATGATTTTTGTTCGTAAGGTTAATCCTAAAAGTGCAACAATGGAAAGATTGATCAATGCCAGCCGGATCCAAAAGACTTTATGCATCATGCACAAAAATAGGCAGCACGTGGCCAAAACAGTTTCAACAGCTACTGACATAATTCATGTATTGCACTGAAAAAAGTCATGCTTGTCTTTTTTCATAAAAAATAGTTTCGCAGCATTCCTAATTCGTTTATATGATTTTTTCAAAGTCATTCCGCTATGCGTTGCGTGACATTTTATATGTGGCGGCTCAAAGCATTACTCACCATGTGCAGTTAGATGAAATTGCAGAAGCCCTTGGTGCTCCGCGTGATTTCGTGGGTAAGATCATGAAAGGTGTAGTGTAGCAAAATATTCTTGCTTCGCAAAAAGGTCCTACCAGTGGCTTTTATGCAACCGATAAAACACGAGACACTTTACTCATCGAAGTATTTAAGATCACCGATCATCCCGAAGAATTACACCAATGTGTATTTGCAAGGGGCGAATGTAATTCCGCTAATCCTTACCGGTTACATGATCGGATTTTCCCTTTGAAAGAACCATTAAACAAATTGCTCTGTCAAACTACCGTTGGTTATCTGATGGCAAGGTGATAACGAGGCGCTTTTAAAGAGGTTAACGCTTTCCAATGCAGGCACCTGATTAAAATCATATTTCCTCTTTTGAGTAAAATCTAATTTGCCCGCCAATCGAAATGAAAAAAGCAGCAACGATAGACACCTCGGCTACTGTAAGAGATATTGTGGTACAAGACTACCGCACAGCCGACGTATTTAAAAAATACGGCATCAACTATTGTTGTGGCGGCAACCTTCCGCTGAATGAAGCTTGTTCTGCTTTAAATATTAATATTCCTGAATTAAACAAAGAATTAGCCAAAGCTACCAGCACCGTTCAACTGCCATCCAGTTTGCAGTTCGATGATTGGTCGCTTGATTTTTTAGTTGATTATATCATCAACGTGCATCATAGCTATATCAAAAAAGTAGTGCCTCTTTTGCAAGGGCAAATAATGTCATTCGTTGATGGCCACAAAAAGAAATACCCTCAGCTGTTGAAAGTGCAGCACACGTTTGAAGAATTGGCTTCGTTGCTTTTGGAACATATCCAAAAAGAAGAAGAAAGCATTTTCCCTTATCTAAAGCAAATTAGCAGCACTCATAAGCGCAAAGAAACTTATGGTAGCCTCTTCGTTCGTACACTTGGTAAGCCGCTAAACCAGGTGTTGGAAAGAGAGCATCTGCATATTGCTGCCTTAATGAAACAGTTGCGTGAGATCACCAATCATTTCCAGTTTCCTGAAGATGCCTGCACTAACTACCAGGTTATCTTTCACAAGCTGAAAGAGCTGGATAACGATTTAGTTCAGCACAAACATTTAGAGAACAATGTGCTGTTTCCAAAAGCTTTGCAGTTGGAACGTGAAATACTGCAGCACTAAGCTTTAATTTTACACAAACATTTTTGAACGGAATGCCGAAATTGAACAGTAAACAGGCAAGTCTTTACGCAGCCCTTGCCTTTATCCTTACCATCATTCTTTCCATTTTTTTTCAGGGTAGCGCTATCAGCCTTAGTGGCTTGCTGATCGTGATTTTTCTATCCGTATTTGTTACCGGTAAGCAATCTACCATTGTTGCCAGTGTCATTAGCGTGTTTGTAGTGCTTACGTTTTCCTTTCTTACTATTTATAATTCTAAAAACATTGAACTGGTCACGCAGTTTTTCTTTATTCTCTTTCTTATTTTATTTACTACCGTAATCACTTTGTACATAAAGCAGTTGTTGATGCACATTCAGTTCGATGAGTCGCATATGACTTCCCTTTTTGAGAACGCAACCGAGGGAATTATTCTGACCAACAGTAAAGGATCTATTGTATTGGTGAATCCTGCTGCGGCTAAAATGTTTGCGTACGATGTAGACGAATTGGTTGGTAATCCGGTTGAAGTCCTGCTTCCTACCCGCTACCGTGCAGGCCACGTGCAATTGCGGGATGGCTTTTATCACAAACCGAAAAACCGGGACATGGGTTCTGGCCGCGATCTTTTTGCACAACGAAAAGACGGCACCAACTTCCCGGTAGAAGTAAGCCTGAGCCACTACAAACAGAAAGAAGAAACTTATGTTATTGCCTTCGTTGTTGACATCACACATCGTAAAGAAATTGAACGAAGCATGTTGCAGCAGCGGGAGCAATTGGAAAAAGTAACCAACGATATTCGTAAGCTGAATGCAGAACTGGAAGCGAAAGTGGAAGAGCGTACTATCATTTTAAAAGAAGCATTACAACGCCTGGAACAATCGCAGGTAGAATTAAGTGAAGCGTTAGACAAAGAACGTCAGCTTAATGAGATCAAAAGCCGCTTCGTTTCTATGGCTTCACATGAATTCAGAACACCGCTTAGTACGGTCTTATCATCTGTTTCCTTATTGGCAAAATACACCACCAGCGAAGATCAACCCAAACGTGACCGCCATATCGATAAAATCCGCGGCTCCGTAAAACATTTGAACGATCTGCTGGAAGACTTTTTATCATTGGACAAATTAGACGAAGGCAAAGTCGGTGCACAGTTTGGCGAATTCAATTTGCACGAATGGGTGCACGATACGGTGGAAGAAATGAAGGGCCTGATCAAACACGGACAACATATTGAGTACACCCATGAAGGTGAAGACATGGCTTATTCGGATAAAAAATTGGTCAAGAATATCCTGATCAATCTAATCAGCAATGCCATCAAGTTTTCACCGGATAATGGCACCATCAACATTAAAAGCTCTATTAAAAACGACACTGCAAGAATTTCCGTGAAAGATGAAGGAATAGGTATTTCGGAAGAAGACCAAAAACATTTATTCAGCAGTTTTTTCAGGGGAAAGAATGCGATCAACATTCAGGGTACAGGCTTAGGCTTGCATATTGTGAAACACTATTTAGATTTGATTAGCGGTTCAATAGATTTGTGCAGTCATTTAAATAAAGGCACAACATTTACCATTACTATACCAGTAAATAAAAACAACAATGGCGAAGACAATTTTAGTTATTGATGATAATACCGACATCCGTGAAAACACGTCGGAAATTTTAGAAATGTCTGGCTATAAAACATTGACTGCTGAAAATGGCAAACAAGGTGTAGACGTGGCCATCAAAGAAAAACCCAACCTTATTGTATGTGATATTATGATGCCGGAGCTGGATGGTTATGGTGTGTTGCACATGTTGCGCAAAAATGAAGAAACACAAAATATCCCGTTCATTTTCTTAACCGCTAAAACAGAACGTGACGATTTTAGAAAGGGAATGGAAATGGGTGCCGATGATTATGTGACCAAGCCTTTCGAAGACATTGAATTGTTGAACGCTGTTGAAGTGCGCCTGAAGAAAGCAGCAGTAATGGAACAGAAGTATGTCGCTTCACCCCAAGGCCTATCGCAGTTTTTGCATGATGTAAAGAACAGCGGCTTATTAAAACAACTTTCTGATCAATACGAAGTAGAGACGTATCATAAAAAACAAACGCTTTACCAAGAAGGCAAGCGTCCTCGTTATTTGTATTACCTCGTGAACGGAAAGGTAAAAGCCTTTAAGTCCCACGAAGATGGTAAGGAATACATTACGGATTTATACAGCCCCGGCGACTTCATGGGATATACTTCTCTGATCGAGGACAAAAATTACGATGATAGCGCAGTGATCTTGGAAGATGCCGATATCATGCAAATTCCGAAAGACGATTTTCTGCAAATGATCTATAACGATATCAATATTGCTGCAAAATTTATTCGCATTGTAACCCAGAATGTAAAAGAAAAAGAAGAACGCTTGTTGAACTTGGCCTACAGTTCACTACGTAAAAGAGTAGCTAAGACCTTGGTAGACATTCATGAAAAGTTCAACGCTAACAACTCGGCTGCCATCATTGAATTCTCTCGTGAAAACATTGCACAGTATGTTGGAACGGCTACGGAATCGTTGATTAGAACCCTGAGTGATTTCAAAAGCGAAAAGCTCATCGATATAAAAAATGGAAAGATTACCATCATCAATCTTGATAAACTTAAACACCTGCTTTATTAAGCCATTGTTACTGATAAAACTCCTTACATAGGGTAACAAACGTCATATCTGAGCCTTTGTACAACTTCTACTTTTGAAATATGAAAAGTGAAGTTGTACATTCTTTATTGGTGCGAAACTACAATCAGCCGGTGCCTCGTTACACCAGTTATCCAACTGTTCCGTTTTGGAAAGAACAGTTGGACCAGGCCGAGTGGAAAACCGTTTTCCAAACCAAGTTCAGCGAACAAAACTACCTGAACGGCATCTCACTTTACATCCATCTTCCCTTTTGCGAGTCACTATGTACCTATTGCGGTTGCAATAAAAAGATCACCACCAATCACTCTGTCGAAGACGAGTATTTAAAAACAATTCAGAAGGAATGGCTGCAGTATAAAAAACTGATGAAGCAAACACCGGTTTTGCGTGAGCTGCACTTAGGTGGCGGCACACCTACTTTCTTCTCTCCTGCCAACTTAAAAAAGTTGTTGCAGTTTATTCTGAAGGATTGCATCAAACATCCGCAGTACGAGTTCAGTATCGAAGGCCACCCGAACAATACAACTATTGAGCACTTGCGCATGTTGTATTCGCTCGGCTTTAGAAGAATCAGCTACGGCGTGCAGGACAACGATCCGCAGGTGCAGCACATCATCAATCGTGTTCAACCCTTTGAAAATGTAAAAGCAGCTACCGAAAATGCCAGGGGCTTAAGTTTTACCTCCGTCAATTTTGATTTGATCTATGGCTTGCCATTGCAAACAGTAGAAAGCATTGAACGAACCATCAACCAGGTCATTAGTTTAAAACCTGACCGCATTGCGTTTTATTCCTATGCTCATGTGCCCTGGACATCCAAAGCACAGCGCTTGTTCAATGAGTCACATTTGCCTTCGGCAGAAGAAAAAATCCAGCTTTACCTAAAAGGCAAAGAATTGTTGTTGAACAATGGCTATGCAGACATTGGTATGGATCATTTTGCATTACCAACTGACGAGTTGTACAAAGCCTGGAAAGACGGAAAGCTGCATCGCAACTTCATGGGATATACTACCCAAAACTCCGGTTTGCTTTTAGGTCTTGGTGTGTCATCCATCAGCGATACAGGCAATGCATTTGCGCAAAACAAAAAAACCTTGCACGACTATTACGCTGCCATCAACAACGGCAAATTAGCTGTGCAAAAAGGCTACATCCTAAGCCCGGAAGATATTCGTTTCAAAAAATACATACTGAATATTGCTTGTAAGGGCTACACCTATTTTGATGAAGAAGATTTACCTATTCTCAGAACCATCACCTTTCCGCAGCTAAAAGAACTGGAGAAAGATGGATTGATTGAATGGAATGTTTCCAGCCTT
This sequence comes from Chitinophagaceae bacterium, assembly GCA_040290035.1. GTDB lineage: Bacteria > Bacteroidota > Bacteroidia > Chitinophagales > Chitinophagaceae > Flavisolibacter. The sequence goes on from PSMG01000007.1 coordinate 55,109, forward strand.
AAACTAACGGCGCAAGGGCATTATTTCATTCGTAACGTTTGCAGTGCGTTTGATCTTTACCTGCATCGTTCTCCATTAGAACAACAAGTGTTCAGCAAAGCTATTTAGTGGTTCTATCGTTGAATTTAAGCTGCTACGACACACCATTTGGTCATTGTTATGACCAATGTCTTTTACTACCGATCATAAGACCGATTTGCTCTTCGAGGTACACCATCTTTTAATACAGGTGTACGGCAGCAACATCAAATACTTTCACGATCTCGACCCTTTAAGCGAGTTAGTGCCTGCACTATTATCATACCGAACACGAAACAGCGATTCAAGTAGAGCCTTCAAAAATTTAAAGGCAGGATTTCCTTCATGGGAAGCCGTCAAAGATGCATCCACAAAAGAAGTGGAAGAACAAATTTCACCTTGCACCTGGTCCGAACAAAAGGCGCCACGCATTCAGCAGGTACTTCGTTTGATCACCGAACGATGCTGCGAATTAAGCCTTGATTTTTTAGCGGACATGAGTGTTTATGAAGCCCGCCAATGGTTGGAAGAAATGCCAGGCGTCGGCCCCAAAACCAGTGCGGCTGTACTATCCTTCAGTACACTTAGAGCAAAGGCATTACCTGTAGACTCGCATCATTTCCGTGTAGCAACAAGGCTAGGTATCATTAGCGAAAAAATTGATGAAGCCAAAGCACATAAAGCATTAGAAGGTATGTTGCCTGCAGACTTTACTTCACAGGAGATGTACGACCATCACCAAGTAATGATGCGGCACGGCCAAAAGGTTTGCACCTATTTCAAACCCGATTGCCTGCATTGTGTTCTGCTGGACCTATGTCCTACAGGAAAGGCTATTTTAAGCAAAGAAGGACACTGATGGCTCATTACTTCATAGATACTCCATCCCACATTCATAGATACCAGCAGGTATACAGCAGCATCCTTCGCTCATCCTACACTCAACCCTCAGGACTGCTACAGTGAAAGTTCACCAAAAAACCAAAACAGATACAGCGGAAAAGAGAATAGTTGTGGTATAAAAGACAATTAGTTTGTCTAGTAGCGTATAGTTGTCTTTGATTAATACGACAAACAACTTCAGGTAACCATTTTGACTATCCAAATAAAAAAGCCTCCATTGCTGGAAGCTTGGCGGAGAGTGAGGGATTCGAACCCTCGATACCCTTTAGAGGTATACACACTTTCCAGGCGTGCTCCTTCAACCACTCGGACAACTCTCCTTCTTTTTAAGAAGGCTGCAAATGTACGTTTTGTGCATTTAGATCAAAGATTTTTTCAGCATTTTCAGTAGTGATCCTTGCAATTTCCGCTACGTCGCAACCGAACATGGTAGCCAGTTTTTCAGCAACGATTTTCATATATGAGGGCTCATTCCTTTTTCCCCTGAACGGTACCGGTGCCAAATAAGGAGCGTCGGTTTCAAGAATAACATTGGAGAGACCTACTTCTGCAACCACTCTATCTAGTCCTGCATTTTTAAAGGTCACCACCCCTCCTATGCCCAGCATAAATCCTAATTCAATAATTTCTTTTGCTTGCTCCACTGTGCCCGAAAAACAATGAAACACGCCTTTAATTCCGGGAAATTTTTTCACTACAGCAATACACTCATCCGTTGCATTGCGTGAGTGAATACAAATAGGAAGATGATACTGTACCGCTATTGCTATTTGTCTTTCGAATGCTTTGTACTGTTGTTCTGTAAATGTTTTATCCCAGTAAAAATCTAATCCTATTTCCCCAATAGCTACGAATGGCCGCTTTGCTAAATACTGCTCAATGATTTGTAATTCCTCTTCATAGTTTATAGCTACAGAGCAAGGGTGCAAACCAATCATAGCTTGACAACCTTCATAATTACTCTCTATCTCTAACATTGCTTCGTGTGTGCTGGAATCAATAGCTGGCATCAAAAATCTTTCAAGGTGTTGCTCTTTTGCTCGCTGCATCATTTCTTTTCGGTCATCAAACTCGGGTAAATAAATATGTGTGTGGGTATCAATAAAATACATGCGCTTAATTATTGGATTACAAATCTCTTTAAAATAATTTTTAGAAATTTTTAAACCTTTTTTATGCGACGCCTTCTTAAAACGTTCAACTACAATTATTAATAAAATATTAGTCATGGAACTCAAACCACTACTTACCCGACTGTTAACTGCAAGCGTGATCGTTTGCCTGACAATGGTTTCCTGTAAAAAAGATACAAGTGCCGATACACTTACGCCACAAGAAGAAGAACAAGCAGCTATTGCTTCTACTGAATCAGACGCTCAAGCTGACGGCATTTTTGATGACGTATTCAACAATGTAATGGGCGTAAACAATGACGTAGGTATGGCCGGCACCGGCGAAATCTCTGGCAGAACTACTTCTGTTGGTAACACAGGCGGTAGCATTACCGGCCGCGAAACAAATATTGATTCTGTAGGAGCCTGCTATACAGTTACCATTACACATACTGCTGCTCCGGCTTTCTTTCCTGTACGTATTGTTACCGACTTTGGTCAAACAGGCTGTGTGGGTCGTGATGGCCGCAGACGTTATGGAAAAATTATTACGGTTTATACAAATCGCTTAGTAGTGCCCGGAGCTACTGCCACTACTACTTTTGATGGCTATCGTGTTGATAGCATCACGGTTCGGGGCACACATACAATTACTAACGTTAGCACTGCCAATGTTCGCCAGTTTAATGTAGATGTAGTTAATGGTAAACTCAGTAGGCCAAGCGGTGACTTTAATGAATGGGCTAGCCATAAAGAAATAAAGCAGGTAGAGGGTTTAGGCACACCTGACTATCCATTCGACGATGTATTTACTATTAGCGGCCATGCAAATGGTACCGTTAAAAGAAGCACACTTGTTACTACCTGGACCTCAAACATCACTACCCCATTACGTAAAAGGTTCTTATGTCATTGGATTTCTTCAGGTGTAGTAAGAATTGTAAGAAACGGGTTGCCTAACAATTCACCTTGGATTGCCACATTAGATTATGGTAACGGCGCTTGTGACAATATAGCCACCTTTACCCTGAACGGGGTTAGCCACCAAATTACCCTACCATAAATATGAAAAATTTATTTGGTTTGTTAATTCAAAATTAATTATACCTTTAACCCAGTTTTCATAGGGTACGGATTAAAAATGGGCCAGGGTTTCTACCCAGGCCCTAATTATTTATAGATGTCTTATATTTCTAGCTTCTTAAAAAGGTACCCTTCTTCAGCAAACTGTTTCATTACGATCGGTAAGACAAATTGTAAGTTCGGAAAAGCTTTTTCACTATCGTGAAAAACAATAATGGAGCCCGCCTTTGCATGCTGCAAAACATTTCGAAGACACTGTTCCTTAGTTATCGTTGAATCAAAGTCGGTACTCAATACATCCCACATAATAATTTTTGCAGAGGTCTTATTAATAGCAGCAGCTATTTTTCTCGCTTGCATTTTTTTTATTCTGCCATAAGGCGGACGAAATAAATTAGAATCAATTAATTCTGCGGCTTTTGCTATATCATTCAAATAAGTGCTCACATCTGTTTTCCAGCCATTCAAATGGTGATAAGTATGATTACCAACCGCATGTCCTTCAGTAATGATTCGTTCATAAACATTCGGGTACTTTCGCACATTATCACCAATACAAAAAAACGTAGCCACCGCACCATACTTTTTTAATTCATCCAAAACGAAAGGCGTTATGGTGGGATGCGGACCATCATCAAAGCTTAGATAAATGGCTTTTTCATTTGCAGGCATACTCCATGCGTAAGAAAAAAAAATCTTCTTTACAATCCAGGGTGTTTTGATGAAGTACTGATGAAGCATGGGCACGAAGATAAATTAGTGAACAGAAGTAAGAAGATTGACATTGGAATATTTAAATCAGACAGAATTACCCGGCTATCGCACTTCATTCTCTCTCCGTACTTTTGCGCTATGACGAAAAGAGTAAGAGTACGGTTTGCACCTAGTCCTACGGGAGGTTTGCATTTAGGTGGTGTTCGCACTGTGTTGTATAATTATTTGTTTGCAAAACAACATGGCGGTGATTTTATTTTACGCATAGAAGATACGGATCAGAGTCGCTATGTACCAGGTGCAGAGGAGTATATTTTCAATACGCTCCAATGGTGTGGTTTAGAGCCGGATGAAAGTCCAAAAAACGGTGGCAAGTACGGCCCTTATCGTCAAAGCGAACGCAAGGAACAATATCGTAAATATGCAGAGCAATTAGTGGCGCAAGGTCAAGCATATTATGCGTTTGATACAGCAGAAGAATTGGACGCAATGCGTAATCGTTTACGTACAACAGAAAATCCAAGCCCGCAGTACGATAGAACCGTTCGTATGCAGATGCGCAACTCGTTTACACTTGCGAAAGAAGAAGTAGATGGCTTATTAGCTGCCAACACACCGCATGTTATCCGCATTAAGATGCCGGAACATGAAACGGTGCAATTTCATGATATGATTCGTGGCGATGTGAGTTTTGATACTTCGGTAGTAGATGATAAGGTGTTATTAAAAGCAGATGGCATGCCTACTTATCATTTAGCTGTTGTGGTTGATGATCATCTCATGGAAATATCACATGCCTTCCGTGGTGAAGAATGGTTGCCTAGCGCACCTGTTCATATACTGTTATGGCGTTATTTATTTGGCGAAGAAGCAATGCCCCAATGGGCACATCTTCCTCTGATTTTAGGCCCAAGCGGTAAGCTAAGCAAACGTGACGGTGCCAAATATGGCTTCCCTGTTTTTGCAATGAATTGGACTGATCCAAAAACAAGTGAGCTAACTGATGGCTTCAAAGAAAAAGGTTTTCTGCCAGAAGCTTTTATTAATATGCTAGCCATGCTTGGATGGAACGATGGCACAGAACAAGAACTCTTTTCTAAAGATGAATTGGTGCAACGCTTTTCTATTGAAAAAGTACATAAAGGCGGTGCAAAGTTCGATTATGAAAAAGCAAAATGGTTCAACCACGAATGGATCAAAAAATTACCTATTGATAGCTATAAAGAAGAAGTAAAAAAACTTTTTGTTGAAAAAGGCTTGCAACTGCAAGATGAATCTTATTTCGAAAAAATTCTTTCTTTGGTTAAGGATCGCTGCACTTTGTTAAGTGACTTCTGGGCGCACAGTTTTTTCTTTTTTATTGCCCCAAAAGAAATTGATTTCACTCCTATCAAAGCCAAATGGTTTGATGAAAAAACGTCCTTCTTTGGGTTATACATAAAAGCATTAAATGGAATCAGTGATTTTAAAGCGGCAACATTAGAAGCCGAATTTAAAAAATTAGCAGAAGAAGCAACTTTAAAAGTAGGCGAATTGCAACTCCCCCTACGTTTAATGCTGGTTGGTGGAAAGTTCGGGCCTCCTGTTTTTGAAATTGCTGAAATATTAGGTAGAGAGGAAACCATTAATCGAATTGAAAACGGATTAGCACAACTTTAGCCAATCTTTTCTATCAATTGCATTAAGGGCTGCATTTCATTTTCACCAAATGAAATCAATGCTTGCATAGTTTGTTCCGATAATACTTTTAACCCGGAAGTATTTTGCAAAACATGCTCCGGCGTTCGAATGCCCGGTATTACTGTACTGATTTCTTTTATGGATAAGATGAAAGACAAAGCAAGCGCCGTCTTATTTATGCCTTCTTTATCCGCAATAGGCCACACATGATTGCGTAATACTTCCAATGATTGACTCAGTGCTTCTTCATTCAATCTATTATGCCGATGATCATCAGTAGCAAAGGTTGATTGCTCATTAAATTTTCCTGTCAGCAAACCAAATTGTAAGGGCATACGTGCAATGATACCGTAACCTTTCTTTCCTGCTTCTTTAATTAAGCCCAAAGCTCTTTGATTGATGATATTAAACACTAATTGAAAGCCATTCCCAATATTATTCTGCATAAAAAATTTGGCTTCAGGCTCAGGATGAAAAGTGTTTAGTGAAATGCCCCAATAACGAATCTTTCCTTGCAGTTGCAATTGCTGCATTGCTTCGATGCATTCACCATTTTGCAAATGCTGTAATCGTGCAGAATGCAACTGGTAGTAATCAATACAATCACTTTTCAGTCGTTGTAAGCTTTTTTCGCAAGCATCTAAAATGTATTGCTTTGAATAATCGATTGTGAATTGGTCATTGCGTGCTACATTACCTACTTTAGTTGCAATGATTACTTCTTTCCCCGCCAATTCTTTTCCCAAAAGATCTTCTGAATGCCCTAAGCCGTAAACATCTGCCGTATCAAAAAAATTAATTCCTGCATCAAGTGCTGCATGAATTGCTTTTACTGATGTTTCATCATCTGCCTTACCCCAGCCAATTGCGGTATTACCTACCATGGCATTGCCACCAATAGCCCACGAACCAAAGCCAATTTCACTAACTAACAAATCCGTATTTCCAAACTTTCTGTACTGCATAAAATAGGTTTCGTAAAGAGATGTATTTTTGAACCCTTCAAAAGTATGAATACAATTAATCGTCCCATACGTGTACTGGTAGCAAAAGTCGGATTAGATGGTCACGATCGTGGCGCCAAGGTAATTGCAACGGCGCTGCGTGATGCCGGTATGGAAGTTATTTACACCGGATTGCGTCAAACACCCGAAATGGTGGTAAATGCCGCTTTGCAGGAAG
>PSMG01000007.1:61845-94317 GCA_040290035.1 Chitinophagaceae bacterium
ATGACTGTGTTTCCGAAAGTGATGCAATTAATGAAAGACAAAGGCATGAATGATGTGCTACTAACCGGCGGTGGCATCATTCCGGATGAAGACATGCAGCAATTGAATAACCAGGGAATAGGAAAATTATTTGCACCCGGCACTTCTACTGCTGATATTGCAGGCTATATTACCGACTGGGTGAAACAACATCGCTCCTTCTAAAAACAATTTATGTACACAACGTTATTGACTTCTTTAGAGAATGGCATTTTCACCATTACTATTAATCGTCCTGATAAATTAAATGCATTGAACAGAGACGTTATGAATGATTTGGATGCAGTGATGAATGAAGTAGCAAGCAACAATGACATTAAAGCTGCAATCATTACCGGTTCAGGGACGAAAAGCTTTGTGGCAGGGGCAGATATTAGTGATTTTGTAGGTTTAAGCAAAGAAGAAGGAATGCAGTTGGCAGAAAAAGGACAAAACATTTTTTTCAGGATAGAAAATAGCAGAAAACCGGTTGTAGCTGCAGTAAATGGTTTTGCATTAGGCGGCGGTTGCGAATTAGCGATGGCTTGTCATTTTAGAATTGCCAGTGAGAATGCAAAGTTTGGGCAACCAGAAGTAAACCTTGGACTAATTCCTGGCTATGGCGGCACGCAACGTTTAGTTCATTTAATTGGTAAAGGAAGAGCAATGGAATTACTAATGAGTGCAGGAATGATTGACGCACAAACTGCTTTGCAATACGGTTTGGTAAATTATGTGGTGCCGCAAGAAGAATTAATTAATAAAGCAACCGTCATTTTACAAACAATCATCACCAAAGGGCCAATTGCTATCGCTAATTGCATTGAATGCGCCAATGCTGCTGTTACTGATCCAAGCAATGGCTTTGAAAAAGAAATAACTCTTTTTGGCGAATGCTTCGCCACAGAAGATATGAAAGAAGGCACCAGCGCTTTTCTGGAAAAGCGTAAGGCAGCTTTTACAGGAAAGTAACTATCGGTTGTTTTGAGGAAATAATCGAATCACTTTCACAAAACGGCTCCGGTAATAATCATTAAATGGCGTAATAGTTACGCCATATTTTTTCCCGGAGGTAGAGTGAATAAACTGAATACCGCTACTATCATTGGCAATAATAATCCCCATATGCCCTACTGCTCGTTCCTCCGGATTTGTGCCTGTAAATAAAATTAAATCACCTGGCTTTGACTGGCTTATATCGATCTGTGTCTTTACGTCTGTAAAGTCGATGGAAGAACGGGGCACAGAAATACTAAAATGGTTGAAGACATAAGTGATAAATCCAGAGCAATCGAAACCAACTTTTGGGTCCGTAGATCCATAACGATAAGGTGTGCCTATCAAAGTTTTGGAAAATGAGACGATAGAATCAGGCAAAACATTCTTGGTGTTAATAGCATATTTTGGAGGAAGTATTAATGTATCATTCATTTTTGTACGATCCACAAAATGACTATCTACTAAATAAGCAGTATGCACATCTTCAGATCGTATCGAATCAATAACTATATCATGCGTATTTCGATCGCTATAAATATTACAAGAGGCTAACCCCGTAAGCAATAGAATAAAAAGTCCCATCCTCATGCATTTAGTTCTTCAAAAATAAAACCAATACCTAATCAAGCTCAACAGTATCATTTCTATTAGCTGCTATCTTTGCGGCACAAATTCAAACATCATGTCTGATTATCGAATAGAAAAAGATACCATGGGTGAAGTGAAAGTACCTGCGGATGCTATTTATGGTGCACAAACCCAACGCAGTATTGACAATTTTAAGATTGCACAGGATATTAATAAAATGCCGAAAGAAATCATTCGAGCATTTGCTTATTTAAAGAAGGCTGCTGCTATTACCAATTTTGAGGCAGGAGTTCTCCCAAAAGAAAAGCTGGATTTAATCAGTAAAGTGTGTGATGAGATTTTAGAAGGAAAATTAGATAATGCTTTTCCGCTTGTGGTGTGGCAAACCGGCAGCGGCACACAAAGCAACATGAATGTAAACGAAGTAATTGCTTATCGCGCCCATGTATTGAACGGTGGCCAATTAACCGATAAAGAAAAAGTGTTGCATCCAAATGATGATGTGAACAAATCACAATCATCCAACGATACCTTTCCAACAGCCATGCATATTGCCGCTTATAAAATGTTGATAGAAACAACTATTCCTGGCATTGAAAAACTACGTGACACGCTTGATGCAAAAAGCAAAGAATTCATGCAGGTGGTAAAGATTGGCCGTACGCATTTTATGGATGCCACACCACTTACACTTGGCCAAGAATTCAGTGGCTACGTTTCGCAATTAAACCATGGATTAAAAGCTATTAAAAACACCTTGCCGCACCTTTCTGAATTAGCCTTAGGTGGTACAGCAGTAGGTACAGGCATTAACACACCGGAAGGTTATGCAGAAAATGTAGCGAAACATATTGCTCAATTAACAGGCCTACCATTTGTTACTGCTGAAAATAAATTTGAATCACTGGCAGCACACGACGCCATTGTTGAAGCACATGGTGCATTAAAAACAGTAGCCGTAAGCTTGATGAAAATTGCGAATGACATTCGCATGCTTTCGTCTGGTCCACGCAGTGGGATTGGTGAACTGTTTATACCAGATAATGAACCTGGTTCTTCTATTATGCCAGGTAAAGTAAACCCAACGCAATGCGAAGCACTGACCATGATTGCTGCTCAAGTGTTAGGTAATGATGTTGCCATTAACGTTGGTGGTTCTATGGGTCATTTTGAATTGAATGTGTTCAAGCCAATGATGATCTATAACTTTTTACACAGCGCAAGACTGATTGGCGATGGTTGTGTAAGCTTTAATGATAAATGTGCAGTAGGGATTGAACCTATTAAAGCCAACATCAAAAAGCATGTTGATAATTCTTTGATGTTAGTGACTTCACTCAACACAAAAATTGGCTATTATAAAGCCGCAGAAATTGCGCAGAAGGCACATAAAGAAGGAACGACTTTGAAAGAGATGGCAGTGAAACTTGGCTATGTTACGCCAGAGCAATTTGATGAGTGGGTAATTCCAGAGAAGATGGTTGGTAAGATTGATTAGTGTTAGCAATTAATCTAATAAAAAAAGCATTGAACAATTGTTCAATGCTTTTTTTATTTATGTGCCAGTCTACACCACAGAATATTTTTTGCACGCTTGCATTTGTGCAAAACAGTTTTTAATTTAACATTGCGTTACTAAGCGCAACTAATATCCAAACATCCAACGATTATGAAAAACGTAACTCTACCCAAAAAAAAGGAGACAAATCCTTTAACACTTGTTACCAGCCAATACAATCACTTATTTGTTGTCGCAAAAAAGGGTCAGCACAAGAAGGAATTTATCTATCACAGTTTGCTCCAGGTACATCCGGCCGTACATCTTCTCAGTACATGGGACGAACATTGGTTTGGGAACTATGAGTAACTGTCTGTTTAGTAGAAATACCGAATACCAGGTGCTTACGCTGCGTGTTTTTCCCATGAAAACCCCTATTGCAAATGCAATCAGGGTTAAATAGCTTTGTATAGCTAACATCCAAAACCTCTCCTATGAAAATCAATGCACTTAGATGCTTCTTCCCGTATGCATTGGTCTTGCTTTTTCTTTTCAATATTCCTTTTTTAAGCAATGCACAAGCTAATATTGACTTTGGTAAAAGTTATATCAACGTAACCAAAGGTGTAAGTGGTGGAACTGTAGAGCCTGGTGACCTCTTGGAAATACGTGCATCACTGGTAGTTAAAAGCGGCACCTATGATAGCTGTGCTTTTTTTGATGTGTTACCAACAGGTACTAGTTATATTAGCAACACGATTCGCATTTTGACCAATGAAGGCAAAATCTATAAACAATTTACAGACGCAGCGAATGACGACGAAGGTTCCATCGCCGGATCAAACATCCGAATCAATTTAGGATTTAATCAATCATCTGCTCCTGCTACTGCATTCAGAAGAGGAAGAGTAGCGAACACCCACAAGCCTTCTTTTTACGGCAGTACGTGCATTATGATCGCATCATACCGGGTACAAGTAACTGCTTTTTATGGCGCAACCATAAGCATTGGTGGTGGCAGTATTTCATACAAACCATCCGGTAGCGTTTTAGCAACTATCAATTTCCCTGCAAGAACAATTGCCGTTTTTAAGAACTATGGCATTTGTACTAATACTGTTGGCACCAATTCATTAGGTACTGAATTCAATGGAACTTTTGGTTCCGGTAAGCCAAGAAACAGGGGAACATCGGCTAATGTGCCTATGGGTTACACGTATGCAACGTTTACTTCAAACAGTCCGCAAGATTATTACTATGGCGTAGCGAACAATACGAGCATAAATACAGGCTATACCACTTCCAACACGTGGCCAAAGCCTGATGCTGCTCACCGGGTATTTGGCGTGTGGGATGTAATTGGCGATCATACTGGTGCAAGTAATCCATTAACTGGTAATGCTGCAGCAGATACTGTTAACAATAACAATGGAGGTTATATGTTGGTGATCAATGCAGCTTATCGAATTGACTCGGCATTTCAACAAACTATTTCTGGTTTGTGTCCCAATACATACTATGAAATTTCTTGTTGGGTAAGAAATATTTGTTCTCGTTGTGGATGCGATTCGAATGGTGTAGGTGCATCAGGAGCAGGATATATTCCAACTGCTGCTAATGATTCATCAGGTGTCTATCCTAATCTTTCTTTTAATGTTAACGGAATAGATTACTACACAACTGGCAATTTGCAATACACAGGGCAATGGGTAAAGAAGGGCTTTACTTTTTTAACCGGGACGACGCAAACTTCTTTTACTCTGAAATTTTTCAACAATGCACCTGGTGGTGGTGGTAATGACTGGGCATTGGATGACATATCGGTAGCAACGTGCAGTCCTGACTTAACCTTTACGCCTTCAAACAATCCAACGATTTGTAAAGGCAATACGATTTCAATAGGTTGTATTATCAAATCTTATTTTCCCAATTACACAAATTATAAATGGCAAAAAAGTACAGACAATGGTACTACATGGAATGATCTTACTACGCCGGCAGTGGGTACACCTACTTGGACTGGTAGTGATTGGCAGTACTCTGTAAGCTATCCAACATTCGTAGCAAACGCGTCGGACAGCGGCAATAAATATCGCATTGTCGTGGCCACCACTGCAGCCAACTTATCAGATCCTAATTGCAGTATTTCTTTAACCACCTCAATTATTACTTTAAGCGTAATTGATTGCAGCATGCCGCTTGCTACCAATTTTCTGTCGGTAAATGGAGTGAGGCAATCAGGTTTCAATAAAATCTATTGGTCAACAAGCGAAGAAACAAACCCTGCTGTTTACATAGTGGAAAGAAGCAATGATGGAAGAAATTATAATCCTATTGGTAGTATTCACCAATCAAACAACAATAGGTACGAATGGATAGATAGCTTTCCAGTTGCTAAAAACTACTATCGTGTAAAAATGGTTGGCGATAACAGCTCTTACAAATATTCAAGAGTGATTTTATTGTCCAAAGAAATGAGTACCAAATTAAATGTGCAAAATCCCTTCAATGACAAGTTGCTATTTGAAGTCGAAACTCCTTTTGACATTAGTGTACCTGCTTATTTATCAGACATTACCGGAAGAATAATTTTAAAGAAGCAATTAAACCTTAATCAAGGCACACAGCAATTTTTATTAACGGAAACTACAACACTACCGATTGGTACCTATTACCTCCAATTACAAGTGGGCAGTGAATTGATCACGAAAAAAGTGTTGAAAACATTTTAAATCACATGTGCATGATCGCCACTATCGGAACAGGTTTCAACAGTGGTGTGCGTGATTGTTTCTGTCTTATGCAGAAACCTTTTCTGAAAAAGCAATAAGGCGATAACGCCTACCGAAATAGATGCATCAGCAATATTGAAAATTGGACTGAAGAACTCAAATTGATTACCGCCTACTATCGGCATCCAATTCGGCCATGTAGCATGCACCATTGGAAAATAAAGCATATCCACAACATTACCGTGCAAGAAACTTGCATAGCCATGTAAAGTAACGTGTGCAATACCCGGATAATAAACGATACTGTTTGTGATGGGGTCAACAGTCATGCCTTTATCGAAGAACATACCATAAAAAAGTGAATCAATTAAATTACCTAAGGCGCCAGCATAAATCAAGGAAGCACACGCAATAAAGCCACGAGTATAACCTTGCTTCACAATCTTACCGATGTACCACGTACCGAAAATAACAGCCACCAAACGGAAGAGTGTCAACAACATCTTACCCCAATTACCACCAATTTCCCAGCCCCAGGCCATGCCTTTGTTTTCGATGAAATAAAGCTGTGCCCATTTTTGACCGGCAAGGTTCATTACATGTCCTAAAGGATAAGAAGTTTTGATCCAGATCTTCAATGCCTGGTCAGCAATGATCACAATTAATATAATGAGTACAGCAGAACGTAATTTCACTTTGAAAAGGTTATCAAACAAAGATAAGGGTTGAATGTTTTTAGGTTCTTGTCAAACTGTTAATGCTATTCCTGATAGTAAATACGCTTTACCCTCTGCGAAACACCCGTCATTACTTCGTAAGGAATAGTTCCGGCCCAAGCTGCAACATCCCGCACTGGCAATTGCTTTCCAAAAACAATCACTTCATCACCTACTTGCACGTTTGGCACATCAGTAACATCAATCATCGTCATATCCATACAAACCGTTCCCATCACAGGTGCACACATGCCATTTATCCACATCTTTCCTACACCATTACTAAAGCGCCGCCAATAACCATCGGCATAGCCAATACGAATGGTAGCGATGATTGAATCTCTATTAACCACGCCACGTCTATTGTAACTGACGGATTCTCCTTTGGCAACATTTTTCAATTGTGCTACGGTAGATTTTAATGTAGCAACAGGTTCTAAATTCAATTGATGTGTAACCGATTGTATTCCGTATAAGCCAATGCCCAACCGCACCATATCCATTTGCAAATTTGGATGACGAATAATGGCCGCCGAATTAGCGATGTGTTTTAGGAAAGGGTAAGGAATAGCATTTTGAAGTTGTGTTGTTATTGTTTTGAACAGGTCTGCCTGCTGCTGTGTAAATGCATCTTGCGACTCATCTTCACTAGCTGCTAAATGACTAAAAACCGATTCAATTTTCAATGAAGATGATGCAGTAATGCTATGAATTAATGGCTCAATTTCTACTGTGGCAAAACCTAACCGGTTCATACCCGTTTCTATTTCTAAATGAACCGGGTAGTAGTTCAAGGCTTGTGATAAGAGATAGGCCTGAAAAAGCTGTAGCATTTCAAATGAGTATAAAACAGGTTGGAGATTGTAATCAATCAATGAAGGGAATGTGGAATCATCTGTATTCATTACCATAATTGGTAAGGTAATGCCGTTCTTTCGAAGCTCAATGCCTTCATCGGCATAAGCCACACCTAAATAATCAACGTTATGAAATTGCAGAATGCTTGCTATTTCGGCGCCACCACTGCCATACGAAAAAGCCTTGACCATTGCCATCAACTTCACACCGGGCTGCAACAATTTTTGGTATTCTTTCAAATTATGTGCAAGTGCGTTTAAGTTCACTTCTAAAACGGTTTTATGTACTTTTTCTTCAAAAACTTGTGCGATGCGTTCAAACTGAAAAATGCGGGCACCCTTCAATAAAATAATTTCATGGCTGAATGAAGATGATTTGAAGTCCAACAAAAAGTTATCGACCGATGAAAATGTTTGAATAATTATTTTATTGTTCAATAAACTAGATAAATGATGCGTACTTTCCTTTCCAATAGCAATTAATTTCTCAATTCTATATTGCAACAACAAATCAGCAATAGCAATATATAAGTACAACTCATTTTCACTGCCAAAAAAATCTGATAAAATAACAGTTCTCTTTAAGCCCGCACTTTGTTGCTGCAAAAAATCTAATGCAATTTTTAAAGAAGTTAGGTCAGCACTGTAGCTATCGTTAATCAGCAAACAATGATTCACTGCATGTTTTAACTGCAAACGCATATCGATTGAATGCAATCGTTGAAAGCGTTCATTGATAACATCATTTTCGTAACCAAAATACAACAATACACACCAACAATGAATTGCATTTTCGACAGAAGCATCATCAGTAAATGGAATAATTACATCGTATGCTTTATTTTGAAAAACTCCTTTTGCTTCCGTGCTGTGTTCACGTTTTTTTATTTGGATGGGAAAAATAGCCTCGCTTGTTATACTCCACTCTAATTTATAAGCTGCTTTTATTGAGAGATGCCGATCTAAAGTTTCTTTCTGATAGGTGACTACTTCGACATCCTGCAGCAGCTTTAATTTTTCTGTTGCTTTTTCTTCTCGGGAAGAAAAGCCTGCATCATGTGCTTCGCCCAGATTAGTAAAAATGCCAATAGTAGGCTGTATCATATCAGCCAAAGCCTGCATTTCTCCTGATTCTGAAATGCCAGCTTCAAAAATGGCAAGTGTATGCTCCTGCGATAACTGCCAGACACTTAAGGGCACGCCAATTTGAGAATTAAAACTTCGTGGGCTGCGAACAATATTATAATCATCTTTCAACAATTCATACAACCACTCTTTCACAATGGTTTTGCCATTGCTCCCTGTAATTCCAATAACTGGTATGGAAAATTGTGAACGATGATAGCTGGCTAAAGATTGTAATGCGTTTAGCGTATCCGCAACAAGAATAATATTGCAATCAGTCAATTTATTTGTATCAATGCTTTCTGAAACAACAAAATTACGAATACCTTTTTTGTAAGCATCGCCTATAAATTGATGTCCATCTCTATGCGACGTTTTCAACGCAAAAAACAAAGAAGTTTTGGGGAAAGAAATATTCCGGCTGTCGTATACTAAATACTTTATAAAATCCTCTTGCATTTGCTGCAAAAAGTTTCCATTAATTACTTGTTGTATCTTATGGATTGAATACACGTTTTACTTACGATCCTTTTTTCTAATTTGATCTAATGAATACAAAATCGATCCCCCAATGCAAACAACAATCACCAACAGCGAAATTGTAATAGGCACTTTGATGTGAAAAACTTCTGCCAACATCTTCAGGCCAATAAATATGAGGACAATAGCAATACCCTGTTGCAAAAAATTGAATTTATCTACAGCGCCTTTTAGTAAAAAAAACAACGATCGCAAACCCAGCACCGCGAAAATATTACTGGTGTAAATGACTAATCGTTCCTGCGAAATAGCAAATACCGCTGGAATACTATCCAATGCAAAAACAATATCAGTCGTAGCTAACAAAACAACTACGACAAACATGTGCGTATAAAAACGTTTGCCGTCTTTTACAACAGAAATTTTCCCACTTACATCCTGGTGAATGATTGGAAAGAAACGGTTGATCAATTTGTAAACAGGATTCTTTAATGGATCATACTCGTGGCTTTCTTTAATTGTAAAAATTTTTATCCCTGTGTACAATAGAATAGCACCAAATACATAAAGAATCGCTCTGAAATTTTCCACCAACACAACACCAACGGTGATAAAAATAATCCGGAAGATGATGGCCATTAAAATACCAAAGAGTAATCCCCTGGCTACATGATCAGACCTGATCTTGAAAAAGGAAAAAATGAGAATGAACACAAAAATGTTGTCGATACTTAAGCTCCATTCCATTAGGTAGGCACTTAAGTATTCCAAAGCAATTTGCTGGCTTTCGTACCACCATAAAAAGCCAAAGAAGGCAATAGCCAACAATACCCAAAAAATGGTTTGAAAGAAGGCCTTTTTAATACCTATTTCTGTAGATCGCTTGCTTAACAGACCGAGGTCCAAAGCAATTGCAATCAACAGCACTATACCAAAAACTAAATACCCAATCTGATCAGCCATGATTACTCTTCTGTCGTTTAAGCTATAAAGATAATGCTCTTGATTTAGGCACTTGCGTACTTACGCTTTCTGCCTTGCTGGTAAATAACGCCGAATAGAATAATAAAAGCAATAGGTAATGCAATGTTGATCAATTGCCATTGTGATTTTTCTGCTTCCACTTTTTTGTTGTCTAATAAACGCAGAACGATTTCCTTATTACGACTTTCGGCAATGGTATTGCTGCTGGTTAAATATTCCAAACAGTTCAACAAAAAATCACGATTTGCAAACTGGTATTCATATTGAGATCCCAAAGTGAATAAATTCATTCCCATTGGTAAAGGGCCTAAACGAGAAGAAACTTGATTCAATAAAATATCACCATCTGCAACAACAATCATTTTATTAGGCATCGATTCTTCACGATAACCGCCCAATGCTTGTAAGCTATCAATAGTAGCACGGCCAATCCTGTTTTTATAAAATGAAGTAAATTTACCTTCCACAATTACTCCTGCAGGAATACCTGTCTTTTTAAATAGCGCATCTTCAGGAGCATTTCTATTTTCATTAGGACTGATTAAGACAGGTGTACTAATGGTTCTTGAGTTATTAGAGCTTTGCAATAAATAAGTTTTCCTTAAGCCTGCTGTTTCAATGGTGTCAATCGAGTTTACAAATTTACCGGCTACTAACCCTAAATTTTTATTGATAGGATGATTATTTCTCGACTCAAACAAAGGATAATAATTCCATTTCAGAAATTCATATTGTGGTTGTTGTGGTGTGCCGCCAACTGCAAAAGGCAAATAATCGCATTGCAGATCCATTATCAAATCGGGATTAATTCGAACACCATAGCTAAACAACAAGTCCTGTATGTTTAAATTTCGATTGTAAGCAATAAGTTGTGATTTATAACTTAGGCTATCTTGTTCTGCATGCAAGACATCTAAAAACCAAAGCACCTTACCTCCACGCATGATATACTGATCCAATTTTAATTTTTCATCTTCTGTGAAAGGTTCTGTTGGTTTTGTAATCAACATAGCCTTAAACGTATCCGGAATAGCTTTTTGATCTTTCAGATTAAATAAGCCTAGTGCATAATTGCTCTTCGCAGCTACATCAAAATAAGTTGGGTTAATAATATCCTTAGGTACACTTTCCGGATCAATGGCATAACGCAATGCAAATGCAGTTGCATCAGTTGGCTCGCCATTGCCTACAGCATAGCCAATAAGTTGTTTTTGATTATTTATTAATTGACTAATATTCTTTGCAAATCGATACTCCAACAAAGCCTCTGCATTATTTATCTCGATCATTGAAGAAGCCCGCTGTTGTTTTTCTACTAAATAAAACGATATAGCCTGGCCTTTGTAATTAATCAAAGCCGCCGGGTAAGCATACTTAAACTCTTGGCCCGATTTGACCTGAACCGATAAATTGATTGGCAGTATGCCCATTGCTTTTAATGAGTCGCCCCAGGTCTTTCCGCTAATTACTTCGTCATCTGGATTGATGAATTTATAGCGAACTTTTGATGAATTGGTTTCTCTTAAAGTGCGAACAAAATCTTCCGTTGCATTACTTAATCTCCTGAAGTCTGCAGGTAAATCTCCTTTTAAAAAAACATAAATGGTCAGTTGATCATTCAAACCATACAGCAAATCTTTGGTAGCAGCAGAAAGCGAATATCTTTTTTCTTGCGTGAGGTCAAAACGTTTGTGCCAGCTTACAGCAATAAAATTCACTGCCACGAATGTCAGCAGCAAAACAACAAAACCTAATTGTTTAGACGTTTTTTTCATCTTAGCGCTTCTGCAAGTTTTGTTTAGTAATGAATAAAATGAAAATGATAAGACTTAGAAAATAAATGATGTCTCTTGTATCCAACACGCCACGACTAATGCTTTGGTAATGAAAATCGATGCCCAACATGCCAATGTAATAATCAGCGCCATTTTGCAAAGCAGGTAATTGACTAATAGCGGTAAAACCGTAATACAACAATATGCAAACAATCAAACTAATAATAAATGATACCACTGCATTTATCGTAAAACTGCTCACACAAGTACCAATGGCTGTAAATACAGCTGTCAAAAAAAGTAGCCCGATATAAGAACCAGCAGCAGCCCCGGCATCAATGCCTGTAGTTGCCGCCAAATGATTTACCGTTAAATAATAAATAATGGTTAGAATTAATGCAACTACAGCTACTACTAAGCAGCCGAAAAATTTTCCTGAAACAATTTGCCAATTACTTAAAGGACGGGTTCTCAATATTTCAAACGTGCCGCTCTTGTATTCATCAGCAAAGCTGCGCATGGTAATAGCAGGCACTAAAAAAATCAAGATCCAGGGAGCGAGTGAGAAATATTTTTCGAGGGTAGCATAGCCATAATCTAAAATATTGTTTTTGAAAACAAACAACATCAAACCATTGGCAAGCAGAAAAACAACAATGGCAATATAACCGGTGAGACTACTGAAAAACTGTGCTAATTCCTTTTTACAAATAGACCACATAAAGGAAAATGTAAAATTTAAAACGCAAAATAGCGAAAACGAAATAAGCAACAGCTATTTATATATTCAACTGGCGAATTGAGAAAAATTTATGAGGTCATCCAACTAACTCCGATCCTTCGTTCCTTGCGACGCTCCGTTCATCTGTTGGAATGCTATTGAACATTGCCCAATAAAATTACTGAACGTACAAGTGTGCGACGCAACAAGTGCTTCATAGTAGCAATGTTGTTTGGTACAATAAAAAAAGAGATAAAGAAGGCCTCTTTATCTCTTTCAACTTATTTAAGTTTTGAGCCTTATACAGCAAAGCTTTCGCCGCATCCACATGTTCTGCTGGCATTTGGATTTTGAAAATAAAATCCTTTACCATTCAAACCATCAGAAAAATCTAGCTCGGTATTTACGAGGTACAAAAAGCTTTTCAGGTCAGTAACGATCTTCACACCATTGTCTTCAAAAACCTGATCCGTTGGCTTTGTCTCGTTATCAAAATCTAATTTGTAACTCAAGCCAGAACAGCCACCACCTACAACACTAACACGCAAAAAATAAGAAGTATCACCAGCGATGCCGGCATCCTGCATCAATTGCGCAATTTTCTTCTTTGCTTTTTCACTTACTGTAATTGCATTATCTGTTGCAACCATAACTCTTTAATTAACGAACAACGCTTTCTTCAAACTTTAATTCTTCCAAACCGTTTTTCTTTCTGTAATCGTTGATGGCTGCTTTGATGGCATCCTCAGCTAATACAGAACAGTGAATTTTTACAGGCGGGAGATTTAATTCTTCAACAATTTCCATGTTATCGATCTTGACTGCTTCATCGATTGTTTTTCCCTTCAACCACTCCGTAGCTAAAGAAGAAGAAGCAATAGCAGAACCGCAACCAAAGGTTTTAAATTTAGCATCTTTGATTACACCGGTTTGATCATCCACTTCAATTTGCAGGCGCATTACATCGCCGCACTCAGGAGCACCTACCAGGCCTGTGCCCACTGTATTTTTACTTTTATCCAAAGTACCTACGTTCTTTGGATTGTTGTAATGATCTAAAACTTTATCTGAATATGCCATGATTATTTAGTTTTCGTTAGTTTATAATTAATGTGCTGCCCACTCAATTGAATTCAAATCCATTCCTTCTTTATACATTTCCCAAAGCGGACTCATTTCACGAAGCTTATTTACCGTTCTGGTAACTGCTTCAATGGTGTAATCAATCTGCTCTTCTGTAGTATATCTGCCCAAACCAAAACGGAGCGAACTATGTGCCAAATCATCGCCTAAACCTAAAGCTTTCAATACATAAGAAGGTTCTAATGAAGCTGAGGTACAAGCAGAGCCTGATGACAAGGCAATCTCTTTATTAAAGCCCATCAACAAGCCCTCACCTTCCACATGTTTGAAAGAAATGTTGGTAACATGCGGCAAACGGTGTTCTTTGCTACCGTTCACATACGCTTCTTCTAAAGCAAGCAATGCGTTTTCTAATTTATCACGCAGCTTGCTTAAGCGTTCTGCATCTTGCTGCATTTCAGCAATGCATAATTCACACGCCTTACCAAAACCAACAATACCGGGAACGTTCAACGTACCACTGCGCATGCCTCTTTCATGACCGCCGCCATCCATTTGCGCAGTCACTTTCACACGTGGATTTTTACGGCGAACATATAAAGCACCTATGCCTTTTGGACCATACATTTTATGTGCAGTCATTGCTAAAAGGTCAATATTATCGGCCTTAACATCTACCGGAATTTTACCTACAGCCTGAGTGGCATCAGTAAACAATAAAACACCATGCTTTTTTGCAATGGCGCCTATTTCACGAATCGGCATTACTGTACCAATTTCGTTATTACCGTACATCAACGCAATTAGAATAGTATTTGGCTTAATAGCCGCTTCCACCTGCTCAGGGGTAACCAAACCATCAGGATTAACCTGCAGATAAGTTACTTCAGCACCTTCTTTTTCCAAGTGCTTGCAAGTATCTAAGACAGCCTTATGCTCAATATTGCAGGTGATGATGTGGTTGCCTTTTGAAGCATACATCTCAAAAACGCCCTTAATGGCAAGGTTATCTGCCTCTGTAGCTCCGGAAGTAAAAATGATTTCTTTCGAATCAGCACCAATTAATTTAGCCACCTGCTCACGGGCATAATCCACAGCTTCTTCTGCCTGCCAGCCAAATGGATGGTTACGGCTAGCAGCATTACCGAAATTCTGCGTAAAATATGGTAACATAGCCTCTACCACTCTTGGATCGCAAGGGGTAGTAGCGTTATGATCTAAATAAATAGGAAGTTGCAACATAATAATTTCTGTCGTTTTCGTTTCAGTCTACAAATTTACCTCAATAAAAGCTATTTATGTCTTAAATAAACAGGCTGGTTCCATAATTTTACCTTATTCGTAAACAAACAACCATGCTTAAAGTTGAACATATTGGCATTGCCGTAAAATCGCTCTCAGAATCCGTTCCGCTATTCGAAAATCTCCTAAATACAGACTGCTATAAAACTGAAAACGTGGCTTCTGAAAACGTAAATACGGCATTTTTCCAAAAAGGTGACACCAAAATTGAACTTTTAGAGTCCACTACCGAGGATGGGGTTATTCAAAAATTTGTTGATAAGAAAGGCGAAGGCATCCATCATATTGCTTTTGAGGTAGGGGATATTTTGGCCGAAATGGAACGGCTGAAGAGCCAGGGTTTCATTTTGCTAAGCGAACAACCTAAAAACGGAGCTGATAACAAGCTGGTTTGTTTTCTTCATCCAAAAAGCACCAATAGTGTTTTGATTGAATTGTGCCAGGAAAGAAAATAAAAAAGCTCCTGATAAAAACCAAGAGCTTTCCTTAATGCTAAAGACTTTTTAGAAAAGGATTTGTGTATTGCTGTTTACATCTTGGCCATTGGTAACAGATACGATGTAATTTCCTTTTAAGTTATTTGTATTGATCAATACCTGACCTACGGGCTGAACCAAATTTTGCTGCGCAAGTATTTGTCCGCTTAAGGAAATAATTCTCACTGAAACTGCTGATTTTATTTGTTGGTTGAATTGCAACACGATTTTGTTTTGTGCAACAGCAGCTACTTTCACTTCGTTGTTACTTGTTGTGTTTTTAATGGATCTGATAGCGGTGTAAATAAAACGACCATCGATATCCACTTGCTTAATTCTGTAATAAGTTGTTTTTGACAATACGTTTCTATCAGTAAAAGAATAAGTCTGAATGGATGAAGAATTTCCAGCAGCCGTTACTGTACTAACAGAGTTCCAATTAGCTCCGTCTTCGCTTCTTTCCACCTCGAACTTCGATGAATTGATTTCTTGCGCAGTAGACCATTGCACCAATACGTCGTTTCCTGCACGGGCAACGTTAAAACCCAAAAATGTTACAGGCAGTGAGATAGAACCTAACTCTGAGAAGCCTGCCGGTGAAACACCAGTATGGCTATTAGCTACAGCCGGGCCGTTAATCGTGCCGTCTTGGCCACTATATTTTTTTTGACCGCCTATTTTGATGTACTCAGAATTGTTCCCATGTACCGAAATGATCTTACCACCATTCATTAAAATAATCACACTATTTTCCCCTATATCGAGTTTCCCAACCTGGAACTTCAACGTTCCGTAAACTTTAAAATAAAAATTTGAGCTCGGTGCCTTTACATGGTTATTGATAACTAAAGTTGTGTTTACCGGAACAATTACAGTATCACCATCAACGGGCTGGCGACCTAAACTCCAGGTTGATTGCTGGTTCCATGAACCATTATTTATAACAACTGTGTTGGTTGGTGCTGCAAAAGAGAGAATGAAGAATAGAATACTAACAACAGTTAAGTAAACGTGTTTCATTATACGGATTGCTTATTGTTTTCTTTAGTATATCTAAATAAACTGATTAATGTTTTCTAAGGGATTCTGCTTATCAGAACGAATGCAAAATTATAATGCAGTTTTTTTTCCCAAGTGTTTTTACGAATTTCTTAGAAAAAATTTACGAAAAGAGTGTCTTTTTGAACTTAGTATTCTGATAATTAATACATAATTGACCAAGTTTTTTATGTACCTATTATCGCCATAGGGCCTTAAAATGCATTATTTTTTTAATACCAACTACGTAATTCTGCTAAAGTAAAAAGCTTGATTCTACGATAGCCCCGCTAAAGCAAACTAAATGGGTTCTAAGAACATCCTTACAAATTAGTGTTTTGAATGACTGCACTGAGATTATATTCCTGCAGGTCGCTTGAGACAGTTCTTATTTGTAATTGATGATAATGAAAGGAGTAGTTTATAAAATCATTTATAAGCAATAACTATTCCTTGCCGATCCCTAATTTTTCCACCGCAATTTGTGCTGCAATTTGGGATGCATCTTTTTTATTAAAAGCTTTCCCTTCAGCTATTACTTTTCCGTTGACAACGGCAGCCACGGTAAACAAGCGACGACCATTTTCTATTTGCTCATTTAAGGTTTCAAACTCTAAAAACTTTCCGTTTTTATTGGCCCAACCGTAAAGTTTATTTTTTTGATTTATCTCTAACACTTCCAAATCATCTACAAACATGTGCGGCATAATAATGCGGTTGCTAACCCACTTACTCGTTTTTTTATAACCTTTATCCAGATAAATAGCACCCACCAATGCCTCTAATGTGTTGCCGAAAATTTGACTTGTTTTCAATGATGCATCAGACTTATTATACAGCGTAATTTTCTTCAAGCCCATTTTAATGGCAATATCATTGAGCTGTGCCCGATTCACCATTTTGCTCCGCATTTCTGTTAGAAAGCCTTCTTCTTTATAAGGATAACGTTTGAATAAGTAATCGGCAACTAGTGCACTTAAAATGGCATCCCCTAAATACTCTAATCGTTCATTGTTTTCATCAATTGTGTCTTTGATGGAGCGATGCGTAAGTGCAGTTTTGTATAAAGCGAGATTACCTGGCGAATAACCAAGCATTGCTCTTAGTTGTTTCTTGAAAGCAGAGCCGGATGTATGTTTAAAAGGATTCCAGAATTTCACCGACACTACACGTGTTTTGTGTTTAAGAAGAATATTTCTTAAAGATAACACAAGCGTTATGTCCGCCAAAACCAAATGTGTTGCTCAACGCAGCATTCACAGTACGGTTTTGTGCCTTCCAGAAAGTGAAGTTTAAGCCAAGGTCTAATTCAGGATCATCTGTAAAATGATTAATGGTTGGAGGCACCACATCATTTTGTACCGCCATGATGCACGCAATAGCTTCTACTGCACCGGCCGCACCAAGGCAATGTCCTGTCATTGATTTGGTAGAAGAGATATTTAAACTTTTGGCGTGTTCACCAAATACATCAACGATTGCTTTTACTTCGGCAATATCACCAAGCGGCGTTGATGTTCCATGTGTATTGATGTAGTCGATGTCTTCTGGTTTCATTCCTGCATCATCCAATGCTTGCAGCATTACATTTTTTGCACCTAAACCTTCCGGATGCGGAGCCGTAATATGATGTGCATCTGCAGTAGCACCAGCACCAACTAATTCGCAGTATATTTTTGCTCCACGTGCCAATGCATGATCTAAATCTTCCAGTATAATAGCACCTGAGCCCTCACCCATTACAAAGCCATCACGGTCTTTGTCGTAGGGACGAGAGGCAGTTTTAGGATCGTCATTTCGTTCACTTAATGCTTTCATTGCATTGAATCCACCTACACCAGCTTCACTTACCACAGCTTCAGCACCACCTGTTAAAATAATATCGGCTTTGCCCAAACGAATTAAGTTAAACCCCTCCATCATAGCATTGGTAGACGATGCGCAAGCACTTACTACAGCGAAGTTTGGGCCACGAAAATTGTGACGCATAGAGATGTGACCAGCTGCAATATCCAAGATCATTTTTGGAATAAAGAAAGGATTGAAGCGTGGTGTTCCATCACCTTTCGAGAAATTGATCACTTCTTCCTGAAACGTAATCAAACCACCAATGCCGCTGGCAAAAACAACGCCTACTCTATCGAGGTTTACATTGTTTTCATTAATGCCAGCATCAGCTACGGCCTGGTCGCTGGCAACGATAGCGAGTTGCGTAAAACGATCCACCTTGCGGGCTTCTTTTTTATCCAAATGTGCGGCGGGATCGAAGCTTTTTACTTCGCATGCAAAACGAGTTTTGAACTTAGATGCATCAAATAGTGTAATGAAGTCGCAACCACTTACGCCATTGCGCAAATTATCCCAATATTCAGCAAGTGAATTTCCAATTGGCGTTAATGCGCCTATACCTGTTACGACAACTCGTTTTAAACTCATATAGCCTGCAGATATATTTGTGCAAAGATCATCCCGGCTTTGCTGTATTCAGCCCAAAGGCGGGATGATCTCTTAATTCCGATTAGTGGAGGTGGTATAAAAAATTACTTGGCGTGCTCTTCTAAATAAGAAACAGCTTGTCCAACGGTAGTAATGGTTTCAGCTTGTTCATCAGGGATGGAAATGTTGAATTCTTTTTCGAATTCCATGATCAATTCAACTGTATCTAATGAATCAGCGCCTAAATCGTTCGTGAAAGAAGCTTCATTGGTTACTTCTGATTCATCTACACCTAATTTGTCAACAATGATCTTTTTTACTCTTGCTGCGATGTCTGACATTTTGTAAAAGTTTGGTTATAGTGGTGCAAAAATAGAAGGTTTTGAATTCTAACAAAAAACTTTATCCCCTTTTCAACACGCTTCATTTTATAGAAAAAATGTTACACCTGATTGTACATCATCGAGATATTTGTAACTTGAACTCCTTCAACCGATTAACGAATGGCATTGAAAATTATTGATCACGGAACGGCTGACTATGATAAAATGGTAAAGCTGCGCAATGATGTATTGCGTAAACCATTGGGCTTACATTTTACAGATGATGAACTACAGAAAGAAAAAAACAACCTGCTGATCGGTTCGTTTGAAGACGGCGAAATCACTGGCTGTTGTATGCTGGTTGAAGAAGATCCACAAACGGTTCGACTTCGGCAAATGGCTGTGTTAAACCCGTTACAGGGAAAAGGAATGGGACGTGCGCTCATGCAATTTGCCGAAAACCTGGCAAGAGATAGAGGTTATAAAAGAATAACCTTGCATGCCCGCAAAAATGCAGTAGGTTTTTATGAAAAGATGGGGTATCGCCGAAAAGGAAGTGAATTTACCGAGATTACTATTCCGCATTACGTGATGGAGAAAGAATTGTAACCGCTATAAGTTACAGTTTACATGGAAACATTTTTTTATTCAATTCTTCTTTACTTTTTCTTGCAGTAAGTGGCGCATTTCAAATACCTCATCGCCATTAGAAAACGCATCCTTCGGAACTAAGAAAAAGGATCGTGTATCGAAGTATAAATAGAAGAAATAAGGCGTTTCTAAAAAGTTGCTCACAGATGTCCAGTTCCATTTACGAGAGCCTCTTTCATTGCCCACAGAAAAATAATCACCTTCAAAATGCATAGTAAAATGGTCTAAAAAAGTAGCAGACCGTCTATACACTAATCCCGGCAATACAAACCAAAAAGAGATCATCAGGATAATCCATAGAAAAGAAGAAAATAAAAAAGCAAAAGGCAAAATCTTCTTCATGTAAAATAAAGTTGCACTGATAAATGCAAATACATTAACCAAGATGATCATTAACCTTATTTCCTTCTTGCTTAGGAAGTGATAACGCAATGCCTGAAGCACTTTCTTTTTATCGTAACTAAAACTTACTGTCATATAGTGAATGTCAGTGGTCAATGGTGAGAGATGCTTATGGGGAAAAAGAAAAAAGCTGCCTTTGTGCAGACAGCTTAAATTTCATAACGCTTGTTACCTCGCACAGTTAACTATTCAAGAATTTATTTGTTCATCATTTGTTTTGCTTCGATGCTCAATGTAGCATGTGGTACAGCACGCAAACGAGCTTTATCAATCAACTTACCCGTCACACGGCAGATACCATATGTTTTATTCTCAATGCGCATGATCGCCTTTTCCAAGTGATCGATGAATTGAATCTGGCGGCTGGCCATCTGGCTCAATTGCTCACGTTCCATACTCATACTGCCATCTTCCATGGTCATATAACGACCTTCATCTAAATCACCACTTTCATCTTTACGTGTAATCAACCCCTGCAGATAAGCTAATTCCCGCTTAGCAGCATCCAACTTTCTGTTGATCAAATCTCTAAACTCAGCTAGTTCGGCATCGGAATAACGCATGCTCGGCGTGTTAGGTGCATTGTCTATTCTATTGCCATTTTTATCCAATACTGATTTAGTAAAGTCAGGTTCGTATTTGATAGAACTAGTCGTAGAGGTTTTAGGGATCACCACTTTCTTCGGCTTCGGCTCTTCTTTTTTCACTGGTTGGGGTTTTACAATAGGTTTAATGTTTGTTTTCACTTGCTCATGTGCAGGGGCGGTGACACTTGGCTTTTTAACAGGCTGAGCAGCAGCTTTTGAAACTGGCTTTGCAGGCATAGCTTTTTTAGCCATAGTAGGCACTACTTTCTTTACAGAAGGGGCAGCTTTTTTGGAAACAGCTACTGGCTTTGTAGCAACAGGTGCTATCTTTTTAGCCGGAGCTTTCTTTGGTGCTGGTTTAGGGGCTGCTTTTTTAACTGCCTTTTTGGGAGCAGGCGCTGATTTCTTAGCTACTGCTTTTTTTGCAGGAGCAGACTTTTTAGCTACAGCCTTTTTAGGTGCAGGTTTGGCTGCTTTTTTTGGCGCAGCATTTTTTGCTACAGCCTTCTTAGCTGGCTTAGCTGCTTTTTTTACTGGTTTTTTTGTCGCCATACGGTGTTACCCCTTTTTTAATACGGTGACCTTCAACGGGTTATCGTTAACCTCTATCTCTGTGTCGCCTTCAACTGAATTAGTTATTTCCAGCTTGTCTGCCAGAATTTCGGCGCAAATATAGTCATTAAACTTAGCAAGAGATTGGGCTATGCCATCTGTAGCATTAACAAACACGTCAATACGATCTGTAAGCTCAAATCCGCTGTCTTTGCGAATTTTCTGGATGCGATTGACGAATTCTCGTGCATCGCCTTCCTGAACAAGCTCAGATGTAATGGTGATATCTAATGCTACGGTTAAGGGGCCTTTGCTGGCAACAGTCCATCCGGGTATATCCTCACTGGTAATCTCTACTTCGCTTAACGACAATTCGACATAGTCGTTTTCGCCAATTGGCAATGAATATCTGCCTTCTTTTTCAAATAACGAAATTTCATGTTGGGAAAATTCTGAAAGTGCCGTACTTACCGCTTTCATTTTCGGTCCCATTTTTTTGCCCAATGCCTGAAAGTTTGGCTTTATCTTCTTTTTAATGAATCCTTCGGTATCGTTGAGATACTCAATCTCTTTCACGTTCACTTCTGCTTTGAGCAAATCTTCCACGCGACGCAATTGCTGCTCCATGGAAGGGTTAAGAACCGGAATCAGCACTTTTTGCAATGGCTGCCGTACCTTAATATTTACCTTTTTACGGAGCGATAAGACAAGCGATGAGGCATCCTGCGCCAAGTTCATCCTTTCTTCTAGCAGCACATCGATCAACTCTTCTTTAGCCGTTGGGAATAAAATATGGTGAACCGAGGTCTGATCATGCTTGCCAGTTACATCGTTTAGATTGATAAACAACTCATCACTAAAGAAAGGTGATATAGGCGCCATCAGTCGAACAACTGTTTCCAAACATTCATACAATGTTTGGAAAGCTGCTATTTTATCTCCCTCATATTCCCCCTTCCAGAAACGACGACGACATAGGCGAACATACCAATTGCTGAGCTGTTCATCCACAAAGTCTTCAATAAGGCGGCCCGCCTGAGTTGGTTCATATTCATCAAAAGCTGCGGTAACTTTTTTGATGAGCGTTTGTAAGGAAGAAAGAATCCAACGATCAATCTCCGGCCGCTCAGTAACAGGGATATAAGCTTCTTTAAACGTGAAGCCATCCACATTTGCATACAGCGCAAAGAATTGATAGGTATTATATAAGGTACCAAAGAACTTACGCTGCACTTCTTTGATCCCTTCCAAGTCGAACTTTAAATTATCCCAGGGAGATGCGTTAGTAATCAGGTACCAACGGGTAGCATCGGCGCCAAACTGGTTGATGGTTTGGAATGGATCTACTACATTACCCAGACGCTTACTCATTTTGTTGCCATTCTTATCTAACACCAAACCGTTTGATACACAGGTTTTATAGGCAACACTATCAAACAACATTAACGCTAAGGCATGCAGGGTGTAGAACCAACCACGGGTTTGGTCAACTCCTTCTGCGATGAAATCTGCAGGGAAGTTTTCTTTGAACGTTTCTTTATTCTCAAATGGGAAGTGCCACTGTGCGTAAGGCATGGCACCGCTGTCGAACCATACGTCGATCAGGTCAGGTTCGCGGTGCATGGGCTTACAGCTATCGGACACCAGCACTACTTCATCTACATACGGTTTATGTAAATCCAAGATGCCATCGTGCAGGTAATGTTTGTTTACATCACCACCTAATACTTCGCTTGCTTTACGGATCTCAGCCTTTAGCTCCTCGATAGAACCAATACATTTCTCTTCACCATCTTCACTTCTCCAAATGGGTAAAGGCGTACCCCAATAGCGGCTTCGGCTTAGGTTCCAGTCTACCATATTCTCCAGCCAGTTGCCAAAGCGGCCAATACCAGTACTTTCGGGTTTCCAATTGATGGTTTTGTTCAGCTCCACCATTCTATCACGAACTGCTGTGGTTTTGATGAACCAGGCATCTAACGGATAATACACGACCGGTTTATCGGTACGCCAACAGTGCGGGTAACTGTGTTCGTATTTTTCTACCTTAAAAGCTCTGTTCTCTTTTTTAAGCTTAACAGAGATGTCGACGTTTACATCCACATATCCTGCATCGCTTTTGTAATCTTTTATATAGCGGCCCGAGAACTCACCCAAACCGTCAACAAACTTGCCTTCCCTATCTACCAGGGTGAGAATACCAATGTTGTACTTCTTACCTACTTTGTAGTCGTCAGCGCCAAAGGCAGGAGCTGTGTGTACGATACCGGTACCATCTTCGGTAGTAACGAAGTCTCCCAACAAAATACGCCAAGGCTTTGCATCCGGAGTAATAGCGTGTACAGCATCCAATGAATTGGCCGGAGCTGGCATTAATTGCTCATACTCCACTCCTTCAAGCTGGTGTCCTTTGAACTCTGCTAAGATTTTCCAAGGCAACAATTTTACTTCGGCATTGTAATTCTCGAAGTCCCCATTTTTACCTTCCGGTTTGAAATACTTGCCTACCAAGGCTTTGGCAAGTATCACATTTTGAGGAACGTGTGTATATGGGTTGAATGTCTTTACAAGCACATAATCGATGTTTGAGCCAACAGTCAGGCCCAGATTAGAAGGTAGTGTCCAAGGTGTAGTTGTCCAAGCCAAGAAAAATACGTCATTGCTGCCTGCAGCATCAAAAAGGAATTGAGCTGCTTCGCTAGCCTTTGTCTTGAACATAGCCACTACACTTGTATCCTTCACGTTGCGATAGGTGCCGGGCTGGTTTAGTTCGTGTGAACTTAGCCCTGTACCTGCTGCAGGCGAATAAGGCTGAATGGAAACACTTTTGTAAAGCAGTCCTTTATTGTACAGCTCTTTCAGGCACCACCAAAGGCTTTCGATGTACTCGTTAGTGAAGGTGATATATGGTTGTTCCAAATCAACCCAATAACCCATTTTGGTAGTGAGCTCGTCCCACTTGTCCTTGTAGCGCAATACTGCCTCACGGCATTTTTGATTGTACTCAACCACTGATATTTTTTTACCAATATCTTCTTTTGTAATGCCCAACTCTTTCTCTACACCCAATTCTACCGGCAGGCCATGGGTATCCCAACCGCCCTTGCGTTGCACTTTAAAACCTTGCATAGTCTTGTAGCGACACACGAGATCCTTCAACGTCCTAGAAATAACGTGGTGAATGCCGGGCATACCATTGGCACTTGGCGGACCTTCGTAGAAAACGAAAGGCTTTGCCCCTTCCCGAATTTCAATACTTTTCTGAAAAGCGTCCTCACGTTGCCAGCGTTCTAAAACTTCTTTTTCGATAGCCGGAAGGTTGAGGTGCTTGAATTCTTTATACTTATTAGCCATAAGGGCTCCTTATCCTTGTTTAAAAATGGCTGCAAAGTTAGGGTCATTTTGCTGTTCCTTTTCGGTAAGATTGGAAAGACAAAGGAAGAAGGAGAAAGTAAGAGGTTCAAAAACCCAAAACGTTGTCGTTGTAGCTATTTTGCTATCACACATGATTTTGATTATTCTCATCCTTGTGTTGAAAAACCCAGAGTGGAGGTAGGTCGAACAATATTCCAACACCCTATAACATGGATTTCAGGCAACATGGGCTTTTGAAAAAGTTTTCAACCAACCATCTTTAATGAGCAATGGAGCAGAGGATAAGCTCGTGTTTTTCAAATATCCATGGTGCTTAAAGCCTTTCTTGTTATTTAAGATTAGAAAGATTATTAAAAAAGGGGGCATAGTGCACCCTTTTTAGTTTTAGTTCTTTATTAATTTTTCAGTGAATCGTTTTCGGTCGACTACCGCTTCCAGAAAGTAAACTCCTCCTGATAATGTGCTCACATCATCAAAAGCACATACGATTGTTCCAGCTGTAGTTTTATATTCTTTGCGACGAATTAATTTGCCACTTGCATCATATAAGTTAAGCAAGACAGATTCATGCGTATTTACTATTACTTCTATTTTGTTTTGAAAAGGATTAGAAAGCATACGAATGGTTTGTACTGCAGGGCGGTCGAGCACAACGGTACCTGAATATGTGTAGTTGCCGTTAGCATTTATTATTTTGAGGCGGTAATACCATTTAGTAACCGACAAAGAGGTACCCGTAAGCGCATCGTTATAATTGTACCCATGTGCTGCTCTTTGATTGAATGCCTGCACTGAAGCAATTTGAGTAAATAGCCCACCATCGCTACTGCGTTCTAATTCGTAATGAGATAAGGCACTTTCATCACTCACTGACCATTGCAGTTCGTTTTGCCTAGCTGCAGTTCTGCCAGTGAAAGATGTAAGAGTGACTGGCAAAACGCCTGCTGTGTACCTAGGGCCCAGGAAAGCACCTTTACCATGTGTAGCAATCACTAATTTTCCATCAGCCGTGGGCTGAATATCCATTACCTGAACTGCATCCCATAAGCCCCCGTTGTAGT
Source organism: Chitinophagaceae bacterium (assembly GCA_040290035.1). GTDB lineage: Bacteria > Bacteroidota > Bacteroidia > Chitinophagales > Chitinophagaceae > Flavisolibacter. The sequence continues at coordinate 87,625 of PSMG01000007.1, forward strand.
CGTACCAAGTAACTCCCCGGTTAGGGCTAACATAAATGCCCATGTCACCTGCTGCATAAAGCACCTGAGGATTAATAGCATCAATCATTACTGCATTAAAAGGCACATCGGGTAAACCAGTTCCAACTGGCTTCCAGTTTGCTCCCCCATCTCCTGTTACGTACACATGCGAAGTACCAAATCCACCAATTGCTGCAAACACACTATCGTCGTATGTTTTACTGATAGCAAAATCCATAACAAACCGATTAGGAAGCGTATTAGCACCTGTACCCATAATACTGGTAAACGGAGTATTACCGGTAGTGGTTTTAAGAACATTAGGGGTGCCGGTTACATATAAATTATCTACATCATTATCATACTGGGCAAAGTTTGAAGTAGATACATATACTTTATTGGGATTAGTTGGCGATACAGCTAATGTGATGGCTGTTTTATTTTTTGCATCAATATAATTAGTAGCTGTTGAATAGGTATCGTTGCTAAAGCTTGCACCACTATTAGTGCTTTTATGCAAATTGTCAGAACCCTGGTAAACAATGGTAGAATTAGAAGCACTGAAGGCAATAGGCGCTACAAAACCTGTACGCGAATCAGCACTGGAGCCCCAATAGGTAGTTACAGCGCTACCAGTACTTCCGCCGTTGCTGGAACGAAATATTTGCCGTGCATCTCTACTTGCCAGTATGTTGCTGTTGTTGCTTGGATCAATAGCGCAAGAAGTACCGTCTCCACCACCATAACTTAACATTGTCCAAGTACTGCCATTATACATCACCTGTCCGTTATCCTGCAAACCGCCTACAAACAGGGTAGCATTGGTTGTGGAAACACCTAAAGAAGCATAAAATTGTGTGGCTGCAAGTCCATTATTTATTTTATTCCAACTGGTACCACTATTTGTGCTTTTATACATACCGCCATCACCTGCTAAATAAACAGTACCTGTATTAACAGGGTCGAATTCAATATCATGAATATCATCATGCACAGACAGCGCACTAGATTTTGTAGTGTTGGATACGGTATAGGTGTATGCTTTTACACCTCCAAAAATTAATTGGTCTGTATTAAATGGGTTGATAGCGACTGTATGCGCACACCAATATTGCCACTGTGTGTGACTGGTACTTGACAAGCCCGCCCAAGTGCTACCAAAATCAGTTGACCGATAAATTTCGGTAGTGGCTGTTTTACTCACCCCAATCGTTGCAAAAATAGTATTACCAGAGAGCCATGCAAACTTGATAAAGCCCTGAAAGCTGGCTGGCAATCCAGTTGTAACTTTGGTAAAGCTAGTACCGCCATTGGTACTCTTATAAATGCCTTTTACAGTGTTTCCTAAATTACCTACTGAGGCTACAATGTTCGAACCATTTATTACCACATCGGTAACGTAAGTAGCATCTAGTATTCTTGTCCAATTAGCCCCGGCATTTGTTGATTTATAAAGACCATCCGTGGCACATGCGTAGACTATGTTGGCGTTTGCCGGGTCAATTTTTATGGTCTGAATAGCAAATAACTGATCGGTTGTTTTATTAAGTACAGTGGTCCAGACGCCTCCAGCGTATTTCAAAATACCTATACCATAAGTACCTCTTGTTTTCCAAACATTGAAACCCGTGTTACCAGGATTAGGCGTAGTTCCCGTAGAGTCAACGCGATAGACCTCGCCGGTACCTGCATAAATTATAGAAGTATCGGAAGGATTGTAAACAACGGATGAAACACCTAAAACAGGTTGATGGGTAACAATGGGCTGCCAGTTGTTTCCGCCATCATAGGTACGCCACATACCACCGCTTGCAGAACCGACAATTATTGAGGTAGATTTAATTGGGTTGACAGCAATACATAAAATTCTGCCGCCAATAGTTTGACTTGGGCCAATGGATTGCCAACTTCCACCATTTAAATTACTTAGACGTGTATTTTCCTGTGTATTACGTATAGCAATAGCTTGCTCCCAACCTTCCAAATACTTTTTGCCTAAGCAATATGGATCTGGATAGGCCCTTGCCAAAAACCACATAGATAATTGTTTATCTACGCCACTTTCTTTTTCTTCCTCTTCTTCGCTTTCACGTTCTGTAACTTCCTTAATTAGATGAACAATAGAATTTTTAGTTTGAATGAACCATATAGACGTAACAAGCACAAAGAGCCCTGAAAAAATTAATAAAGGTTTCTTCATAATTGGATGGATATTGACAGTTGGATTTTATTCTATTATTAATTTTTGCGTTGTTGTTTTGCCGTCCTTTATTATTTGTATTAAATAATTACCTGCACTAAAGCTGCTAATATTTACAGGGACTACGTTATCACCTTGTAATAAAGCAACCTGTTGCTTATAAAGTAAAACTCCTTGCATGGTTAAAATATTAACCCATCCGGTTGACCTTGACTCCGCTCTCAGCATGATGGAGACTTTCTGCTTAGCAGGATTGGGCGCAATCACCACATCGGGTATCATATCAAAATTGACTTCCCGCACATCGCTCTGTTTGGTGCTTGCATCTACATTGACTATTTGCAAACGGTAATAATTCTTTAATCTGGGCTGTGCATCAATCACTTCATAATCCTGAAGTGCATTGCCGCCTGTCTTTTGCTTTGTTGCAATGGTAATCCAGTCGACCCCATTACAGCTTTTTTGAAGGCGATAGCACATTGTATTATTATCTTCTTCCACCTTCCACTTTACACTCACTTTTTTATTTGGTGTTTTTGTAGCGGTAAAAGAAAACAACTGTGTTGTCAAAGCATAAGTATTTACCGGAATGCGGTAGTCTTCTACCTCGCCAGCATTGTAATAGCCAGTGGGATTATTCACGGTCATTCCATTAGATGCATAGGTTACTCGTATACGCAGATAGGTATAAGTACCATTAGTTAATGACGATGTAATTGATGGCCAGTACAACGCTACAGTTTGTGTAGCTGTACTGGAAGGCACCGTTACCGAGATACCTTCTGAAGGATCAAAAACACCATTGCCGTTATAGTCTAACCAAGCACAAACGGTAGCGTTAGCGCCGGTGTGGTTATACACATAAACATAGTTTAAATAGTTGCCTGCAGAGGGACTAAATATTTGCGTACTGTATAATCCGTCATCGTAGTTATCAGAATTAGCGAGTATGCTTTGTCCCCTGGTCACCCACTCTTTATCAACATTTGCTCCTAAACGCAAGGTCGTATCTATTTCGTGCACAGCTGGATCGCCAGTAGATGGATCATAACTTGAAGGTGCATCACCAAAGTCCATTTTAGGTTTAAAAGGCTCTGAAGCATCACCTGCGTTACCTATCCATGCTGGCCCACGCACAACTGTGATTGGCACCGAAGTACCTTTAGTACCATCCATATTGTACTTTTCAATTACGTTACGTATAGCATACATATCTCCTTTCCAATTCAAACCAGCCTGACCTGTATACGCAGTAGTTGAATTGGGATTAGTATAAGTTGTTCTTGAACCTCCCACTAAATCAAAATGAATGAAACTACTATTAGGGTAAGTAAACGTGGAGGTTCCCTGGCGAGCTGTATTAAAGTCTACCAGCACTCCGTCTTTCACCATAAAATCGCCCCAATCATGCAAAGAGGTAGTACCTACATAAGCAGGAGTCGCAAAAACCTGTGCTACATTGGTAACAGCTAAGGAAACATCAAAATCTATTCTCCAAATAATTGACTTTCTACCTGACCCGCCTTCTATACCAAGGTAAAGGGCATCATCATAAAAAGCAGCGCCTGCAGATTGAATACCCTGATCAAATGTGGGAATACCAAGGGATGTCACAATATCAGAATACACAATAGAAATAGTCTCTGAATTGAAATCATACTTTTTTAGCTGCTTGTTATTTGCATTTGCACTGCTGCTCTCCGCTATGTAGTAAAGAATTTTATTCTTTTGATCGTACGCAAAAGAGTTGATGTATGTATTGCTTGCATCTGTAAATAAATGATAAGCCTTACCCGTAGAAGGATCTACCATGTAAGCAGAATTATTATCTGGTGTTGTAATAAAATAATCAGGTTGATTGGTAAATGGTTTAACAGATGTTTGCTGATGATAATTTGTTGGGAAAGCGTTAGGAACACAAGCGTTTATATCTGACAACCAAAAGTCCGGTGCTGATCCAACTATAGCAATCGTAAGCACAATTTGATTCACCGTTCCACTTATTTTTATTGTAGCTGTTCCCCTATTATCTGCATTGTTGGTAAGTGTAGTACTAGACGCAATGATGCTTGGATTAGTACCACCGTTGCCGGAAGCGCCTAAAATAGTTGATGACTGAAAAGTAGCTGTAATATTTTGAGAGGTGTTTGATGAATTTTTTGCAGTTAGCGAAATTTTTTGAGACGCATCAATGCTATACAATGCAAAAGAAACATTGCTGATATCAGTGCCAAATGTAATAGTGATCTTTTGGTTTGCCGCAGTAGGCTTGTACTGCACATCATCTCCAGTGTAACCGGCAATATCACAAGTGTTTGTGCTATTGCTACCTTTTACAATTGCATAATTTCCTGTACCTACATCAAACTGAGCCCAAGTTCTGCCAAAAGCAAACTTCTGCGTTTCTGCCATTGATGTAGTAATATATGTTTTGTAGGGGTCACCATTGGTTGTTGTGTAGTAGTGATAACTTAGGTTATCCCAGTTCAATTGCCCTGAGCCGTACCCAGAAGCACATTGTGCATTAACAGCGTATGAAAATAACCACGTTACAAGCAGGCAAAAAGAGACATGAAGATTTCTCATAAAAGTAGTTTTGATAAGGTTTGGATTAACAATTGGCTCCAGACAACTTTATTGCAGGAAGTTGATTGAGAAAGCGTAGCAGAAATGGCTTTTCAACTTAAAGAATAAAGGATTTGTTTACCAATCGTTCAAGTTCCAAAAGTATAATGGAATGCTCTTATAAACAATAGTAAAAACACTAGTTTTTTTACTCGATTTTTTACTTAAAACTACAATCATGCGCTACTAAATCAGACTACCAGCATAGTTAGATAGTTGTATTTTTACGCCTCTTATGACAACAACGCACAAACCTATTATTGGCATTACCTGTGGTGATATAAATGGCATAGGCACTGAGCTGATCATTAAAACATTTGCCGATCATCGTATATTAGAACAATGCACGCCTGTTATTTTCGGTTCTAATAAATTGATCAATTTCTACCGCAAAGCCCTACCTGATTATAAATTTTCGTATCAGATCATTAAGGACTTTAATAAGGTCAATCATAAACAGGTAAACATTTATAGTTGTTGGGAAGAAGAGATCGACATTAACCCAGGTCAATTAAATGAAACCGGCGGAAAATATGCCGTACAATCATTACATGCTGCAGTGCAGGCGGTAAAAAAAGGCCACCTGGAAGGCATTGTTACTGCTCCTATTCATAAAAGCAATGTGCAATCTGCTAATTTTAACTATACTGGACACACGCCTTATTTGAAAGATGCAGTTAATGCAAATGATGTGTTAATGCTTTTGTATACTTTTGACCTAAGAGTGGCTTTAGTAACTGAACACGTAGCTGTAAAAGATGTAGCACAACATATTAGCAAGCAAGCAATTCTTAGCAAACTTCAATTGTTACAACAAAGCCTGAAAAAAGATTTCGGGATTGATAAACCCAAAATTGCTGTACTGGGTTTGAACCCACATGCCGGTGATGAAGGTTTGATTGGTAAGGAAGAAGAGAGCATTATTCGCCCAGCCATCAAGGAAGCCAAACAACAAATGCTGGTATTTGGCCCTTATAGTGCGGATGCTTTTTTTGCCAGGAGAAGCTATTTGCAGTTTGATGCGGTATTGGCCATGTATCACGATCAAGGTTTGATTCCTTTTAAAACCATTGCTGTTGATGAAGGCGTTAACTACACCGCAGGCCTTCCTTTTGTACGTACCTCTCCTGATCATGGAACTGCGTTTGATATTGCCGGAAAAGGCATTGCCGACGCTACCTCGTTCATGCATGCCGTATTTGAGTGTGTTGCCATTATAGAACAGCGCAACGCTTACGAAGAACGAAACAAAAACCCACTACGAAAAATCACTGCTGAAGTATTGAAGAACGTGGAAGATGAGCGAATTGACGATTCTATTGCTTAAACTCGTATAAATACGATTGCTTTTGCTCCGGCAAACCAGTTTTGCATCCTATTCACATTAGAAAAATTAAAAATAACACCGCCCTAACTAAGGGTTTTCCTTAAAATTTTTAAATTTTTTACTTGTTCTGAAAGCCTTTACCAGTAAAGGTTTGCCGATTTTAAGGTTCGAAAAATACGGTTTTTCCAAAAAATTTTCCGTAAAAATACTTGCATAATAAAAGCGGCTATTATCTTTGCACCACATTATTAAGTAATAACACTTACCAATTTTATGAAAATCCTTAAGAAAATACCTAATAAGAATCTAAAAGAATTCAGTACAGGCTCACCTAAAACAATTTTCCCGCCTTTACTGTTATTCTTATTCATTTACGTATCCAAATCTTATGGGTGTTCATTTACGTATATAAATCTTATGGGTGACTGAATTAACCCCTAGAAAATGAAACATATTTTTACCCTATTGACAATTGCGCTTTTTACCGTAAAAGCAAACGCACAGTTTACAGAAAATTTTGAGAACTATTCAGCTTTGACTT
>PSMG01000007.1:94361-101762 GCA_040290035.1 Chitinophagaceae bacterium
AATTTGTAATTTCAGGTTCATCAAGCATTCATACAAACTCTACAGCTACTTCAACATTGAGCACCCCTTATTTGGATATCAGTGGAACGCCAACGGTATCATTCATTTATTTCAACTATCGTTTAAATAAAAAAATCAAAAACGGATCTTCCAGGACTATTGAAATAGGTACTACTGACAGAAATGGCAATTTTTCTCTTGTTCAATCCATTGTGTTAGATAAAAACACTCCTACTACAGTACAAAGTTTCTTCTCTCCATTGGCTTTGTCAACAGGTGTACAACGTTTTACTATTCGAGTAACTATTGCCGGTGATGATAATAAGTCGTACTTAGTATTTGATGATTTATCTATTACTTCTGCCTCTCAGCACTATAGTAACGGTTGCAATACTGCACCAACAGCTTCAAATACAGCTTTCAATGCCGTTAAAGCTACTGCATATAGCGGTGATTTAAGTAGCCTTGCCAGCGATGCTGATCCGGGTGAAACATTAACCTTCTCTGTAGTTGATGCTCCAACTGCCAGAGGAACTTTAGTATTGAACAGTAATGGTACTTTCACTTTTACACCTGCTGGTGGCTTTATCGGTGGTGCTGTAACATTTACCTATAAAGTAACGGATAATGGTTACGATCCGTTAAGTTCTAACAAATACACTGTAACTATCAATTATCCTGATCAAGCGCCATTGCCCATACATTTTGTTTCTTTCACAGGTAGTGTTGTCAATGCAAAAGCACAATTAGCATGGTCTGTTGCAGAAAATGAAGACGGCGACAAGTTCCAGATTGAAAAAAGCACAGATGGTACTAACTTCTCTTTAGCTAGTATAGTGATGAATACAGCTAAACAAGGCTCAGAAACATACAGCTATACAGATGCCAGCTTTAGTGGTACTACGTATTATCGCTTAAAAGCTATTAACAAAACAGGTTCTTACACTTATTCAAGAACAATTGTGTTGAAAGCAAATGGCTATAGCAAACAAAACAACTTGTTGTTGACACAGAACCCGGTTGTATCTTCTTTAAACTTTAATTATACAGCTACTGCAAGTGGTTCCTACATCATCAACTTATACAATACCGCAGGTGTAAAAGTTTATACTTCGCAGGTGACTATGCAGAAAGGATTGAATGCTTCTTCTTTGAGCTTTGATAACAGAATTGCTCCAGGTGCTTATATTATTGAAGTATCGAATGGCAGCGATCATTCTACAGCTAAATTGATCAAGCAATAAATTTATCAGCGGGTGGTTCATACACTCTATATAGAACCATCCGCTTTTTTCTTTTAAATTATTCTTACCTAATAGCTTTTCGTTTTACAAAACATTCATTGGATCGATACTATGTTGATCAATCCATAACCATACTCTTTAGAACTTATTAGCGATAACTATTTTTAAGTACGGATTGTTAAAAGTCGAGGGCTCTTTTCTAAGAGCCTTCCTTATTTTTTGATGTACTCCTCTAAAGTCTTTACATAAAGTTCAAATGCATTAATTCCGTTTGCTGTTATCTTACAAATGGTTTGCGGGTAATTGTCTTTGAATTGCTTTACTACATCAATGTATCCGGCATCTTTCAGCTTTTGCACCTGAACGCTTAAGTTACCGGCAGTAGCACCCGTCTTTTCTTTTAAGAAAGTAAACTCTGCTTCTTTCACCGTAATCAACAATGAAATCACAGCAAGCCGTAATTGTGAATGTAATATGGGGTCCAGATCTTTAAACACGTAAATGCTCTCCTTTTGAATGTAGTTCTTTAAACTTTCTGTTGGCTAAATGTCCAGGTATAATGTAACCACAAAGAACAGCTGCCGCATGCAGCAACATAACGTAGGTAAATTGATTGGCAAATAAAGCAACGAGCCCAAATGCCCATGCAACATAAGCACCAATAACCGATGGTTTAAAGTTGAGTGCAGCTCCGTAGATCAATATCCAAAATGCATACAGATTAATTAACAGCGCAAAGCCAATATTTACAGGAACAATACTGTCTAAAACTGTTCCGCCAATGTTGATAGAAATAATGATGAATATGAGACTAATAAAAAAGCCTCCGTTCAACCTGGAGAATAAATCTCCGGTATAGGTTTTTACTCTGCTTGTAGTCTTCTTAAAAAGAAAAAGATAAATGCGGTAGGCAAACCATGCAAGTGATACAACCCCAAATGCATTCCAAAATAGAAACATATTTTGAAACCAGTGAAATTGTACATTCAATACTGTAAACAGTGATGCGGAGCATAGCATCCATCCCCAAACAATCCATCGCTTCCCATCATCTACTTGTTCTTTTTTTGCCGTATTGATCATTTGTTGAATAAGCAACAAACTTTCTTGTTCAGATAGTTGTTTCTCTTCCATAGTTTACGAATGTTTTTTAAGTAGATGACCGGGAATAATGTAGCTGGTAATAATAGCTGCTGCCGCCAGTAGCAATTGATAATCGTACGAAACAAAAATACAGGCGCAGGCCAGCAGCCAATTGATAATTCCACCAATGACCAATGGCTTGAATTGAAGAATTTTCCCAGACACAAATGTTCCCAACCCATAAAACATAATGAAGAATGGGTAAGCAGGCAGCGAACCTTCTTTTTGGAAATTAGAGATGATAAAGCTTAACACGAAGAAACTAATTCCAATGCCCATCCATAAATAGCCCATGCTGTCACCAACGTAGGTGCGATGCGATGTACGGCTGTGCTTTCTGCCATACCAAATGGTTACTAAAACTGCGGGACTCACACCCCACCAAACAATATAGTGTTTCGGGTAATGCAACACTACTTTTAATAAAAACTGTGTAGAGATAGCAAAGAATACATACCACCCCCACAACAAAAAATAAAATCGATTATCGCTGATGTTGGTTTTTGCTCTATCAATCATAGATTGAATAAGGTGCAAACTTTCTTCTGGCGAGAAATTTTCTTCCTGCATACGTTTTTGTTTTAGTGTTACAAGGCTTTGACACCTTGTAACATTATCAGTAATTATTTATTAGCAAGGTTGATAAAATACTCAGTTGTGCCTTTACCCCAATGTGGATCAATGCTGTTTTGTAGTTGCACTGTGTTGTATTTATCCATTGCTACACCAAATAGTTTTCTTGCATCTGCTTTGCTACCACCGAATTGTTCCGGTGTAAAATATTTATCCTGGCCTTCTAACAGATATACTCGTGGGTTGTTTGGATTTAAGCGTTTGGCTGTTTCCAATGCTTCTTGTGCTACAGGACCATATTGCATATAACGAGCCATTGGATTTACCATCATGCGAAGAGAAGCAATCATTTTCTTTACAATATAGATCTCTGAGTTGTCTTTGGTCAATGCCTCTGCTTTGCTTAATAAGGCTTCTGCTTTGTCAGCAATGGGATCAATTGCTTTTTCATCACCACCCAGCTTACCGTTCATCATGAAATAGCCTACGTTTACTTGAGCCAAAGCAGCATAGTAATAAGGCAACCATTGTGTTTTCTCTGCATCGGCAATACGTTCGAAGGCAGCAGAAAGGTCTTTTAATGCATCCGGAGTTCTGGTGGTATCAATGGCCAATACTTTTGGCTCCATTGCTTTTACAAATTTTTCGCTCTGTGCAAATGTGGTGATTGCTACCAATGAAAGAGCAAAGAATAAAACTGTCTTTTTCATGATTGTTTGTTTATAGCGTTTAAAATTAATTATAGATTATTGTTGATTACATTTTGTGTTCTGTCCACACCGAATGATATAAAGGCACCTATGTATACAAAGGTTTTTACTGCTGGTACAATCGCTTCTTTGCGAGAGCCGTCGTAAGAATATTTATAACCGAATACCTGATTGTTGCCTAACACATTGGTTACTGAAAATACCAACACTGTGTTTTTATTTGCTCCTTTATTAAATAAGTTCGGCAGATAGTTCGCACTTAAACTTAAGCTGTTGTAAGAAATAGTTTCTCCTTTGTCGAAGATCGCGAATTTGTTGGCAGCATTATCATACCGAATATTGTAATAAGGTCTTGGTGATGCGTAGGTGTATGTAGCATTGAAACCGGTTTTGATATTTGGAATAAACTTCTTCAACACTAATGACGCTGTATGCTTTGAAGCAAAGTTTGGCTGAATGGCTTGCGGATAATTTAAGAAATCTCTTTTCGTATCGAGGTAAGAATACGAGATCCAGTAGTCAAAATTTTTAATGGATTTCTTATCTCTCCAGAATAATTCAAAACCTTTTACTTCGCCATAACCTGCATTATTGTTGGCTATTTCACGATTACCGCTATACTTTGTTTTTACAAGGTCTTCGTATTTTTTATAATAGGCTTCTATGCGGAAGGTGGTTAGGTTAGTTACTTTCTGGTACTGCGCAATATAGTGCGTTGCCTTAGCAAAAGTCAAGTCTGAAGCAGTAGGCAAATACCTTGTTTCAGGGTTTTGATAAAAGATACCATAGGCTAATGATGCCTGGCTTTCAGCACCAAGTTTGTAGGATAACGAAATACGTGGTGCAATGTTGGTTTTATTAATGAGTGCAGAATGCTCCGCTCTTGTTCCCAATTTAGCAGCAATATCGTTGGTTACATATACGTCTGCTTCTGCAAAACCTGCAGTAAGGTTTTCTTTCAAATTACCCCCAAACTTTTGCCCGTTATCTAAAACATAATCAGTGTTATCATTACTGTAATTATACTCGCTACCAAAACGAATGGCACTCAGGCCTCTCAATCTTCTTTCCAAAACCACTTTTGCATTGAAGTAATTTCCTTTGCGATTTAATTGAAAGTTGTTGTATTCAAAACCTGATAAGGCAGCTTTTGTGTTTTGTGCATCCTGCAAACTACCATTGATATCGTCTTTGTTATACGTATAAGAAGTTCCAAGATTTATTTTCCAACGAGTACCTAAGTTTTCTTTCCAGCTGATGTTTTGATAGGTGTTGAAATTCTTCAAATCAAATGCATCTTTATAACCCAAGGTATCTATGCTTAGTGTGCGAATGGCGACATGGTTAGCGCCAATCAGACCATAATATTTCAACATACCTGTTTTAGAAGTTTTGATACGAAAGTTGGCATCACCTGTATGAAACTCCGGTGTATGGTAATAATCAACCGAAGGCTTCAACACGTCAAAGGCAAGTTTCACATTTGTGTAACCATAATTCACACCCCATGATGATTGTTTGTTCTTTGCTAATTCTTGCAAGCCACCGCTAATACCAATTGGAGAAACACCAAGATTAGCAGAACTCTGTTCCGGCAGATCAATGGATTCCAGAATCAATGCTGAAGAAAGTGCTTGTCCGTATAAGGCGGAATAGCCACCTGCACTAAACACCGTTCCTTTAAAAATGAATGGAGAGAAGCGGCCTCGCTGTGCAATGTTGGGTACACTGCTATAAAAGAAATTGTTTACCAAGGAACCATCGATATAGATTCTTGTTTCGGCAGCGGTGCCACCACGCACAAACAAACCTTCACTCTCTCCTACTTTCTGTGCACCGGGTAAGGTTTTAATTGCAGCCGTAATATCAGCATTTTGTCCTGCAGTGGTTACAATGTCAATTGAATTTAATACTGTGCCTCTCTTTCTATCGCTTGCTTCAAACGAACCAGCAGTAATAACAACTGCTTTTAGTTCATTGATTTCTTCCTTTAAAACAAAATCAAACTTTAGAGGCGCCGACTCAATCTTAATATTCTGCTCAAGGGTTTTATAACCAATAGAGCTAATGACCAACACATGATCGCCTTTCTCCGTGGTTTTAAATCCAAACGTTCCGGTGGAATCAGTCGTTGCACCATCGTAACTGTCTTTCAACGTAATGCTTAAGCCGTTAATTGGATTGCCCTTATTATCTTTGGTCGTACCACTGATCAGCACCTGGGCTTGTAGTATAGTGGAGAATAATAAAGCAGCCACCAATAAATAAGTTCTCATAATTTGCAATTGTGACACAAACGTAAACTGGTTTATTTTATAAACAAAATTAAATTTCAAACTTTTCTGCTGAGCTTGCCAGAATAATGGCTTAATAGCTTGATTCTTAATTTATTTTTGTTTGGAAAAATTTTTTCGATGAAAGCGTTTGTGAATTGGAGTGGCGGGAAAGATTCGAGTTTTTGCTTGTACAAAGCGGCTCAATCCGGCATTACAATAGAAAAAATAGTGACCACCATTAATACAGCACAAGACCGGATTTCGATGCATGGTGTACGCAGGGCTTTATTGGACAGACAAGCTGCTTCTTTAAATATTTCCTTGACCACAATAGAGCTTCCTGAAAATCCGGACATGGTTGTTTATGAAAATGGTTTGAGCGGCATGCATCAAGCACTGAGACACCAGGGTTTTACGCATGCTGTATATGGCGATATTTTCCTGGAAGATTTAAAAGTTTACCGCGATGGCGTGTTGGCAAAAGATGGATTGGAAGGCATTTATCCGCTGTGGAAGATGGATAGTCATTCACTAATGAAAGAATTTTTAGCTGCAGGTTTTAAAGCCATTGTTGTTTGCGTGAACGCAGAATTTCTAGACAAAAGTTTTTGCGGAAGAATCATCGACCAATCTTTTATTGACGATCTTCCTGTAAATGTGGATGTATGCGGCGAAAATGGTGAGTATCATTCTTTTGTTTTTGACGGTCCTATCTTTTCTAAACCTATACCTTATACAAAAGGCGAAATAATTTTCAAAGAATATCCAGCACCTAAAAACGATACATCAGATTGTTTTACGACGCCTAAATCCACAACTGGTTTTTACTTCTGCGATTTATTACCTACACATTCAGCTCTTCTTCAATAATTTTAGAAAAAGAAAGACATGGATTTCAATTTAAAGGATCTGCTCACGGTAACCTTCACCCTATTTGCCATTATTGATATTATTGGCGCCATTCCCGTACTGATTTCTTTAAAAACAAAACTGGGCGGTATTAATGAATTCAGAGCAACGATTATTTCCGGTGCGTTAATGATCCTTTTTCTTTACCTGGGTAAACCGTTTTTAAGCTTATTGGGATTAGATGTAAAATCGTTTGCAGTTGGTGGTTCTATCGTGATCTTTATTTTGGGTTTAGAAATGGTGCTGGGAATGGAGTTCTTTAAAAGCGAAAATGAAATAAGAGCTGCAACCGTTGTGCCCATTGCTTTTCCGCTAATTGCTGGTTCAGGAACTCTAACTACTATCATCTCGCTTAAAGCAAACTATGAGTACACGACGATACTCATTGGCATCTTACTGAATCTTATATTTATTTATATCGTATTGCGTTCGCTTCGTTTTTTGGAGCGGATACTTGGACCGGCAGGTTTGATTGCAGTACGCAAATTTTTTGGCGTAATATTGCTCGCTATTGCAGTAAAGATCTTTGCTACTAATGCACATGGA
>PSMG01000037.1:0-21352 GCA_040290035.1 Chitinophagaceae bacterium
CTAAAACCTTTTCCAATAAATAACCACCAATCAATCCCTTTATCAATTTATTCCCGAAGTAAATGGTGATGGCGGCGCTGTGGTGCGTATGCTTTCTGCTGGGGCGGATGATGTTTGGTATTACAATTTCGATGAGAAGAGAGGCATACGCCAAACCGAATTAACGGATCAAACGTTTTTGCTGGCAGATAGCATCAAAAGTTTAGCCTGGAAACTGACCAACGAAACAAAAACCATTTTAGGACACTCCGTAATGAAGGCTACTGCTCAAGGCATTGGCACTCGTTCGCAAGTAACAATGGAAAATGGCGAAATGAAACGTACGATGATCACAGATACTTTGGTGGTAGTGGCTTGGTTTGCACAAGACATTCCCGTGTCTGCAGGACCTGATTTCCAGGGACAGTTACCTGGATTGATTTTAGAACTGGATATAAATAATGGCCATACGCTTTTCCAGGCGATAGAGCTAACGCCTAAGGTAAATCTTGCTTCAATTAAGGAACCCAAAAAAGGTAAGCGTGTAACGCAGGATGAATTTAATAAAGAACGTGATAAGATGTTTGAGAACATGCGCCAGTTTGGTGGCGGTAATAGAACGATACGGATGAATTAGTAGAGAGGTATGCAAATGTGCAAATGAATTAATTAGTACTTCATTTGCACATTTTTTATCTGCAATTTGCGCATTAATCATTCTCCTCTCCGCGTTGATTGTCTTCTCTCTCCTTTTCATACAACAGCACCTTTACTTTCCACTCCGGAAATTCAAATTGCATGGTTACTTCCACTTTCAGTTTTTGCAAAGGGCTTGGCGGGCCATCAATGGTCAGCGTACTCACTACAAATTTTTTGCTTTCCTCCGGGGCCTCATATTTGCCTACCAACGTGTATTGATCTACCACATACTTCACATTCATTCCCTTCAGTTGGCTGAAGATGGATTTGTATTTTTGGGTAGCAGTCTCAAAATCTTCCGTAGCAAGCATTACCGCCTGCCAGGTATACACTTCTTTTTTATTGGAGCTGTAACGCATGATCGAGCTCTCTTGCGCTCCCTGTGGCTTTACCAACGAGGCATACTCCACTGACTGCGGATTTTTTTCAATCACCTTACCGCGTAAAGAAGCAAATTGGTGTGGGTAATCTTCAATTACTTTTTGAATATCTGCTTTAAAAGCATTGTTGGCCGGGTTTAAAGAAGGCAACTTAAATTGTGACTGGGCAGAAAGGCTAAAGGCAAGCAACAACAGGGTTAATGGTCTGGTACATTTCATAAGCGGTGGATTTGGTCGCCAAAATAATAATAAACAGCTTAATTGTTTCGTTTTATGAAAACTATTTTCTATTTTGATATTCTTTAAAATCATAAAACATCCAAACGTGAAAAACAAGGACATAGAGCTGGTGCACCAGCAAGCAAAAATGTATGAGGAGTATTATCGTCCCTCACTTAATTTAGTTCGTTCTTTCAGATCTATTTTTGGCGTGTTACTGTTTGGCTCTTCCACGGTAGTTCATAGTTACATTCCTAAGAAGAAAGGACTTCGATAAAATAAAAAAACCTCGCAAAAGCTGCGAGGTTTTTTTTATTAATACATTCTTTTATTGCATCACTCTGAAATTATTCATTCTTCGCTCCATAAAACGAGGTATATTCATATTCTTGCCTGCCATTCTGTTGATGTTATAGGTGAATGATAACAGGAAGTATTGCTGTAACACATTGCTGCGCACATCTTCATAATAGTTCTCGCCACTGCTGCGGGTGATGCTCTTGTTCTGGTTCAAAATATCCATTACCGATAATTTGATCTCACCCGCTTTGCCCAGGATCAATTTCGACACAGAGGCATTCCACATAGGAATATTCTGGTTATAGCCAGCGCCTCTTCCGGTGTTGATGTAATAATCTACATCACTGGAGAGTACAAAATCTTTCGGCAAAGTATACGTTGCATCTATAGAATAAGTTTGGGATAGATACTCTGTGTTACTTACCTGCGTCAACTTATACTTGATGTTGTTATAAGCAATGCTTCCATTAATAGCAATGTCCATTTTTTCTTTGTACGAATAGTTAAAACCAAGCGTTTGCGATAGCAATAATGTGTTGGTCTGATTAGCTACATTGTTCAACATACTAACATCCCTATTATACACAGCAATGCTGTTTGTATTAAAATTGCTGCCTCTCAATTTCGGGTTCTTGAATGGGATGCCGAGTGTTACAAAGGCTGAAGAATTAAAGGCCCCATTCATATTCACCGGACGTGTCAGTTGTGTTCCATTGCCAAAGGTTTGAATGCTGTTCACAATTTTATTATTCGTTTGGCTAAAGTTCAAATTAGCCGCAAAGAATTTGAACGACATAAAATTGAAGCTGTTGTAGTTCACATTAAAGCTGTTGGTAAACTCCTGTGCAAGTCCTGGGTTACCAATCTTCAATTGGGTAATATTGCTGCTATCCAAAATGTCCTGCAACTGCGAAATGCTTGGTTGGTTCACCCTTCCTCTGTAATTAAAGCGTAGTGTTTTGTTACGAGTGAACTGGTATGTAAAGCTTGCTGTTGGATAAAAATTAGTAAAGCTTTGTTTGCTAACAGTGTCTTTATTGTTGTAAGCACGAATGCTATGGCTTGTTAACTCGCTGTTCTGTAAACTGATGCCTAACTGGTAATTGTATTTCTTTTGTTGCACGCGGAAGTTGGCTCCATAGCGATGATAGATGTAGCTGTTCTCAAAGAAGTTGGTTTGCGCCACATTCATTACATCATACTTGCCCGATGGATCTACATCATACGCTTTACGGTCAGAAGTAGATTGATTGTTGGTATACGAATAATTTAACTCTATCAATTTGTTTCTGCCGATCGGTTCTGTATATGAAGCACTCAGAATGTTATTATGACCCTTGGCTAATTGTGTATTGCGCAGGTCTTGTAGGTAAGACCTGGTAAGTGTGCCATTTGCGTTATAGTTACGTACGGGGTTGTAAGCAAATCCTTCTCCCTCGCTGTAGTTTAATACATTGCTCCAACCAAGCGTAATGGTTCTGCCTGCTTTACTAAAACGGTGACGTAGCAATAAGTTCTGGTTGGTATTATAACCATCACGTTTGTTGCTGTTCCTGTAAACGCTGGTTTGAGCCAGGTAAGGAGTTCCATTGTTTACAGCAGAAGTGATATAAGACGAATCGTAACTCGTACCATCAGAATGCTGTAAGGTAAAACTTGGATAATACAATAAGGAGTTCATCGAATCAATGCGCCACTCCATTCTAAAGTTGAATCGTGTATTTCTATTCAGCGAGTTACTTCTGGAATCAGTAGCAGCAGTAGCCGTAGAATCGTTTTGAATGAACGGAGGGTTTTTGGTATAAAACGTTTGACGCAGTCTGCTTTGTATTGTGTTGTTATTGGTATTGGAATAGAACAAACTTCCGCTGGCATCAATCTTTGGTCCCCACACATCACGATAGTTCAATCCACCCGATAAAGATTTATTAATGCCACCTGATCCGCTACCCACACCTAAAGCGCTTAGGCCACCCGATCCACCACGGGTACTGATCATCTGGACACCACCACCCATCATACCTCCGCCACCGCCAGAGCCGCCACCATTGGCGCCTGCATTCATCATAGCACCCATGCCACCCATCGAGGTGATCACATCCGAAAACGAAAAGCCTTGCTTATTCACGTTATTCGCAGCGCCAATAAAAGAGATTTGTTGGTTGCCATTGAAACGGTGCAGGCTTAAATTTGCATCATAGCGATCATTGGTGCCATAGCCTGCTGTAGCCTTACCAAACAAACCATTCTTTTTATCCTTCTTCAGTTTAATGTTGATCGCTTTCTGGCGACTGCCATCATCAATTTTGGTAAACTTGGCTTGTTCACTCATATCATCATAAACCTGTATGCTTTCCACCATATCCTGGCTTAGGTTTTTGGTCGCTAGTTTTGGATCATTGCCAAAAAACTCCTTACCGTCTACATATACTTTCTGCACCTGTTCGCCCTGTGCTTTTACTGTGCCATCCTTATCTACCTGCATGCCCGGAATCTTTTTCAGCATGTCTTCTACGTTCGCATTTGGCTTTGCACTTTTAAAAGCGTCGCCTTTAAATTCTACAGTATCGCCTTTGATTTTTACCGGGGCATTATCGCTTACTACCACCTCTTGCAAGGTTTTAGCAGCACGATTTATATGAATGCTACCCAGGTCAACTACCAGGTTGTCCGCTGTAATATGAAATGGTTTGGTATAGGGTTCAAAACCTAGGTAAGACACCTGCATGTAATAAGCGCCGGTATCAATATTTTTTATTTCAAAATAACCGCTGTTTGAAGTAAGCGTAAATGAAAGCAGCGTGGAATCTTTGGATTTACTCACCGAGATAGTAGCCTCTGGTAAGGCTTGCTTGCTTTCGGCGTCGTGTAACGATCCTTTCAAAGCGCCTTTTTGGGCAAAGCTGGCAGCGCTGCAAATAATTGCCACTGCAAAAAGTAAATATTTCTTCATAAGCCGTTAATTTCGACTACGAAGATATTCGCAAACAACGTGAAGAGCTGTTAAATAACGTTAAGGCTTGGATGAATGGCGGCGAAAGGAGTTGAGTGGCGGAAGGCCGTTGCCGCTGTTATAGAAATACCTATTCGCACTAGTCATTTGTTCTTCCAGGTAGTTACAGACACCGAATCGCTGATCGAAAAGCTCATTAGATCTTCACCGATCATTACTGGCCCAGAATAATTTGCTTTTGTCTGCTTTAGCAATTCCGGTTCATTTCGTCCAAAAGGTTTTACAATATGGAAATAGACAGCCAGTTTCGGCTTTGCCGCATTAAAAACCTTGGCGGCCTGTTCCTCAGTGGTATGATGGGCATACACCGGGTACTTCGGGTCTGTTTTACGCACGGTGTCCGGCGCAATCACTACTTCATGCACCAACAGGTCTGTACCTTTTGCAAAGGAAATTAAGTTTTCAGAATAACGAGTATCACCGGATAGCACAACAGAATGTTTACCATATTCGATGCGATAGCCGAAAGCGGTTATGCCGGGGTGATGATCCGTTTTTTTGGTAGACAAGGCCTTGCTCAATTTCTTTGGTTAGAAGTTTGCTGCCTTGCGCCAGCTTTTTATTATTAGCTATTCGGATGTTGATGTCAAACGCAAAGGCTTTTTGTAAGTAGCTAATCATTTGGTTCGTACCTGCAGGTCCGTAAAAGTTCAAGGGAATTGACCGATCCGACACCAACCACCCCGTTAGGCAAAGGTCAGGCAGGCCTACAATATGGTCTGAATGAAGATGGGTTAAGAACAACGCATCAATTTTTCGTAGGACACATTCAGCTGCCGAAGCCGCTGCAAACAACCGCGTCCCGCATCAAACAATAATGTTTCACTGCCAACCTGAACAAGAATACTCGGCCCAAACCGTTCCATAAGGGGTTGCGGCATGCCTGTACCAAGTAACATAACGATAAAGTCGGTTGAGACATTCGCCGGTAAGCTGTCTTTGTTTGTGTTAACCTGTCCAAAGCAGTTAAGAAGAGAAATTAAAACGAGTATGGTTAAAGAAAAACGTCGCATTGTACTTATCGGGTGTAAGTAAAGCTAACCTAATACAACCACACGTGTGAGGATTGTCGTTAAACGACAGGAGAGTTTGCAAAAGCAGCAAACTTCTATTTTGTCGCTTCACAGCTGTTATTCAATAAACATAAATAGTCGGAACATAGGCATCACACTGCTTTTAAAAAGCGGATGTTGGAGGCAGTTTATTTGGATGCTACTGGAACAAGTCCGTGGCGCAGCATAATTTCTGTTGTTTTTTGCGGATCAGGCGGCACACCGGGCTTTATTAATTCACTCATCTCTTTAAAGTAAGCAGGGCCAATAGTGGCGGGAGTAAGAATGATCAGCGATTTGGCAGTTCCCGCATGGCGGTTGTCGTGGTGATGCACAGCGCCTTTGGGTATGAAAAAATGGTTTCCTGCACGGATCTCTATTGTTTTCCCATCAACAGTGGTACTGGTGATCCCTTCTAAACCATAGATCATCTCATCCACCTCTTTGTGATAGTGCGGTATAGGCACTTTTGCACCTTCCGAAATGATAAATTCAAACATCACCATGCCGTTATTGGTATCTTCTCCATCAAGGAGAAAATCAAGCTGCAATTGTCCAATTTGAATAGTCTGTTTTGGATGTGCCATTTCGTAAAATGTTTTTTGAGATTGCCTGCAACGGTCAAAACATTTGTGAAGCATGGCAGTAGCACCTAAGGGCACCTTTTATTATGTTAAACAGCACCCTCCTCCCACCTAACATCTTTCCCAGCGCCTTATTGCACATGATCTCCAGAGGCTCCATGCCGTAGGAAAAGGATAGCGCAATACCAGCCCCTCCAGTCACTACCACCTTCAAGGCTCACTAACTACGGTAAACACTAGCAATCCCTTGATTCTGTTTCCCCCGTGCGCTGGCCTGGACGGGCACGCGGAGCGATTGCGCCGTCCTTGGCTTTTTTGCTCCACTTTTTTTCGTCAAGAATAAAAGTGGAAAAGAAAAAAAGAAACACTTTAAAAAAATATACTTCAACACGTTGGCGCAGATTCCTCCTTCGTCGGAATGACAACAGTGCGAGAAACGGCAAAGAAAAAAAGGAACAGTCACCAACACTAAACTTCAAAACTCTGACTTCTGACCTCTTTCCTCCATACCACCCTTATACCACACCCGTATTTAGTCCGACTCAATCCGTGTCCTTATTATATTAAATAGCCTCCTTTGGCAACTAGCAAACCAGAGTTTATTTTGGTTACGTTTATCTCTTCCGTTCATTCTACTTCATTTCTTAATAACTTCAAACCCTAATTAAACAGTCAGGTATGGAATACAGGAGAATGGGTAAAACAGGCTTACAGCTTAGCGTACTTTCTTATGGTAGTTGGGTCACCTTTCACAAGCAGGTCGATGATTCTTTGGCAGATGAACTCATGGGGCTGGCCTACGACGGTGGCGTCAACTTCTTCGACAATGCCGAAGTGTATGCCGGTGGAGAAAGCGAAAAGCTAATGGGGAGGGTACTTAAGAAAAAGAACTGGGATCGCACCTCGTACACCGTAAGTAGCAAGGCATTTTTCGGATGGCGGGGCAAGCAGAACAAGCCTAACCAGACTGGCCTGAGCCGAAAGCATCTCACCGAAGCCTGCCACGAAGCCTTAAGTCGTCTGCAACTCGACTACTTAGACCTTTTCTTTTGTCATCGCCCCGACAAAAGTGTACCTATTGAAGAAGTGGTATGGACCATGAACATACTCATACAGCAAGGAAAGATATTGTACTGGGGCACCAGCGAATGGAGCGGCGTAGAGATTATGGAAGCACACAGGGTAGCGGCACAATTAGGCCTGATTGGTCCCTCGGTAGAACAGCCACAATACAATCTGCTTCATCGTGATAAAATGGAGAACGAATACGGAATGGTCTTTAAAACCGTAGGTATGGGCACTACCATTTGGAGTCCGCTGGCCTCAGGGTTATTGACAGGCAAATATAACAACGGTGTTCCCCAGGATAGTCGCTTCGCCTTGGAAGGTTTTGATTGGCTAAAGAACCAATGGATGGTGGATGATAAGCTATCTAAAGTTCGGCAGTTAGAAACAGTAGCAAAAGAACTAGGCACTACACAGGCCACACTTGCTATTGCCTGGTGCATTGCCAACCCTAATGTGACCACAGCTATCTTAGGCGCTACTAAGCGACCACAGTTAGAAGAAAACTTAAAAGCACTAGAAGTTTATCCGAAACTTACACCAGATATGTTGCAACGAATAGATGATATCATACAGACCAAACCAAAATTACCTGAATACTAATGACAACACTGAAAAACAAGACAGCGCTTATCACCGGCGGTAGCCGTGGTATTGGAAAAGCTATTGCCTTTCGTTTAGCGAAAGAAGGCGTAAACATTGCTATTGCTGCTAAAACCACGAAGCCGCATCCTAAACTGGAAGGAACTATTTATTCTACTGCTGAGGAGATAGAAGCAGTAGGGGTAAAGGCTTTGCCATTGCAATGTGATATACGCAAAGAAGATCAAATACAGGAAACGGTAGATGAAGTGGTGAAAACCTTTGGCGGCATTGATATACTTATTAACAATGCAAGTGCCATATCATTGACACCGACAGAAGTCACCGAACCCAAGCGTTTCGACTTAATGCATGATATACAAGTAAGGGGCACTTTCTTTATGTGCAAAGCATGCATA
The DNA here is from genome assembly GCA_040290035.1 of Chitinophagaceae bacterium. Classification (GTDB taxonomy): domain Bacteria; phylum Bacteroidota; class Bacteroidia; order Chitinophagales; family Chitinophagaceae; genus Flavisolibacter. Next base: position 8,293 of record PSMG01000037.1, read on the forward strand.
CCACATTTACGTAAATCAACCAATGCACACATACTCAATCTTTCGCCACCTATTAACTTAAATCCAAAATGGCTGGGGCAACATCTGGCTTATACCATGAGCAAATATGGTATGAGTATGATTGTGCTTGGTCTGGCAGAAGAACTGAAGAAAGATAAAATTGCAGCCAACGCATTGTGGCCCCAAACAACCATTGCAACTGCTGCTGTGCAAAATCTATTAGGGGGTGATGCCCTAATCAAAATGAGTAGAACGCCGGATATTGTTGCAGAAGCTGCCTATCATATCTTACGACAATCTTCTATGGAATGCAGCGGCAACTTCTTTATTGATGAAGAAGTCTTACACAACAATGGCGAAACAGACTTCGCTAAATATGCAGTGGATCCATCACAACAATTAATGCGTGATATTTTTTTAGATCAATAAGCATTATCCTTTACACTACTGCAGTACATCATAACACTTACTTGGTGTTCGTCAGTAGAAAAAATAGTTAGTCTTGATAGCTTTAATCCACTATGGAAAAAGCTATCAAGACTAGTTGCTATCGTACTGCTCCTGTTCAATGGCTTTGGTGTTATTTACGACGGTGGCTTGCTGATCATTGACCCAAGCGGAACTAAAATAGGATTGCCGCTTTCCATGCTGGAACAATCTCCCTTTACTGATTATTTAATTCCAGGTATTGTTTTATTTTTTGCAATTGGTGTCCTTAGCCTGATTGCTTTTCGAGCAGCATTTGAGAAGCAAAATAACTTTTCCATACTTGTTTTGTTGGAAGGCGGTTTGTTCACAGCGTGGATATTGATTGGTCTGTTGATGATAGGTTGTGGATTTTACTTACACCAACCCAAACGCTATGCTTAAGTATTTGCTGCTTTGGTTTCCAATGTTAGTCATTGCTATCATTAATGGAACCTATAGAGATCTTGGTTATAAAAAATACGTAAGCGAATTAACAGTGCATCAACTTTCTACACTAAGCCTACTGGTGCTATTTACTATTTATATATTTTTTTAGTAAAAAGATTCCCGCCTTCTTCTTCAGCGCAAGCAATTATGATTGGGTTGTTATGGATGATAATGACGCTTGCCTTTGAATTCGGCTTTGGACGTTACAGGGAAAATTCATGGGAAAAATTGTTGTTCGATTACAACCTATTGAAAGGAAGAGTTTGGGTGTTTGTTCCTATATGGCTGTCGATTGCACCTTATTTCTATTATCGATTAATCAGGTAGTAGTGTTATACAATCTTAAAATTGTTATGATCAAAAGGTCTTTTACCCGTTAGTTTTTCCAATAAGTTCTTAAGCTTGTCCTTTGTCTTCAATTTGTTGAATGAGATATCGTGTTCAAACTTCCAGTTCACCTTATCAATGCGTGCCCGCATGACAAACGGATGTGTGCCTTTGTATTTTTCTAAGGCATCAATATGTGCACTATAATCAAATGTGCCGTACATCTTAGGTTCCCATTGATCACCCATCCAAAGCTTACCAAATGCTGCCGACTTTGCTTCCATCGCCTCTGGTTCACGCACCCAGCCATAATGGTGTATGTATGCATTCAGCGGTTTTACATTCAGTTTTTCATTATTCCCTTTTCTAAAACCCTGCGCATCCCGATAAGAGTAAATGCTTTTATTGTTTTTGATAACCCGTATTTCGCTTCGATACCATCGTGAAGAAATACCAACATAATCATAGGAGCCGTAAAAATGTCGGTACTTAAATAATAAGCCATCTACCCGGCTATCATCTTTCCATTTGTGCATCGCATTACGCACTTCATTATGACCTCCTTCGTGCATCACTTCATCTCCTTGTATGTAAATACACCAATCGGCATCACTTCTTATTGCCTGGAAGGCTTTATTGGTCTCATCGGCCAGCACATATCCGCCTTCTTTCAGGCTTTCATTCCAAACCGTATCAATGATTTTGATTTTTGGATCAATAGTAGCAACCAGTTTCCGGGTACCGTCTTCCGATGCACCAACGGCAACAATTACTTCATCACACAAGGGAAGAATAGAACGCAACGCTTCTTCAATTGGGTATTGAAACTTGATTGCATTTTTGATAAAGGAAAACCCCGTTACTTTCATATTGTAAGTTGTAGGTTCTACGTTATAATCTACGTTATAAGTTGTTTAAGATTAAACTTACCACGTATAACTTATGACTTATCGCTTCTTTCTTCGTCAGCTTCTGCAACCCATTTTTCCGGACGCATTTGCGGGAATAACAACACATCTTGTATCGAAGGCTGATTGGTCAGTAGCATACACAACCGATCAATACCAAAGCCAATACCTGATGTTGGCGGCATGCCATACTCTAAAGCACGTAAGAAATCATAGTCGATAAACATCGCTTCTTCATCACCACGTTCCATCAATCGCACTTGTTCTTCAAAACGTTCACGTTGATCGATCGGATCGTTTAATTCACTGTATGCATTGGCAATTTCTTTTCCATTGATGATTAATTCAAAACGCTCTACCAAGCCTGGTTTGCTGCGATGCTTTTTAGTAAGCGGACTCATCTCAACCGGGTAATCGATGATAAATGTGGGTTGCACGTAGTGTGCTTCGCACTTGCCTCCAAATAGTTCGTCAATCAATTTCCCTTTGCCCATAGTTGGATCTACATCGATATGCAATTGTTTGCACACATCACGAAGCCCGTCTTCATTCATTTCACTTACATCAAAACCGGTATGCTCTTTAATGGCATCGTAAATGGAAATACGTTTGAAAGGGGCACGGAAGGAAATGGTTTTATCTCCAACGGCTACTTCTGTATTACCGGTAACATCAACTGCTGCTTTTTCCAGCAAGCGTTCTGTTACATTCATCATCCACAAATAATCTTTGTACGCAGTATAAAATTCAAGGATGGTGAACTCAGGATTATGCGTTCTATCCATGCCTTCATTTCTAAAGTTGCGACTGAATTCATACACCCAATCAAAGCCACCAACGATTAAACGTTTTAAATAAAGTTCATTGGCAATACGCAGGTAAAAAGGAACATCCAATGCATTATGGTGTGTAATAAACGGACGTGCAGCCGCACCACCCGGAATGCTTTGTAGCACAGGTGTATCTACTTCTAATGCTCCATGCTCATTCAAAAATTCCCGCATAGAATTAATCAGCTTGGTACGTTTTAAAAACGTTTCTTTAATAGAAGGATTGATCACAAGATCTGCGTAGCGCTGACGGTATTTGAATTCTGGATCAGTAACCGCATCAAAAGTTTGTCCATCGGCTTCCTTAACGATGGGTAGCGGACGGAGCGATTTGCCTAAAAAAGTAAACGCTTTCACATGCACCGACACTTCACCCATTTTAGTGCGAAATACAAAGCCTTTAATTCCGATGAAATCGCCAATGTCTAATAGTTTCTTCCAAACAATATCATACTGAGTTGAATCCTCGTTCACGGTCAAATCGTCCTTACGTACATAGATCTGGATGCGACCATGCGAATCCTGTAACACGGCAAAACTTGCCTTACCCATATCACGAACACTCATGATGCGGCCGGCCAAACATACCTCGGCAAAATCATCTTTATTATCGTCGGTAAATGCGTTCTTTATTTCGGTTGAATAGTTATTGACAGGATATAAGGCGGCAGGATAGGGATCAATACCCAAACGCTGCAGTTCAGCCAGTTTCTCTCTTCGAACAATCTCTTGCTCCGATAAATGTGCAGTTTGCATACTTCAATTTCTTGTTGCGCAAAAGTAATGATACCCATCGAAGTTCGCTGTGTAAGCTTGGCTGTATTGTTTTTGAATAAGCTTATCTTTCTCCAATGAAACAGTTGACTATTCTATTCCTGTGCTTAAGTACTTTCTTTTTAAGTAAGGCACAGTCTGCCGATGAAAAAGCAATCCGTCATTTATTAAATGAGCAAACAAGGGCTTGGAACAAGGGCAATATTGAAGGCTTCATGCAAGGCTATTGGAAAAGTGATTCGTTGCTGTTCATTGGAAAGACAGGTGTGCACCGGGGTTGGCAGCAAACATTGAATAATTATAAAAAAGATTATCCCGATACAACAGCTATGGGCAAATTGAAATTTGACATCATCCTGGTAAAAAAACTTTCGGCTGATTACTATTATGTGGTTGGCAAATGGATGCTCGCTCGTACTGTAGGTGATCTAAGCGGTCATTATGATTTGTTGTTTCGAAAGATCAGAGGCAAATGGGTAATTGTTTCGGATCACAGTTCCTGAGGTTTGTTTTTCCAGGTATTATAATAGTAACGCAGCAATAATAAAAAGCTAAGTAAGGCAATGGTATAAAAAACAATGTTATGCACTTGCAAACCATTATGCACTATGCCCAATCCAAAATAAAAAGCAAAGGTAGAAGCGCTGATCAGCCAGATAAGGCCCAGCGAAAATGAATTCAGGATCTTAATAAAATATTTCTTTACCTCGGGGTCCATACTTATACATTACAAGTTACAACAATTAAGGTTCATTATTCGGCGATTAAAATAGAGCGAAAAGCAATAGAATCACCGTTGAAAACATCAAAATCTACTTTGGTAGCAATACCATTTACATGACCACTCTGGCTGTGTTGCCAAAACGACCAGGTTCGGTCAATGCGTGGGTAATGTGGTTGCAGCTAGTGAGCGATCCAAAGCGGATAATCATCAAAACTGCCTTCTAAATTCTTTTTATAAAAATCTACGTAGGTATAAATAATAGGTTTTACCCCATACACTTCTTCCATGGTGAGCAGGCATTTTTTGAGCTGCGCTTTTAAACTTGCCGGCGAAGCGCCATAGGTATCTTCGATGTCTACCACGGGTGGAAGATCGCCGTTTTCAAGACTTACATATTTTGAAAAGTTTTTTACCTGTGCTGCGCCATCTTTTGTAGCAATGAAAAAATGATAGGCACCCCGGATAACACCGGCTTCCTTAGACTTTTTCCAATTACGCTTGAAAAACGGATCCACATTATCTACTCCTTCGGTAGCTTTCATAAAAGCAAAGCCAAGTTTGATGTTGTTTACTTGCATTGCCTTACCATTTCCCATGAGATCATGTTTTGATAGCGGGATACATCGATACCATGAATTTCATATTGGTCCGGAATGGGAATACCGAATTCTTTATAAGTAACAAATTGCAATTGCCTGCTTTCCCACCATAAGTATAAAAGATAGGACACAAAAAGGCCACCGCTGATAAAAGAGATCAGGAAAAACTAGCGCATCGCTTTTTTTTGTTGTCGTTTAGTAGGCACCTTGCAATGATAAGGATTAACTAAATCACTCTAAGAGAACTGGCCCAAATGCATATTTTTTTAAATAGATAAGTAATTCTATAAAAGATGCCTAAGTGTAAAATGCTACGCAAAAAGCCGCATTATTAATTTATTATTACTATTTTGCATGCCAGATTCAGTTCAGAACTAAAGCTTTTGTGTAAATTGTCTGTCTCAATGAACGCTTTGCGAGCCACCACCAGCTTACTGCTAGCCATGTGTACATGGTTGAGTGTTGTTGCACAAACAACAGGCACCATTTCCGTTAAATTACGTGTGGTCAACGAGCAGCAACTTCCTTTAGCAAACAGCACCGTTGAATTATTAAAAGGCGAGAAGTTGGTCAAAATTCAAATGACCGACACTGCTGGCTATGCGCAGTTTTGGGTGGCTCCGGCAACCTACATCTGTCACATAAGTAGAGTGGGTTATACAGACGTTATAACCTTAGATTTTAAATTAGACAATTCAAATTCAGCTATCACTCTGTCTGATGTGGTGTTGCACACCAATAACCAAACCTTGCAGGAAGTAAAAGTATCGTCACGCAAACCTTTCATCGAAATACAAGCCGGAAGAACATTAGTGAATCTGGAAGCAAGTACAAGTGCTGCCGGTAGCAATGTGTTAGAGACTTTAGAAAAATTGCCTGGAATTACAGTTGATAAGGATGGTAAGATTAGCTTAAAGGGAAAGGCGCAGGTATTGATATTAATTGATGGTAAGCAAACTTATTTAAGTGGCAGCGACTTAGCTGCTTTACTTAGCGGCATGAGTGCTTCGCAACTAAGCCAGGTGGAAATCATGACTACAGCACCGGCTCGTTACGATGCTTCAGGTAGTGCAGGTATCATCAATTTAAAAACAAAAAAGAACAACCAAAAAGGATTCAACGGAAGCCTTACCACTTCTTACACACAAGGCCGTTATCCCAAAAACAACAACACACTTATTTTTAATTATCGTTCAGGCAAATTAAATCTCTCTGCAAACTATACAGCAAGCTTTGGCCGAAACTATTTAGACTTATATGCCGATCGTACCTATTACAAAAGTGACGGTACAACGATTCAATCGTATTTAGAACAGCCTAATTATATTAATTATAATTCGTCGTTTCAGTCAGCTAGGTTTGGGTTGAATTATAGCGCATCCGCAAAAACTACATTAGGCTTAGGACTTACTGGTGTTTTTCTGCAAAGAGATCAGCTAGGTCATAATAGTGCTATCTGGCAAAATCCCGCTAAAACTGTTGACTCTACATTGACAACCACCAGCACCACGGGAACAAATTTTAAGAACGGCGGCGTTAATCTGAATCTTCATCATGCGTTTAGTCATAACAGCGACCTGGCAGTGGATGTAGATTATTTAAACTATTCCTTGGGCAATGACCAGTATTTCCAAAACATATTTTCCAACGGAACGACGGATGCATCTAAGGGCAACTTACCAACAGGCATTAAGATATATTCAGCTAAGGCTGATTACGAAGTACAAAATCAATATGTAAAATGGGGATTGGGTTGGAAATCATCACGCATCAATACAGATAATCTTGCGGATTATTATTATCAATGGAATGGCGCTACCTGGATGACTGATTATAATCGTACCAATCATTTTCTGTATAACGAATACATTCATGCGGCTTACGGCAATGTAGAAGCAAAGCTTTCAAAATGGAATTTGCAAGGAGGTCTGCGCTTTGAATCCACTAACTACGATGCAACACAAATGGGAAATCCGATGCGGAAAGATTCATCGTTCTCCAGGGATTATAACAGCTTGTTCCCAGCTGCCAACATTAGTTATACAGCCGATTCGGTAAATACTTTTTCATTCAGTGCGGGTAGAAGAATTGATCGTCCGGCTTTTCAAAAACTCAATCCGTTTTCGATCATCATTAATAAGTACACGTACCAGGTAGGTAACCCTTATTATCTTCCACAGTACACGTGGAATTTGGAGCTAAGCCATTTGTATAAGAATACACTGATCACAACATTGAGCTATAGTCGTACCACTGATTATTTCTCACAAATATTTTATGCCGATAATGGCATCGTCACTTATACTGAAGGCAACTTAGGTATGTTGCAAGTGTTAGGATTATCACTGAGTGCTAAGGTAGCACCCACAAGATGGTGGTCGTTTGCAGCACAAGCGGTGTTAAATCACCGCATCATGCAAGGACAGATTTTGAAAGGACAATTTGTGCAAACCTTAAGTCGTACAATGAACCAGGGCAACTTTAGTTTGAACAATCAATTCAAATTTGGTACTGGTTGGAGCGGTGAACTAAGTGGAACGTACAATACACGTAGTCGGCAGGATATCCAGGAACTGTTAGAACCATCAGGCCAATTATCCTTAGGCGTTAGCAAAACGGTATTACAAAATAAAGGCACCATCAAATTAGCTGCTCGTGATCTTTTTTACACACAAGCTATGATTGGCTTTACCGAGTTTCAAAACTCAAATGAGTATTTCTCTTTAAGAAGAGATACAAGAGTACTTGCTCTTTCGTTTACCTATCGATTTGGTAAGGCATTTAAATCTTCTATAAAACGATCTATAGGTTCCGCTACTGAAGAAGCGCAACGTGTTGGTACAGGAAATTAAATCCCCACATTACTGCACGGCTTATTAATTGCATCTTCTTTACCGAAGCGAGAAGCTTCGTCAAAGAAGATGAAAAAATACACACTGCTGTTTATTCTTTTGAGTAGCCTGTTGCCATCCGTTACGGCACAGGAAGTACCAATAGATAACCTGAAATTTATTTACTATCCGCATCCCCTTATCCGTAAATGGACGACCTCGGTCGGCATTATCGCCACTACTATGCCTTACGAGATCACCGAAGAATTGCATTATCGTATTCCAGCTATTGATGTTTATACAGTTCATCGCATCACCGATCATTTTTCCATCGATGCCAGGGGTAGCATTCAGGGCGTACAGAATATTTTTACGATAGGACCTAAATGGAATGTGAAGCTTACCGATCGTGTGGCTGGTTCGTTGGGTTATGATGTAGGTTATTGGTTTGGCTTCATCAATGCAGAGGGTTTTAAAACTACAGGACATGGCTGGCAAAACTTTCCCAATCTTTCTTTGGGCTATCGGTTTAATAAAGCCATTTTGCTCACTTTCCGGGCAGAATCAATCATAACGTTAAACATCAAAGCCATCGCCGATCAAACGCCAATTACACATAATTACAGTCGCCTTAGTGGTAGCTCCTACACCATTACGTTGGAGCAGCCATTTTATGGAAATAAAAGTTTGACACTTGGCTTCAGTGCCATTTATTCTAAGTTCTTCTGGCAAACCTGGAGCGCCTTTACCAATTTCGACCGCGACTTTTTTTATCCTCAGTTAATAGTTGGATTGATCTTATGAAAAATTACTACAGCATACTACTCTTATTACTGTTCGTTGCTTGCAGAAAGCAATACGATGTAGCGCTGCCAGATCAGCGTTGGGATTTATTTGAATCAGCCAATGCAGTGGCATTAAAAGATACAGTGCGTAATAAACTGCAGGGCGTGTTTGCCATTGGTGCAGGTGCTACGGATTTTGGTTCACTAGCTGCATTAAAATGGAGTTATAATGTGAACGGAACAGACACTACTTATTACCTGTCTGTATTTTGCGAAACAGATGTTTCTTATTTCATCATGCAGGGCAAGCGTTTGGATAGCTCTATTTTACTTAATGGCTATTGGCGAAAAATGACAGGTACGTCTACGGGAAAAGCAAGGCTCACCATCAGTGCAGCAAATGGTGGCAGAAAATTGCTTACCGGTGCAGTTTTCAACAGTGGCGATATAGTGATAGATGGTGTTTATGGCAATGGCGATGAAGTGCCGACAGCTCCTATTCGCTTCCAGTATGCAAGACCGTTATATAATGCAAGACCTTTAGAAATCGTAGTGCATCGGGGTGGTGGACAAACGGCCGATTTATTACCCGCTTCCGAAAACTCAGCACAGATCATTCAATGGGCTTCTCGCTTTGGTGCTACAGGTGTTGAAATAGATGTTCGATTAACAAGAGACGGCGTACCAATTTTATATCATGATGATAATTTAAGCGAACGCCTGATTGTAAAAAACGGCCTGATCGGACCAGTTGAGGATTATACCTACGACCAACTGAATACTATGGTTCGATTGATTCGCAATAACGAACGTATTCCCACACTTAGGGAAGCATTGCAAACCGTTGTGTACAGCACACCATTGAAATATGTTTGGCTCGATACTAAGTTTCATGGCAACATGCAGCTCATGCGGGATATTCAGCAAGAGTACATGCAACGTGCGGCTGCTTTGGGCAAACCATTAGAAATAACCATTGGGATTCCTGATGAAACCGTGTTCAATAATTTGACCGCATTGCCTAATTATCAAAACATACCTTCCGTTTGTGAGCTTGATGTGGACTTTACGCAAAGAGCAAACTCAGGTATTTGGGGCCCACGCTGGACATTAGGCATTCAAACAGATAAGATCAACCTGATGCACTCACAAGGCCGCAGGGCATTTGTGTGGACGTTGGATGTACCCGAAAATATCAAGCAATACATGTACACCAATTTGTACGACGGCATACTAACCGATTATCCATCCATTGTAGCATTTTACCATTATGTCAGACCGTAAGTTTTTAATAGCAATCTTATTGATGTTAATGGTCTTTAGTGTACAAGCGCAAGGCGAGTTCACCTCTCAGCCCAGGCATGGACAATATTCACTTGTAGCTTATGTAAGCGGAGGTCTTGGCTATTTTTCTTCTGATAAAGGAGTTCCTGCTTATTTGCAAACATCTGTTACCAAACTAAGTCCGGTTACTTCTGTACGCATCATGTGGTTTCCCGATCATTTGCTCAAAATGGGGTTAGAAACAGGGTATGTCACCTTTTATAGTTACAATATAACTGACTCAGCAGGAGGTAAGGGAAAAGTGTCCTTGAATGCAGTACCCATCCTTTTGGTTTGGTCAATGTCTATTACAAAGAACTTTAACATCTTTGCTGGCTCAGGTGCATACATTTTAAATACACAGCTCGACTATAAAGAAAAAGTGATCTCTAAAAAGTTCAGTGTAGGCTGGGTAGCAGCAGCTTCTTATATATATCCGCTGGGAAAAAACACGGGTTTGGGTTTAGAAGGTAAGTGGTTATATGCTGCTGAAACATCGAACGGATCTCTTTGTACGCAATTGCAATTTGTTTGGAAATTCTTAAAGTGGTAGCGGCTTTCATAGAATTGATCTAATTTCAATCCCGAACGAAATTCAACATCCAGGCATGCATCCAAAAACCGCTCTTTTCCTATTCTTCAGCTTGTTCATCACAACTGCACAGGCACAAACCGAACCGGCAAATGCTTCTTCAAAAGAACTTGTTTTTGCTTCCGACACACAAGCTCCTATGTGGGTAGAAACCTTGTTTTTAAAAGCAAACAATAATCGCTCTGCAACTAAAAAGATTTTTGATGAGTTAGCAGATCGCCAACCTTCTTCGGTTTTCTTATTAGGTGATGTAGTGAACCTTGGCTATAGCAATAAACAATGGAAGCCAATGGATAAATACCTGCAGGCCTTGCGTGATAAAGGCATTACAGTAGATGCCGTCCTGGGCAATCACGAAGTAATGGGCCAGGCGGAAAAAGGCGAACGCAAATTTCAAAAGCGTTTCCCTGACCATGTAAAAACAGGTTATGTAGTCGTGAAAGACTCGATTGCGGTAGTGCTGTTGAACTCAAACTTCGGTGCTTTAACAGCCGAAGAAAATCAACAGCAGCAAGCCTGGTATAAAACTGCCTTGGCACAGTTGGATGCTGACCCTTCTATTTTATTCATTATCTCCGGTTGTCATCATTCACCATATACCAACAGTAAAATTGTTAGCTGCTCTAAAAATGTGCAGCAGGCATTTGTTCCGTCTTTCTTAGCTTATAAGAAAAGCTGCTTGTTCCTAACGGGTCATTGCCACGATTTTGAACACTATCAAAAAGAAGGCAAAGACTTTTTTGTTATTGGTGGCGGTGGTGGTTTGCATCAGCCATTGAAAGTAGGCAAAGATGCCTTGCCTGATCTCGCAGCTAATTACAAACCGCAGTTTCATTACCTGGTGGTAAAACGTGATGGCAATAACCTGCAGGTTACTTCTCGCGAACTGAAAGATGATTTCAATTCTTTTGACGATGGCTTAATCATTAACATCAAAGGTGCAAACATCACAACCGATGTAGCCAAAACAGAATCACACGCAACAGGCACCAATAATTAAAAGTCAATAACTATAGATATGGTAAAGCGCATCATCAGATGCGCTTTTTGTTGTTATTTTTTAGTATAAATACACTGTGCAATATGCTGTCGCTGTGGTTCAATATCAACAGTAGCAGGCATCTTATTCACTATTCATCACTCACCATTTACTAACTTGCGCCTATGGCGCAGTTCAACTGGAATGATAGTGTGAATTTTCTGGGCAAGCTTACACTTCGTCGTGTGTGGAATATGATAAAGGTGTACAGCAGCTATCAGGTAAGCAAATGGACCAAAAAGCCTTTGCAATGGGGTTATCCTATATCCATTTCCTTTGAGCCTACTACATCTTGCAACCTGCGTTGTCCTGAGTGTCCAAGTGGCTTGCGTGCTTTTACCCGTCCCACAGGTATGCTGCGCAAAGACTTCTTTAGAGAAACCATCGACCAGTTAGCACATCATCTTTCTTACCTCGTATTTTACTTCCAGGGAGAGCCTTATCTAAATCCTGATTTTTTAGAAATGGTAAAGTATGCTGCTGACAAAAAAATATACACTGCCACTTCTACCAATGCCCATTATCTCACCGATGCCGCAGCAAAAAAAACAGTAGAAAGTGGGCTTGATCGTTTGATCATTTCCATCGATGGCACTACGCAGGAAGTTTACCAGCAATACCGTGTAGGCGGTAAACTCACTAAAGTATTAGAGGGAGCAAGCAACATGGTGAAATGGAAAAAAGAATTGGGAAGCAAAACGCCCTTTGTTGTTTTTCAGTTTTTAGTGGTTCGTCACAACGAGCACCAGATAGAAGAGGTAAAACGCATGGCAAAAGAAATTGGTGTGGATGATGTGTGGTTCAAAACAGCACAGGTGTACGATTATGAAAACGATCCTAACAACCTGATCCCTACATCATCAAAATACAGTCGCTATAAAAAAGGCAAGGATGGCAAGATGCAGTTCAAAGGCAATAATACAGCCCACTGCTGGCGCCTCTGGCACAACCCGGTAATTACCTGGGACGGTGCTGTAGTGCCTTGCTGTTTTGATAAGGATGCACAACATCAGTTGGGCAATTTACAGGAGCAAAGTTTCAAACAGATATGGGATAATAAAGCCTATCATCAATTCCGTCATAAAGTCTTAGAGAGTCGCAACAACATTGACATTTGTACCAATTGCTCCGAAGGGGTAAAAATATGTGGTTGATCTAAGCTGTTAAATTAATAGAATGCTATTGTATTCATCTAAATGATAGGCTTCAGGCAATACGCTACCGATAGTCAGAGGAATATTAAGTCCCAACATCAGTTTCAGATTTCCGTTTCACGTATGGTTATCCTGTAAGCTCCTCTTGTTTTCGCTACAGTTAAAAGTATAAAGTTGGGATGTTTTCTTTTGGTTTACACATAGGAATTTAGTTTCTAAGTTTAAAAAAACTGCAAACAAGTTGTCACTTTTTTAGCTT
>PSMG01000038.1:0-20384 GCA_040290035.1 Chitinophagaceae bacterium
AAGCAAATACAAAACATATCAAATCTTTACAGAGTAAAAATAGCAAGCTAAAAAAGTGACAACTTGTTTGCAGTTTTTTTAAACTTAGAAACTAAATAATTGTGCCATTTAAATTGTTTTTTTGCAGCAAAAAAACGCATTATGCATGTGAATTTTGAGTTTAAAGCCAAGTGCCACAACCTGTTAGCAGCAGAAGAACAACTTCAAACCCAACAACCTCAGTTTATAGGCGAAGACCATCAAACAGATACTTATTTTAATGTGCCTACAGGCAGGCTAAAATTGCGTGAGGGCAATATAGAGAACGCACTTATTTTCTATCACCGAACCAACGTTGCCGGTGCCAAACAATCGGATGTAACACTCTATCCACACAAACCCGATCCATCGTTAAAACAAATACTGACCCATAGCCTCGGTATTAAGACAATTGTAGAAAAGAAGCGGTGTATTTACTTTGTTGGCAATGTAAAGCTGCACTTTGATAAGGTGGAAGGCTTGGGCGAGTTTGTTGAAGTAGAAGCGATTGATAAAGACGGAACCATTGGTATAGAAAAGCTGAAAGAGCAATGCCGCTACTACCAGCAGTTATTTGGTATCACGCAAGATGACTTCATTGCGCAGTCGTATAGCGATCTGTTACTCGAGAAGCAGTGAAAAGTTGGCACAGGATTTTAACTACTGTTACAAATCATTGTTATGGCAACAACTCCTGACCGCAACAACAGACCTCAGAATAGTAGCGATGACCCTGAATTGAGCAGGGTTGGATTTATACCGGAAGATGTGGAAGATGATTTGATACTGGGTGATGAAGATGCATTGGATGAAGACGATGAAGAAGAAATAGAAGAAGAAATAATTGAAGTAGAAATGGATGATGATTTTGATGAAGACGAGGTAACAGAATATGATTTGGTGCTGGGCGGGGATGATGACATTGTGGAAGAAGACGAAGACGAGGAAGAGGATCTTTAATCATTGTTTGATTCGTTTGTTTGATGGAGCAGTATTACTACTCCATTTTTTTATAATGGCTTTGAGTCGTTGGGCATCCTCCACGGCATAGCCATAAATATCATTATTAAAGAAAGCCCATATGGCATGGCCTTCATTCTTCCAATCAATAAACTTAGTGGCAAAGGCTTCCAACATTTGAGTGCTATACGAGGAAGCATATAGTTCCTTCGGTCCGTGAAAGCGAAAGTATATGTTAGTAGCGGTGATCATCTCTGAATAAGGAAACAAGTTTCCAGATTGCGAAATGACTAGTCCAATATTGTTTACATTCAAAAGGTCAAGGCTTTCGCTGTTTAGCCAGCTGTCATCTCTTATCTCTAACACTACTTCGTAATTGCTGTAATGCGTCTTCAGTTGCAGGAAAAAATACTCCGCTACTTCTTTATAGAACTTCAGTCCAGGTGGTAATTGAATAAGCACGGGGCCAAGCTTCCTACGCATCGATTCAAACACAGTAAAGAAGCGTTGCAAAGGTTCTTCCGGATTGCACAGCTTCTTCATGTGGCTGAGGTAGCGGCTCATCTTTGGGCAGAAGATAAAATCATCTGCTACGGCAGCAATCCATAATTCTACTGTTTCAACAGAAGGCAAGCGGTAAAAGCTGCCATTGATCTCCACGCAATTGAAACGATCTGCATAGTACTGCAACCAATCCTTTTGCCGAAGGCCTTTCGGGTAGAACAGGTCCTTCCAATGGTTATAACTCCATCCTGATGTATCTATATGGATTGCCGGTTGAAACACCCATCAACACTTGAAAAAATATGCCAGTGAAGCGTAGTGCTTCTTTGCTATCTATGTCGCAGCCATACGGTAGAAGCCGGCAATAGTTTCTATTTAACATAATAAAGACAAGGCCTGAGTCGGACTAAGTACGGGTAAGATACGGGTGTACTATAGATGTAGTATGAAGGTGCCATGGAGCATGTACGGAGGATGAAGATGCTTTTAATGTAAAAGTCAATTCACCTTCGACAAGTTCAGGGTGACAGAAGGCTAAGCCTGTAAGTGACATAGGTTCTGATTATCTTCGTTAGCATGGGACCTATTGGTGTTTTTGATTCTGGTTATGGAGGCTTAACCGTATTGCGTTCTTTGGTTGATCAGCTGCCGCAGTACGATTACCTCTACCTAGGTGATAATGCCCGTTCGCCTTATGGTACCCGCAGTTTTGAAACAGTTTATCGCTACACATTGCAATGTGTAGAATGGCTGCTGCAACAAGACTGCCCGTTGATCATTCTTGCTTGCAATACCGCCTCGGCCAAAGCATTGCGCAGCATACAACAAAAGGATCTGCAACGCTTAAACCCTGAAGCAAGAGTGCTGGGTGTAATCAGACCTACAACCGAGATCATTGGCCATTATTCCAAAACGAAGCATATAGGCATATTAGCTACTAACGGTACGGTACAATCTAATTCTTATCCCATTGAGATCCATAAGTTCTTTCCAGAGCTAACAATTGAGCAAGAGGCTTGCCCCATGTGGGTACCGCTGGTGGAAAACAATGAACATACCACTGATGGTGCCGACTATTTCGTGCAGAAGAACATTAGTGAGATCCTATCAAAAGATGGGAAGATCGATACGTTGCTGCTGGCCTGTACGCATTATCCCTTACTGAAACAAAAGATTGAAAAGTACTTACCTGCAAACATTGCATTGATTGCACAAGGCGATATTGTCGCTCATAGCCTGCAAGATTATTTGCAACGACACCCCGAAATACAAGGGAAGATTAAAACAGAAAGTAACCGTCGTTTTTACACAACAGACTCGCCTTCTGACTTTAATAGCAAGGCCACTATCTTTTTTGGTGAGCCAGTAACAGCCGAACATATAGACCTGGTAAAAGCATAACGACTGACTAAATAAATTAGCATTTTAATGCTAAAAATATTATCTTAGCCCTTCTTATTACCGTGTACCGGGTTAGTAAGTTGTTTTTAGATGGTCAAGTAAGCCCCGCTATAAGGCGGGGTTTATTATTGGGTAGGTAAGTACGCTTTATACTGCCTTTAAAGTGCGGTGAAACTGCCTTCATCCATTAAGTAAGTACGAAGGATGCAAATGCAAAGTGCTTAGTTATCATCTTGGTTTAGCGAAGGCATGGGGTGACGGATAATGAGTTATTATAGACTGTAAACCTTAGTTGAACAAGCAATAAATAGCGCACTATAACTTTAACCTGTGTGCACCTTGTTTGCTTACTTAATTACATAATCGTAACTTACTATGTGTTAACATAATTTCTATTCTAAACCTTACCAACATGCGCAAACATTCTTCAAAACTTATTACTAGATTAGGTCTCTTTATTTTTGTCTTATGTACAAGTGCAGTCATGGCTAATGCACAAACCAATATTTTTCAGCCTACTGCTACCGTGGGCGGTTTTAGTTCAGGCAGTAAAATTCCTATCGATAAACTGAAAGCGAAAAAAGCGTTAAGTATTTATATAAAAGATGCTCCAGCGAAGTATGAAATCCTAAGTTATAGCGTTGTTTTGGACAATAGTGCTGACAAAGTCATATCTGCCAATTGCACCGGGTCCGCTTTTTCTACTCAAGTCAAAGAAAACCTGCAGAAATACCTTGAACATGGTCACCTCACAAGCTTTGAAAACATTCGTGTAAAAGATGAAAAAGGTAAAGAGCTAAAGATACCTTCCATATTCTACTATATTGATTAGGAAGTTTCAACATTGTTATAAATTCTTCAAGTAGTACAGATGTACTGCTTTTTATTTTCTATAATCCATTCATTCATTCTATTTTGTTGCCGTACAACTTATCAGTAAGTTTAAAGCTGCAAAAACGAATACATGAGAAAACTTTTAGCCACACTAACATTGGCGCTTACTTCTGCTACACTATTTGCACAAAACCCGTTGGACGCTTTTAAGAACATGAAGCCAAGAAACATTGGTCCCTCGAGCATGAGCGGACGGGTAACTGCTATTGATGTAGTGAACAGCAATCAAAACATTTGGTACATCGGTACGGCATCAGGCGGTGTATGGAAAACAGAAAATGCAGGTGCTTCTTTTGCACCCATTTTTGATGAACAACCGACACTGAATATTGGCTCCGTTGCTGTACAGCAAAACAATCCAAACATTGTATGGGTAGGAACAGGTGAGGGCAATCCGCGTAACTCGCTAAACATTGGCGAAGGCATTTATAAAACTATGGATGGTGGTAAAACGTGGAAGCGTATGGGTTTGGAAAAGACCCGAAACATTCACCGCATCTTGATCGATCCGACGAATCCGAATATTGTTTATGCCGGCGCTATTGGTAATCCTTATGCTGAACATCCTGAACGTGGTGTGTACAAAACAACCGATGGTGGCGAAACATGGAAATTGATTCTGCATACCAACGATACATCAGGTGTGGGTGATATGAATATGGATCCATCTAATCCGAACAAGATCATTGTAAATATGTGGCAGCACCGACGTACACCGTGGAGCTTTAAAAGCGGTGGTCCGGGCAGCGGCTTGTACCTAACGATCGATGGCGGCACTACCTGGAAGAAATTGGGTAAGGATGACGGCTTGCCTGCCGGTGATTATGGAAGAATAGGAATTGCCTTTGCCCGCAATATGCCTAACCGTGTATATGCTATAATTGAAGCAACGAAGAATGGTTTTTATAAAAGTGATGATGGTGGCTTTAAATGGGAGCTGGTTACTGCCGATCCCAAAATCGTTACCAACCGCCCGTTTTATTTCCAGGACATTGCTGTTGACCCTTCTAATGAAAACAGAATTTACAGCATTCACGATGTGGTTGATGTAAGTGAAGATGGAGGCAAAACATTCCGCACACTGCTTCCTTATTTTGGTATTCATCCTGACCACCATGCCTGGTGGATATCGCCAACCAATTCCAATTTTATACTCGATGGTAATGATGGCGGTATGGGCATTACCTATGACAGAGGGAGAAACTGGACCTTCAATGAAAAATTGCCTGTTGGACAGTTCTACCACATTAATGTAGATAATGAAATGCCATATCATGTAATGGGTGGTATGCAGGACAATGGTAGCTGGCACGGCCCTGCTTATACCTGGATGAATGGCGGTATTAGAAACTATTACTGGCAAAACGTAGGCGGTGGCGACGGCTTTGATGTAATGCCCGATGCAGATGATGCATCTTGGGTGTATAGCATGAGCCAAATGGGTAATGTAGGAAGGTATAATTACAAAACAGGTGAACGCTGGTTTGTAAAACCGCCTTCATTAAATGATACTACGAAGCTTCGCTTCAACTGGAACTCCGCTATTGCACAAGATCCGTTTGATCATAGCACGATCTATTTTGGTAGCCAGTTTGTGCACAAGAGCACAGACAAAGGAGCAAGCTGGCAAATTATTTCTCCTGATCTTACTACGAACAATAAGGAGCAACAAAAGCAAGATGAAAACGGCGGCTTGACATTAGATGTAACCGGCGCAGAAAACTACAATACCATCATTACCATTGAACCGTCTACCAAGGAAAAAGGTGTGTTGTGGATAGGCACAGATGATGGCAATGTGCAATTGACAAGAGATGGTGGCCGCACATGGACCAATTTTAGAGGAAAGATCCCGGGCATGACAGCAGGCTCGTGGGTGCCGCAGATAAAAGCCTCCCGCTATAATGCGGGTGAAGCTTTTGTAGTGGCCAATGATTATCGACGTGGTGATTTTAAACCATACATTTTCCGCACAACTGATTATGGCAAAACATGGACGAATATGCTGGCCAACAAAAACATTGACGGCTATGCTTTGAGTGTAATTCAGGACCCTGTTGAACCGAATTTAATTTTTGCCGGAACAGAACATGGGCTTTGGGTGAGCTTTGATAATGGCGCCAGTTTTCACCAATGGAAAAATGGTTATCCATCTACATCAACTTATGATTTAGCCATACAGGAAAGAGAGGCTGATCTAGCCATTGCTACGTTTGGCCGTACGCTTTGGATATTGGATGATATTCGCCCATTAAGAAGACTTGCAGCAACGAAAGGAAAAATCTTCGACAAAAAAGTTACTGTGTTTGAAACACCGACCGCTTACCAGGCAACTTATGCTTCTGCACCCGGTTATGAATGGAGTACCTGGGGTATGTGGGAAGGAGCCAACAGACCAAGAGGCGCTGAAGTTTCTTATTATATTCTGCCGACAAAAGATACAGGCAAAGCCAAAATGGATAGTGTGAATGTGCGTATTTATAATGAGAAGAATGAAGTGATACGCAACTTACGCTGGAAGGCAGATACCGGTTTCAACAGGCAGTGGTGGGGGATGGAAGAAAAAGGTTATCGTCAACCAGGCTCGCCACGTGCAAGAGGCGCTGCTGCAGAACCTGCAGGATTGCAAGCTATGCCCGGAACGTATAAAGTGGTGGTGGCCTTGGGTAAAGAGGCTGATTCAACGACCATTACTATTAAAGACGATCCCCGTTTGAATAAAACAACCGAAACACGTATTGCTCAACGCAGAATGATTGAACGTTTGCGTAAAAGCTCTGATAAATTGCTGGAAGGAATGGATCACTTAAGTGAGTCGGAAGAAACCGTTGGAAAGATTCAAACCGAATTAAAAGGGCTTGAAGGAAAAGAAGTTGACTCGCTGCGTAAGCTTACTACAGTAATGCAGGATTCGATCAAGGCTATTCGTGAATCTATTAATGGAAAGACCACCGACCGCCAAGGGCTTTCACGTCCGGCACAAATCACCATAATGAATAAGATCGGTGATGCGCAAACTTATATCATGAGTAAAAGCGTAGCGCCGGGTGCACAGGAAGAACAATTGGTGAAGAACGCAGAAGTTGCTATTAACGATGCTGTAAAACGCATCAACAATTTCTATGCAAGCAAATGGATGGATTATCGACGCTTTGTCGAAAGCACACGAGTGCCACTGTTTAAAGATTATTCACCGATTGCAATCGGTGAATAAAAAAGAAAAAGCCTCTGAGTACTCAGAGGCTTTTTCATAAAAAAGTCCCGCATTAAGCAGGACTGGCTCAGTTGGTTTTAATTGAGACGAGGCGAAAAACGGCTCTTAGCGTGTGGAGTTGGTGGCTCCTGGTTTTTTGTCGGCTATTGGATTAATTAGGTTGTTTTTCAATTGGATAATTAAAACCATCCTTTCTGTTATCCTATTTTAACAACAATCGGTAAAGCCTTAAAAATCATCGATGAGTTCTGCATCTTTCTTCAGCTAAAAGCTTTGCTGCATACCTACTCCAGCACTTCTTCGTAATGTGTGAGCAGACCTTCCTTGGTCATGCCTTCGATAATGAGGCGGAAAGATTTAGTAACATCATTGTTGTAAAAAACAATGGTTGTTGTTGCTTTTTTTGCATCTGTTCTTACTACCGGCGCCCAATAAATAGTAGTGCGTAAATCGGGTTGCTCATTACGCTTATCATAAGCAGCATAGTTTGGTGAATAAAATTGTCGGATAGGTGTATAGCCCATAACTGTGTTACGAGACAAGCCTTTGCCGGGTGTGTTTTGAATATCACCGCCTTTACGTGTATAAATAGCAATAGCACCACTGCCACCACCTGCACCACCTGTAAATGGCGGACGAAACGCTTTTACGTAAGCAATATCATTTACAGGTATGCTGCTAAGCAAATCGGCATCAACAGGCATTTCATCTAAATAAAGCGAAGGGGAGCCACCACGCCATTGCAGGTTGGTTTGTCCACCGCTTTGTGTAATCATTAAGCCCGCCACCTTGCCTTGTAAATAATTAAAAATGTCAGTTTGACCAAGTGCAAACGGATCATTTACCAGATCAAATGATACTGCATCTCCACCTGAGAATATTCCTCTTGCATACTTTTCATCAGTCTGTTGTAATGGAGATTTGCCCCTGGCAGTAACAGTAACACCTTGCAAGGTTTTTCCTTGCACTAAAGCAATAGCCCTTGCCTGCTCTTCAGCCAACAAACGATGGCGGTAATTGCCAGCTGTATCCAGTAAAGGATTGATGAATGCAAAAGAAGAACGTAATGCGGAATAGTTAGGGGCCGGTAAACGTGCAGTCATAAATTGTACATCGCCTTTATCAATGGCTTTTGATTTGATCTGATAAAAGACACGCATGGAGTCAAAAAGAATAATATTCGGATCGCCAAAACTACCATCCCGCTCCAATGGCAAGGCCATGATCTTTGTTACCGTGTCTTTTTCTTTTGTGATCAACACAATGTTATCGCCAGGACCTAAACGACCAGTTGCGACC
Source organism: Chitinophagaceae bacterium (assembly GCA_040290035.1). Taxonomy (GTDB): domain Bacteria; phylum Bacteroidota; class Bacteroidia; order Chitinophagales; family Chitinophagaceae; genus Flavisolibacter. The sequence continues at coordinate 8,291 of PSMG01000038.1, forward strand.
CCCTGAATTTTTCCAGACAGTGATAAATAAGTGGTGTCTTTCGGATAATTGATTGCCGGAAACTTCCCTGCTCTAACTTCTTCCCACTTAAACCTGCGCCATCCATTGGTCATCATTATTAAATCAAGCTTGTGTGCAAGCGAGTCGCTGTTGTTTTTAAAATAGTAAGCGGGGTTATGTACATAACCTTTCAAATCACTGGTAAGCAGTAAATGAGCAATAATGTTTGTACTGCTGTCTACATCAATGCTGGCATCGGTTACTGCTACAGAAAGATTGGCTTGCAAACTATCGGGGAGTTTTATTTCTACTTCGTTTCTTGCTCTTTTGTTTAAACCCCAACGTTGTACGGTAACAATTGGCTGAAAACGATAATCATTATTGTTGATGAAGGTAATGCGTTCTGCAATTGCGTTCCAGGCCGCATCAAAAACAGTAACAGTTAAAACGCCAGATGGAAATTGTTCGGTAGGAATAGCAGCCTGCACCGTGTTTTTAGCGGTTAAGGATACAGTTGCCTTAAACACTACACGGCCGTGCATGGTTCCCAATACATGCAGGTTTTGCAATATCGGCGGAGCGTCGGCAGTGCGGTTTATAATAAATGATCTTTTTGCTCCATTGAATGCTAATTGCAAGCTAACGCCGGATGGTTTTGATTTAGGTAAATCGGTGGTGTGCTCCACAACGGCATCGTCTTTCCAGCGGGCTTTGTAAACCGTACCAGCAATTGGATTAATACTAATAACACCCATACCATCGTGTACAGAGGAAAACTCCTGGGACGGCTTATCGTTAGCCAATATGACGCCTTTTATTCTAATGGGTCTACCCCATTGGTCGGTTGCTTTGAAGGCCAGTTTGTTATCAATGCCAGATATCAAATCGCCACCTTCGGGGAAGAATTGAACGGAGTATTGAGGAACAACTTTGGTTGTTGTTTTAGGAGCTTCTTTACCTAATACCCGAATGTGCTTTTGATAAACAAAAGTCGTATCAAAGTTGAGCGTCCATTTGGTGTACGAACGAACATGCACATATTTTGATGCGTAGTCTACAGGAATATCTACCTGTCCACTGGAAACGCCTTCCACTATAGGACTTACATTGTGCGATAGCACGTTGCCATTATCATCAATGAAATCGGTGTAAAGCGTTTTGCTTTCATCGGCCGGATAAATTTCTGACATTAAATAGGCTTTGTACCAGATGGTTTCGCCAGCAGCATAAGTTGTTTTATCGTAATGAAGATAAATGCGTTCGGGTTGGTATTTATCGGCGTATTTGGTCAACGTTTGTTCTACATCTTGTGCCTGAGCATTCATTACAAAACACAATAAGGAAAACAGAGAGAGGAGATGTGCAACAATCTTTTTCATGAGGAGCAGTTATAAAGCGAAGGGTTAAGGTACGGTAAGAAATAAAACGTTTTGGTTCGGTTAACATTGTTTAACAAAAAGCCCCGCAATTGCGGGGCTTTTTGTTATTTGAAATTGTTCATTACATATTTCGTCGATACTGTCCACCTACTTCATACAGCGCATGTGTGATCTGGCCTAATGAACAATATTTCACCGTTTCCATCAGTTCTGCAAACAAGTTTCCGTTATTGATAGCCACTTCTTTCAAGCGTTTTAACGCTGCTTCACTTTTATCCTCATTGCGCTTCCAAAATGCATACAGGTTTTGGATCTGTTGTTCTTTTTCTTCCTTGGTTGAACGAATAACTTCATTTGGAAGAATAGTCGGTGAACCATTCTTATTCAGGAAGGTGTTTACACCAATCAGGGGTAATTCGCCGGTGTGTTTTTGATGTTCGTAATACAAGCTTTCTTCCTGTATCTTATTACGTTGATACATTCTTTCCATGGCACCCAATACACCGCCACGCTCCGTAATTCGGTCGAATTCTGCCAGCACTGCTTCTTCCACTAAATCAGTTAATTCTTCTATTGCAAAGGAACCCTGAATGAAGTTTTCTGTTTTGGCAGAACCCAATTCACGGTTAATGATCAATTGAATAGCCATAGCCCGGCGAACACTTTCCTCTGTCGGTGTGGTAATGGCTTCATCGTATGCATTTGTGTGCAGCGAATTACAGTTGTCGTAGATAGCATACAAAGCCTGAAGTGTTGTTCGGATATCATTGAAATCAATCTCCTGTGCATGCAAACTGCGACCCGATGTTTGAATATGATATTTTAGTTTTTGCGAACGGTCGTTTGCTTTGTATTTATTCTTCATGGCCTTTGCCCAAATGCGACGGGCAACTCGGCCAATTACGCTGTACTCTGCATCCATACCATTAGAGAAGAAGAAGGAAAGGTTAGGTGCAAAGTCATCGATGTTCATGCCACGGCTTAAGTAGTATTCGACATACGTAAAGCCATTGGCCAATGTGAATGCCAACTGCGTGATGGGGTTTGCTCCGGCTTCTGCAATATGATAACCGGAAATAGAAACGCTATAAAAGTTGCGCACCTTTTGCTGAATAAAATATTCCTGCACATCACCCATTAGCTTCAATGCAAACTCGGTTGAGAAAATGCAGGTGTTTTGTGCCTGATCTTCTTTTAAAATATCGGCTTGCACTGTTCCTCTTACTTGCATAAGCGCTTGTGCTTTTAAACCCTCATATACTTCTTTTGGCATTACTTCATCGCCACTTAAGCCAAGCAGCTTTAATCCTAAACCATTATTGCCATTCGGTAACCGTTCCGGTGAAGAAGGATTATAGTATTTAGGCGGGTTGACGTTTTTATATTTTTCAGCGCTACGCTTTTTTACTTCATCCCATAAGCCATTTTGCTCTATGTATTTTTCGCATTGTTGATCAATAGCTGCATTCATGAAGAAAGCAAGCAACATTGGGGCAGGACCATTAATGGTCATGGATACAGATGTCTTTGGATCACATAAATCAAAACCGCTGTATAGTTTTTTAGCATCATCAACAGTCGCAATGCTTACACCACTATTCCCAATCTTACCATAAATATCCGGACGATAAGCAGGATCTTCGCCGTACAAGGTCACGCTATCAAATGCGGTAGATAAACGCTTGGCAGATTGTCCTTCCGATACATAGTGAAAACGTTTGTTGGTGCGTTCCGGACCGCCTTCGCCGGCAAACATTCTCGTTGGATCTTCTTCAGCACGTTTTAGTGGAAACACACCTGCGGTATATGGGAATTCCCCTGGAATATTTTCCTGCAATTGCCATCTCAAAATATCTCCCCAATCTTTATACTTTGGCAACACCACTTTGGGAATTCTTGTTCCGCTTAATGATTTGGTAATGAGTGGTTGCTTGATCACTTTATCACGAACCTGATATTCAAAAAAATCGGCCGCATATTTTTTCTGCAACGCAGGCCAGCCTTCAATCAACTTCTTGCATTCCGGATGCAATTGCTCTTCGTATTTCTTCTTTAAATTTTGCAATTCGGGAATGCTGCTGGTTTCTTTTTCACCAATCACACCCGTTATTTGATACAACTTAGAAGCAATAGCAGTTTGTTCATTCACCCAATGATCATAACTGCGATTGTTCTCCGAAATTTCAGATAGATAACGAACACGTTTTGGTGGTATCACCTGTGACTTAGAAGTAGTGTCTTGTGTATGAGCATGCAGTTCTACCTTACCAAACTGTGTGCTTGTTTTCTTTTCTACTGCCACCATTAATTTCTCAAACAATTCATTTACACCTGCATCGTTGAACTGTGCAGCAATGGTTCCTACGATTGGTAGTTCTTCGTCTTTAGCAGTCCATAATTGGTGATTGCGTTTATATTGTTTGCGTACGTCATGCAATGCATCCAACGCACCAGCTTTATCAAACTTATTGATGGCAACCACATCAGCATAATCGAGCATGTTGATCTTTTCCAATTGTGATGCTGCACCATATTCAGGAGTCATCACATACATGCTCACATCACAGTACTCTAAAATAGAAGCATCACTTTGCCCTACGCCTGCACTTTCTAAAATGATGAAATCAAAACCTGCAGCACGACAAACGTCCAATGCATCCTGCACATGTGCACTTAACGCTACTTCGCTATCACGTGTTGCCAGCGAACGCATGTAAGCTCTTGGAGAAGAAATCGAATTCATGCGAATACGATCACCCAATAAAGCGCCACCTGTTTTTTTCTTGGAAGGATCCACAGAAACAACTGCAATTGTTTTATCAGGAAAAGCATTCAAATAACGGCGAACAATTTCATCGGTAACGGAAGATTTTCCTGCGCCACCTGTACCGGTAATGCCAAGCACAGGTATTTTCTTTTCTATTTTGATAGCGTCATTTAACTTAATGCCGTTCTCTGCGTTTGTAATCAACCTTGCCACCTTGCGTACATCTTTTACCTCACCCAACGTCATTGGTGATTTGTAGTCACCATTGCCATTCAGGTTGAAGTCGCATTGTTTGATCACATCTTCTATCATTCCTTCCAACCCCATCTTTCTACCATCATCAGGAGAATAAATGCGAGTAATGCCGTAATCATGTAACTCTTTTATTTCTTTCGGTAAAATAGTTCCACCGCCGCCACCAAATATTTTAATGTGACCGCAGCCATTCTCTTCTAATAAATCTTTCATGTATTTGAAAAACTCCACGTGCCCACCCTGGTAAGAAGTGATGGCAATACCTTGTGCATCTTCTTCAATAGCACACTCTACAATTTCTGCTACGCTTCTATTGTGTCCTAAATGAATGATCTCGGCGCCTTTGCTTTGTAAAATGCGGCGCATGATATTAATGGCAGCATCATGACCATCAAATAAGGAGGCGGCTGTAACGATACGGACTTTATTTTTTAATTGGTAACTCATATAGTTGCAAATCGTTCGGCAAAATTAAGCTAAAACAGCCGCGCAGCAAGCATTGCGCAATAGTGCATTTGCTTACTTTTGTTCATATGCAGGCAATGATCGATGCGGTTTCGCAATTGTATAAAAATTGGTGCGGTAGTGAACCCGCACAGGTAGATGTGCTTCCACAATCCGGAAGTGACAGGAGATATTTTCGTTTGCATAACCGTGAAGGCATAACCGTGATTGGTACACATGGTTTAAATGTGCAGGAAAATGAAACCTTTATTTATTTCGCGGGGCATTTTAAACGCAAAGCATTAAATGTTCCGGAGATTGTTGCAGTTAGCTATGATAAAACCATTTACCTGCAGCAGGATTTAGGGGATGTTTCTTTACTTAATATTTTAGAAGAAAAGGGGTTTACCGATGAAGTGTACAATCTTTTTAGAGAAAGCCTGCACCAGCTTGGCCGATTGCAGGTGTTGGGTGATGACAATATGAATTATAAAAAATGTCTTACCAACCAAGAGTTTGGTAAGCAAGCCATCATGGCCGACCTGCTTTACTTCAAATATTATTTTTTGGATGCACTACGTAAGCCATATGATAAGCAAAAACTGATTGATGATTTTGAGGCTTTAGGCAATTATTTATCACACACGGAATACCGTTATTTTATGTTCCGCGATTTTCAAAGCCGGAACATTATGGTGCAAGACGGACAAACTTTTTTCATCGACTTCCAAGGAGGTATGAAAGGCGCCCCGCAATACGATGTTGCCAGTATGCTGTGGCAGGCAAGAGCCAACCTTCCGGACGAATGGAAAAATAATTTGCTGGAAGAGTATATGAATTCGTTTGAAAGCATCATCCAGGACGAAATTGATAAAGAGGTTTTTCGCAGCCAGTACAATGGTTATGTATTGATTCGTTTGCTGCAAGTGTTGGGTGCTTATGGTTTCAGAGGATTGTTTGAACGCAAAGCACAATTCTTGACCAGCATTCCGCAAGCACTAAACAACCTGAAGTGGTTTGTTGAAAATCACAGCCTGGGTATTGTTGTTCCTGAATTTAAGAAAGTGCTCAACATTTGTATCGATGAAGAAGTCATTCAACGCTTCACGCCGGTACAAGCAAGTGAAGACACACCACTTACTGTAAAGGTGTGCAGCTTCTCTTATCGTAAGGGCATACCGGAAGATAACAGCGGAAACGGTGGTGGGTTTGTGTTTGATTGCAGAGGGATTGATAATCCCGGAAGGCATGTGGAGTACAAAGAAATTCATGGAAGGAATAAGCCTGTGATAGAATACCTGGAACGACAAACACGCATGCAAGATTTTTTGAATTCCGTTTTTGATATTGTTGATATATCGGTAGAAGAATACATTAAGCGTGGCTTTGACAGCTTGTGTGTGAATTTTGGTTGCACCGGTGGACAGCATAGAAGTGTGTATGCGGCTGATGCATTAGCTCGGCATCTTCGCAACAAATACAAGGTAAAGATTGAGTTGTGCCATAGAGAGCAGGAAGCGAAAAATTGGATCAATACATTAGAAAAGAACGAAGGCGCATGAAGGCAATGATCTTTGCGGCAGGTTTAGGCACTCGCTTCAAGCCCTGGACAGACAAGCATCCTAAGGCATTGGCTATCGTCAATGGTAAATCATTATTACAACGCAATATTGAATATCTGCAACAATATAGGATAAACGATGTAATAGTAAATGTGCACCATTTTGCTGATCAAATTGTTAATGCTATACATCAAAATAATGGTTGGGGAAGTAACATAATTATTAGTGACGAAAGAGACGAAGTGTTGGAAACAGGAGGAGGATTGTTGAAGGCAAAGAAGTTATTAGACGATGAAACTTTTCTTACGATCAACGTTGATATTCTTACCGATTTAAACCTGAAAGCCTTTTTATCAGCGCATCAGCAAGAAAATGCAACCATCAGTTTAGCCGTTACTGATCGAACAACATCACGTTATTTGTTGTTTAATGAATACAACCGTTTATGTGGTTGGCGGAATGTTATTGAAGGAAAAGAACGTATAGCTATTCAGGGAGAGGATCTAAAACAAAAGGCCTATAGCGGGATCGCTATTTTTCAACCAACCGTTTTTCAACTAATTCCTTTTACTGGAAAGTTCTCGTTGATTGATGTGTATTTACACATGGCGCCGCAGGAAAAAATTTTTGGCTTCGATCACAGCGAAAGCAAGCTGCTGGATGTAGGCAAGCCCGATAGTGTAGCAAAAGCCGAAGCATTGTTTGCTTAATTAAAATGAAGTCATCATGTTGGAACCGCAAACACTTAAATTTCTTACGCAGCTTAAAAAGAATAATAACAAACCTTGGTTTGACGCACACCGTGCACAGTACGAAGCAGCACGAATTGACTTTTCAAATTTTATTCAATTGGTCATTGATGCCGTGCAGAAGACAGATACCACCATTACCGGTTTAACATCGAAGGATTGCCTCTTTCGCATTAACAGAGATATTCGTTTTTTAAAAGATAAGACACCTTACAAGACCGCCTTTGGTGCTAGCATTAAACGTGGTGGTAGAAAATCAAAATATGCAGGTTATTATTTTCATCTTTCTCCTGGTGATAGTTTTATAGGCGGTGGTTTGTGGATGCCCGAAGCCGTTGATTTAAAAAAGATGCGCCAGGAAATTGATTACAATTGGGATGCCTTTCAATCCATCATTAGCGAGAAGTCATTTAAAAAGATTTATGGTGGTATTTATAAGGGTGGAGATGTAAGCCTAAGCACTGTTCCGAAAGGATATGAAAAAGATAATCCAGCCATTGACTATTTAAAACTCAAAAGCTTTATTGCTGAAACAAAAATCAGCGACGAAGAATTAACCAAAGCATCATTGCATAAAAAAACGGTTGACGCTTTTGAAGCATTGCAACCGCTCCTGAATTTTATCAATCAAACTTTTGATTAGAATTTAAACCCAATTCCCACTTTAAAGGCCCGGTTATAAGAGTTAAAGCTTTTATTGACATCTATTTTAGATAGGCCATGATCGTAAGACGCTGTAAAGTTTAATCCATTGCTGAATTGATAACCAATACCGCCTGTGATAGCTGCATCCCAACGATTAAAATTATTGGTTACATCCATTTTATTATTCAGCAAATTGATACCTAATACACCTGCTGTTGTTTTCAGATCGGCACTGGCCAGGTAAGAAACCTGGAAGCCACTAAAATTTCCTTTCAATACCAATGGCAGATCAACATAGTTGGTATTCAATTGTGCTTTAGCATTAGCGCCTAAAAACTCTACCCCTTTGATACCCAAATAGCCACGCATTTCGTAACCTTTTTGGCTATAGTACAAAGCAGGCTCAAAAGAAAGTTGCTCTGATAAAGGAAGTGAAGCATATACGCCACCAAAAAACCCAGTATGGCTATTTGTTGTAAGCATACCATCGGTAAAATCCACTAGGCTGTTTAAGCTTTTTACTGTTTCTCCTTTAATAGTTGAAGATGTAAAACCGCCTCTAACACCAAAAGAAGGTTGCACTTGTGCAAACGTGATTACAGAAAAAAGAACAGAGGCAAAAAGTAAAATTTGTTTTTTCATAGTAGCAGAGAAATGTTGTTTAATCATTCAATACTAGGAAGGCCGAAAAAACAATTTGATTAATGCAAGTTGGGTAAGGTTTTGTTAAAGCAAAAGAGCCTCATAAAATGCGAAGCTCTTCTTACAATCACTAATCCATAACCTAATTTAATTGTCCTTTTTTCTGGTCGGCCTTTTTACCGATGATGTAACCACCACCACCACCTAACACTGCGCCAATCACTGCACCTACAACAGGATTCTTTTTATTGATTACGGCACCAGCAGCACCGCCAATCACACCACCAATAATTGCATCTTTTGTTTTATTACTCATGCCTGTTTTCTTTTGAGTAGCTTCTGGCGTTGTGGTGGCTGTTCCATTACCCGTACCTGCTACAGTGCCATTACTACCATTGTCGTTCGTGTTGGTTGACGTGGAACTGCTTGTTGAAGTAGCGGGCTCAGGTGCAGATGTATTCACTTTAGGTGCTTTCGCTGTTTGGGTAGAGGTATTTGCTCTTCTTTCAACAGGTACATGTGCAATTTTTACCTGAGATGCAGCTGCAACCTGCTGTGGTTGGTGCTGCTCCTGTTGGTACTCCTGAGGATTTGCTAATTCGTGTTGTGACTTCCACAATTGATACTGTGCAAAGCCAGTTGTATCTACAGTAGGTTGTGCTACAGTTTGAGTTGCTGTTTCCTTTGAACTATTGGTACAAGCAACCACGAGAAATGCGGCACTCAAAAAAGGTATAAGTCTTTTCATTATTTCTGGGTTTTATACTATTTAAGACCGCTACTGTAATTTATGGTTTGATACTGTAATGTTAAGTGTTTGTAAAGCATTACCATCTTTAAACCTCATCTGTAGTAGCTTTCAGGCCCATCAATAAAGCGTTCTAGCTTCCTATTTGTTATGCAAAAGCCAAACGGTTGTAACAAATTTTTTAATTAGACCTGAAGATTATGAAACTGATAATTTTTGCCTTTGCTGCAATCACGTCTATGTTGTTTGCTTGTAGTAGTTCGTACAAAACAATCTCCACATCTAACAATGCGGCTTATAATGCGCCGGCTCCTATTAAAACTACGTTTACCACACAATATCCAACGGCTGCTAATGTAGTATGGGCACCTTATGATGTAACAACTGTACCTATTGATTGGGAACTTATCGGTTGGCCTGCGCTAACCTCAAACGATTATATGGTTACTTATAATGTTGGACCAGATCGTTTCTATTCCTGGTATGATGCAAACGGTAACTGGATTGGTAGTACCTATGCCCTGCAAAACAATTCCATTTTGCCTTCTGCAGTGATGAACACAGTGAATGCTCAGTTTGGTGGATACACTATTGATAAAGTAGACAAAGAAATGTGGAAGAATCAAACTGCGTATGAATTAAAAATGAGTCAAGGCGATACTAAATTGAAAGTGTTGATCGATCAGAATGGTAATGTATTGAAGCAAAAAACAAAGTCGATGTAATACAGTAATAATGATTGATGAAGTCCATGTCTATTGATATGGGCTTTTATTTTTAACTACATTTAAGCAATTGAATGTTATGAATAAATATATCCCTGTCGTGGCTGTTCTGATAGTTTGCGCACAAGCATTCACCATTGCCGGGCATTTTAAAAAAAAGCCAACCGTTGTTTGGCAACCTTCTCATCAAACCGATACCGGAAAAGATTTTAGTGAAGCAGCAGTGTGTAACGGTATTGTTGAAGCAGCAATGAATACCAAGCCTCATTTAAAAGAATACAAAGTATGGAGTTTGGGAAGAACCGATGTACATCATGCAGACAGCGGCAGTAATACCGCAACCAGGCATACTACTGCCATCATTGATGGAAAGATTTCCGGCTATGCCTATGAATTGCAAGAGGCCAACAAAAAATCTCCAAAAGTGTTTATCGCTGTTCATAATAATGGCGGCACCAAACGCCATGCTATTTGGGGCTACATACATTATGGTGATGCACATGAAGCAGATAATAAAGAATTGGCAGCACGATTAATTGCAGCCGTTGCTAACGCTACTGATTTTCAAAACCGGGGCGTGTTAATGGATAGCACCACAGGGAGAAATGATTATCGCTGTGCTGCCACGGGCAAGCTTGCTTTTTATAGTCTTGATGAAAATGTAAATAAAGCTCCGTTCCGGGTATTACTCGAAATAGGCGACAATGGCGCCAGCCACGATTTCTTACTCAATCCTGATAATCAAAAAAAGATTGGAACAGCACTTAAGCAAGCACTGGCACAATGGATGGAAGAAAAGAAAGACCTATTGAAATAAGGCAAGCATATTTACAACAAGCCTTTCTGATTTACCTGTAAAGCAGTTGGCCTTATTCCTTGATGACAGGAATATCAGTTTCTGTGATAACAGGCGTAACAATAATTAATTTAACAGGTGCAGGTTCTTCTTTTTTATCGGGGTTAGCATCCTGGGCTTTTTGCAACAAGCAAATCCTTTCTGAGCGCATTCTTTATCCTTTTTCGTAACCGCAGATGTTTTTTGCGCTGCTGCCATGCTGCTTAAAGCAACCATTAATACAGCAGACAAGATCCACTTTTTCATAATGAAAGGTTTAATAAGATAAGAGCTAGTAAGACCACAAAGCTATCCAGACTATTATTATCAAACCATTATCTTTATCACCGAACCTGATGATATGAGGCGCTGTAGCGGTATGTTTTTTGAATTGTATTTAGCAGAACCAACATTAATATGAAAAAAAGAATAATACTTATTGGAACTACTGCTTTGTTAACGGCAGCTGGCATAACCCTTTACTTGTTAAGACGTCAGAAGAAAAGCAAGCAGTGGAAACGAAGCATTGCAATTTCCGATGCCGGTTACGAAACTGCAGGCGACTTGTTGTACCCACTAAGAAGCCGACGCTTGAGAAGAAGTTTGGATAATTAAAACAAATAGTATGAGTCAGGCTTTTGTACGTGAAAGTGATGAACAATGGCTGCACGAAGTACAGCCGACACTGAATGCATTAAATGTTTACCTCACAAGGGAGAACAATGGAATAAGAGTGTACGAGTAAAAAACGTTTGTAGATAAAAAGTCAGTGAAAGAAATCCATTAAATGAGACATGGATTAAACTACACTAAGGACGAGGAAGGTAAATGGATGATCTTCTGGTAACTAAGCACTGATCCTGGGCTGTCCCATCATAATGGATAAAAGACCAAACGTTTCACTCTCGGTATCATATTGCGGCTTGCGATCAGAAGCTTCAAAGCTGCGAACCGTTACAAAATCCTCAATGTGTTTATGAAGATAGATCTCTACGAAAAATTCTTCTAAACGATAAACATCGACAATAAACTGTGGCTCCTGGCGAGTATATAAAAACTCACCTTCACGATATAGTAAATCTGCCTGGCTTTTCCGATTTATGTGATTAAAGAAGGAAGCAGTCATTATTTTAAAGATTGGAGAATATTAGATACAGTAAAAATTGTACCCATTAATCCATTTTAAAACCTACAGCCAGCAAATGTTGCCGGTTTTCAATACTCATTTCCGCAAACATTTTTTTCAGCTCAGTATTTTCTTTCTCAAATTCTCTCATCCTGATTACATCATTGACTTCCATGCCACCCTACTTTGCTTTCCAATTATAAAATGTTGCATCGCT
>PSMG01000039.1:0-20248 GCA_040290035.1 Chitinophagaceae bacterium
ATGGTTAAAGAATGCAGCACTTACAGGAGCCGCGGTAATCAACAACCCATTTTGGTGGAGTGCTGATGATAAATATTTCAATAATTGCCTGATGACCAAAGTAGGCGTGCCTGTTCCCAAAACAGTGATCTTGCCTTCATACGAATTACCAACCGATACTACGGGAGAATCCTTTTCTAACCTTGCTTACCCACTTGATTGGGAAAACATATTTAAGTATGTAGGCTTTCCTGCTTACATGAAACCCTATGCAGGAGGCGGATGGAAAAATGTATACAAGTTGCATGATGCGAAAGAGTTTTATGAAAAGCATGCTGAAACCAAGCAACTGGTAATGCTGTTGCAAGAGGAAATTGTGTTTGAAGAATACTATCGTTGCTATTGCATTGGCGGCAAATACGTTCGTATTATGAGCTATGAGCCACGCAATCCACATCACCTGCGTTATGCTGCAGATTTTGCACCAAACCAGGAAAAGGTACAAATGATGACCGATATTGTTTTACGCATTAATCACTTCCTGGGTTATGATTTTAATACGGTAGAATTAGCCTTACGTGATGGTGTTCCATATGCTATTGACTTTGGCAACCCAGCGCCTGATGCAGAACGCAGCGGTATAGGTGAAGAAAATTTTGAATGGGTGGTAGAAACCGCAGCTAATTATGCTATTGAAAGAGCCATGGCACAACAAGATGGAAAAGATAATTTAACGTGGGGTGAATACATAAAACGTAGCGCAAATCACCAATCATTATATCCATAGTGGAAGCTATTATTGAATCTATTCAACCGAAACTAAAGGGCATGTCAGGTATTAATTTCAAGAATTTCACATTAGGTGTAGAAGAAGAATACATGGTTATAGATCCTATAACAAGGGAGTTGAAAAGCCATGAACAAAAGATTGTACATGAAGGTCAAAAGATCATTAAGGATAAGGTAAAGGCAGAAATGCACCAGGCTGTTGTGGAGGTAGGCACTGACATTTGCCAGGATATTGATGAAGCTTATAAAGATGTAGCCATACTGCGCAAGACTATTTCGGATATTGCGCATGGCCTTGGCTTTGCTATGGGTGCTTCAGGAACGCATCCATTCTCTCATTGGGAAAGCCAATTAATTACGGATCATATTCGCTACAGTGAGATCGTTAATGAATTGCAGGAAGCTGCCCGAAGTAATTTAATTTTTGGCTTGCATGTGCATGTGGGCATGGAAACAAGAGAAATAGCGAATCACATTGCCAATTCAACCCGCTATTTTCTCCCACATATTTATGCGTTGAGCACTAACTCTCCTTTTTGGGAAGGGAGGCTTACCGGCTATAAATCGTTTCGTACGAAAGTGTTCGACAAGTTTCCACGCACAGGTATCCCGGAGACTTTTGAAAGCATTGAAGCTTATGATAATTATGTAAAGCTGCTGATGAAAACAGCTTGCATTGATAATGCGAAAAAAATATGGTGGGACCTGCGTGTTCACCCGTTTTTCAATACAGTTGAATTCAGGATTTGTGATGTACCAATGACGGTAGATGAAACCATCACTATTGCTGCCCTGTTCCAGGCTATTTGTGCAAAGATTTATAAACTGCGGGCACAGAATCTCAACTTCATTCAATACTCAAGAGCATTGATCAATGAAAATAAATGGCGTGCCAGCAGGTATGGCATCGACGGAAGGATGATTGATTTCGGTAAAGAAGAAGAGGTGAACACGAGGGTATTGATTTACGAGTTGCTGGATTTTGTAGACGATGTAATTGATCCGTTGGGATCTCGTCATCGCATAAATTATATACACAAAATGCTGGAAGAAGGTACAGGATCAGATCGACAGTTAAAAGTATATGAGCAAACAAACAGCCTGGTGAGTGTGGTAGATTATATTCAATCGCAATACCTGGCCGGATTATAGCGGAAAATAATTTGCAAAATTTAAATGCTTTTTTGTAGCTTATAGGTACAATATAGCTACCACCAAATATACATGGCAAGAATTTTCAGTATAGAATTTTCACTTGATGCAGTACGCACCATGCAATGATTTCGGTACGTACCACTCCGTTTTATACGGAGTACACAGTGTCGATGCTGGATGCTTATTTATCTGCCCATTTACTATCTGATCGCATTGTATCTTCTGCTCCCGGTCAATTTGTTTTTCAAAACGTACCACTTAATAACTACACACGATTAATGCATGAATTGATCAAAGTGGTTGCGGACTATGCGTATTCAGAGCAGCATTAATTATTTTCCCGCATCTACTTGTTTGATCCATTTGATAACGCCGTTCATATAGGTTTGCTGATCATCCCACATGGCCATATGGCTACCATTAGGGCAATATAAATAACTACCATTTTTCACTTGGGTGCTCATCCACTTCATTTGCTCTGGATCCATTGTATCGTACTTAGCACCGATAGTGAGTGTGGGTACAGTAATTTTTGAAAGATCGGCCTTTCGATCCCAATTTGCCAAACGTCCGCTGGCGCCAAACTCAGAAGGGCCTTGCATCATTACATAAATGTCTTTGTTTATGTGCTTGAATGCTCTTACGCATGGTTCCGGCCATTGCTGCAGGCGACAAACATGCTTCATGTAAAAATTAGGCATTAGTAATTCTTCATAACGTGGATTGTCAAATTGCTTCTTTGCTTCTAAGTCTTTTATCTCAGCTAATATCTTTGGGTCAATATCTTTCGCCAACACATTGTCTGCATACTTGTTGTAATCGGGTATGCTTGGTACCATGTTTGAAATGATCAAGCCTTTGATATTGTCCTGGTATTTCAATGCATATTCTAATGCCAATATGCCACCCCATGATTGACCCAGTACATAAAGATTGTTCTTATCTAAATTCAAGGCCTTACGCACTTGCTCTACTTCGTCTACATAACGATCAACTGTCCAAAGGCTGCTGTCTTTTGGTTGGTCGCTATAGGAAGCACCTAATTGGTCGTACTCATAAAACTCAATTCCTTCCTTTGGAAAAAAGCTTTCAAACGCTTCCATGTATTCGTGCCCTGCCGCTGGACCACCATGCAATAACAAGACTTTAATTTTTGGATTATTACCAAAACGTTTGGTCCACACATTAAACTTACCTGCAGGTGTAGTAATCGGAATCATTTTTACACCGCCGGCTAATACGCCTGTATCACCATAATTGAAATATTCAGCTACTGTAGCATTGGAATTGCCAGTAGCCACTCCTGGTACTTTTGACTGATTAGTACAACAGAATAAAAATGCAGTGAAGCCAAGTACAACAAAAAGCTTTTTCATATCGCCGGTTTTGTAGGGCAAAAGTTAATTATTTTTAGTCTATTCAATTCAACACATGAGAAAAATTGTTCTATCCCTTAGCATGTTGATCAGTGCTTTTTCTTTTGCACAAACCAAAAACGATACGATCAGTTTATTGCAACAAACAGCAAGGCTGTATGACCTTGATTTTACGCAGGCAGAAGCTGATTCAATGGTAGATAATATCAAAGGCATGACCGGCACTATCAAAGCAATGCATCAAACATTGCCGAAGAACTCATTGGCCTTTCCTTTTGCTTTTCAACCCGCTCCAACGTGGATGAAGATTCCAACAAATCAACAAAAAATTGATTGGAAAATATCAACCGATGTACAACGTCCTGCTAACCTTAATGAGTTATCCTTCTATTCTATTTTACAGTTAGCAGCTTTGATCAAATCAAAAAAGATTTCTTCAGTTGAACTGACACAGTTCTTTTTAAATCGTTTGAAAAAATGGGATGACTCATTGAAAGCAGTGATCACATTGACTGAAGATTTAGCCATGAAACAGGCAAGGCAGGCAGATGATGAAATTAAACGTGGGATCTATCGTGGACCATTGCATGGTATACCTTATGGACTGAAAGATTTGTTTGCAGTGAAAGGTTATAAAACAACCTGGGGCACTACACCCTACAAAAACCAGGTGCTTGATGAGAACTCCTATGTGTATGAACAATTAACTAAAGCTGGTGCTGTATTATGTGCTAAACTATCCTTAGGCGCATTAGCCTTTAATGATCTTTGGTTTGGTGGCAGAACTAATAATCCATGGAACTTAAGACAAGGCTCCAGCGGCTCTTCTGCAGGTTCTGCATCCGCAACAGTAGCAGGTCTACTACCGTTTGCGATAGGTACAGAAACATTGGGCTCTATTGTCTCTCCATCTACACGTTGTGGTGCTACCGGTTTACGGCCAACCTTTGGTACTGTGAGTCGCTCCGGTGCTATGGTGTTGTGTTGGAGTTTGGATAAGACCGGACCTATTTGCAGAAGTGCAGAAGATTGCGCCATTGTGTATGCTGCAATAAAAGGAACAGATGGCAAGGATGCATCGGCAGTGGATCATGCGTTCAATTACACACAAAAACGCGATGTTAAAAAGATGCGCATTGCTTATGCAGAAAACTATTTTCGTCGTTTGCCTAAAGATGCACAGGAATGGAAAGTATTAGATGTATATAAAAGTTTGGGTGCGACCATCACGCCTGTATCTTTTCCTGATTCTGCTGTTTATAATTTTGATATGGTGGGCATTGTGTTAGATGCTGAGAGTGCTGCTGCATTTGATGAATTAACACGAACCAATAGGGATGATTTAATTGAGCGTCAGGACAAAGGCTTTTGGCCTAACGCATGGCGTGCTTCCCGTTATATTCCGGCTGTTGAATACATTAATGCTAATCGCTATCGCACCTTGCTTTGTGATACCATTCAAAAGTTTATGAAGAACTGGGATGTAGTGATTGTACCAACATTTTCTGGAAAACAATTATCCATTACCAATCTTACAGGAAACCCGGTAGTTTGCTTTCCAACAGCTATCAATCCAAGAGGGGGAGCACCTTTGAACATAACACTTGTTGGCAACTTATACGACGAAGCATCTATACTGGAAGCAGCAAAAGCTTATCAGGATAAAACGCCGTATAATAAACAACATCCGGCTATCTTTATGCAATAAAATTCTATTGACATAATTCATTAAAATGTTCAAATATCTTCTTCCACTTACTTTAGTGTTCTTTTTTGCTTGCTGTACAACATCAGAAGTTGACCTGCTGATTTACAACGCAAAAATCTATACGGTAGATTCTGCGTTTTCTATTGCCGAAGCAATGGCTGTCAAAAGCGGAAAGATTGTAGCAGTTGGCAGCAGTAAAGACCTCACTGAAAATTATTTCTCCAATAACAAAATCGATGCAGAAGGAAAGATTATTTATCCAGGGTTTATTGATGCCCACGCACATTTCTTCCGCTATGGTTTAGGCTTGCAATCGGCTAATTTAACTGATACGAAAAGTTGGGATGAAGTTGTAGCTGTGGTTCAAAATTTTGCGCAGCAAAAAAAAGAAGGCTGGCTGTTGGGAAGAGGATGGGATCAAAACAAATGGCCGGTAAAAGAATTTCCAACAAAAGAAAAGTTAGACTCGCTATTTCCTGATCGCCCCGTATTTTTAACCCGTGTAGATGGACATGCCGCTATTGCCAATCAAAAAGCATTTGACCTGGCCGGAGTAAAAGCCGGCGTTACCTTAACCGGCGGTACTGTTGAAGTGAAAAATGGAAAGCTTACCGGTGTATTGATCGATAATGCAAAAGAATTGGTATCATCCAAAATTCCTGACCCAAGCATCAATCAATTGCAGGCTTCTTTGATGGATGGACAGAAAAATTGTTTCGCTGTTGGTTTAACCACAGTTGACGATTGTGGTATTGATTATCGTGAAGCTCTTTTCATGGATAGTTTGCAGAAAAAAGGTGAGTTAAAAATGCGAGTGTATGCCATGCTCAGCAATGCCAAACAGAATTATGATTTTCTTTTTTCCAAAGGAAAAATAAAAACGGATTATCTCAATGTTCGTTCCTTTAAAGTGTATGCTGATGGTGCTTTAGGTTCCCGGGGAGCCTGTTTACTATTGCCCTATAACGATCGTCCGAATTGGTATGGCTTCCTATTGAGTTCACAACGGCATTTTGATTCTGTCGCCAATATTATTGCACAACATGGTTTTCAAATGTGCACCCATGCTATTGGTGATTCAGGCAATCGAACGATGCTGAACATCTATGCTAAATATTTGAAAGGCAAGAACGATCTACGCTGGCGTATTGAACACGCACAAGTAATTAATCAAGCTGATTTTAATTTGTTTGGTCAAAGCAGCATAGTGCCTTCTGTGCAACCAACACATGCCACGTCTGATATGTATTGGGCTGCAGATCGTCTGGGAAAGGAAAGAGTAAAAAGCGCTTACGCCTATAAGCAGTTGTTACATCAAAATGGCTGGATCCCTTTAGGCACTGATTTTCCCGTAGAAGACATCTCTCCTTTCAAAACATTTTATGCTGCTGTTTACCGCATCGATGCAAAAGGCTTTCCGCAAGGTGGCTTTCAAACAGAAAATGCATTGACGAAACAAGAAGCAATCAGGGGAATGACCATTTGGGCGGCTAAAGCCAATTTCGAAGAAAAAGAAAAAGGTTCTTTAGAGAAGGGCAAGTTTGCCGACTTTATTATTCTGGATAGAGATTTAATGACTGTTGATGCGAAAGATGTTTTGAGTACAAATGTTTTAGCTACTTACATTGGCGGAACAGAAGTGTATAAAAGAAAATAGTGCATGAAAACAACCTGTTTCTTCTTAATAGCTACGTTTATTTTTGGTTTCTCAACAATACAAACCAAAAAGAAAATTATCTTTTTTGGCGACTCAATTACCGAATCGGGTGTCATGCCAGGAGGTTTTATCCGATTGCTGGATGCTTTGTTTCTGCAAAAAGGTTTGAATAAAAATATGAGCTCATAGGCTCCGGTATTAGCGGTAATAAAGTGTATAACTTATTTCTAAGAATGGATGAAGATGTTTTGGCAAAAGTCCGAATGCCGTTGTAATATGGATTGGTGTGAATGATGTATGGCACAAAAAATTGCTGGGCACAGGAACGGATGCAGATAAGTTTGAAAAGTTTTATACAGCGATCATAAAAAAACTAAGAGAAAGAAATATTTCGGTGTTCCTCTGCACGCCGGCTGTTATCGGCTAAAAATGGGATGGCAGTAATGATTTAGATGGCGATCTTAATAAATACGCAGCTATCATTCGTTCCGTTGCCCAAAAGAATAATTGCCCATTGATTGATCTACGTTCCATCTTTATAGCCTACTTACAACAAAACAATAAAGACAATGAGGATAAGAATATTCTTACTTATGATGGCGTGCATTTGAATGCACTTGGAAATACATTTGTTGCCCAACAAATGCTGAACACACTTTCTCTTTCCTATCTTAAATAATCTTAAATCCTTGCTGGCACTCTGTTTGGACATCCTTCAACAGAAAAAACTTATGTTTGCCGCTGAGTTATGCGTATTGCAATTTTAGATCTCTATGAAGGGCAGGCCAATCAAGGCATGCGTTGTATTCGCCAATTGATACGTGAGTTTGCTGAACAGTTTGGTATTGATGTTACTTTGGATGAATTTGAAGTTCGGTTGTCTCAACAGGTGCCTGATCTATCTTATGATATTTATATTTCCAGCGGCGGCCCCGGTTCTCCTTTAGAAAGTGAAGGATCTGAATGGGAGGAGAAATATTTCAATTGGTTACATAAAGTAGAGCAATGGAATAATAACGAAGAAAACACAGCGAAAAAATTTGTCTTCTTTATTTGTCATTCCTTTCAATTAGTTACCCGACATTATGGAATAGCACATGTTACGAAGCGCAAGTCCACAGCATTCGGAGTCTTCCCGGTACACATGTTACCAAGTGGAAAAAGAGAGATTGTCTTCCAGGGCTTGGCCGACCCTTTTTATGTGGTAGATAGTCGCGATTACCAGGTAATACAGCCTGACTATTTATTAATGAAAGAAAGAAATGCTACCGTGCTGTGCATTGAGAAATACCGTCCGCATGTACCTTATGAGCAGGCAATCATGGCCATTCGCTTCAATAAATACATGATTGGTACGCAGTTTCATCCTGAAGCAGATGCACGTGGTATGAGTATCCATTTACAAACAGAAGAGCGGAAAAAGATCGTGATTGATAACCATGGCGAAGAAAAATGGAAAAGCATGATTGAAGAACTAAACGATCCGGAAAAGATTATGGCTACCTATGCGCATATTTTACCTAATTTTTTAAAAGAGGCTCACAAGCAATTGCAGGTATCATTAGTTTAAAGCAACTAAAAAAAGCCTTGAAGAAAACTTCAAGACTTTTTATTTATACAAGGCCTTTTCTTCTACTCCATACAATAAAATCTGTTGCAGGAATATCTCCCACTTCCAACTGCCGAAGTATGTTTACTAATTGACCGCGGTGATAAGTACCGTGGTTAAAAACATGAACCAGCATTTCGTAAATGCGTTGCTTGAATTTTTCTTTCTTAGAATTATAGTAAATGAATTCATGATCGAACATATGTTCTTGTGCATTCACAATCCACTCATGCCATTGTTTTGATTGCGCAAGCCAGCCATTGGACAAAGCATCAAACTTACCGTGAAGACTTTCGTCAATGGGCACAATCACCTCCTGCAACTTGATTCGTTGCCACCAGATATTTTCGGCATTCCACAAATGATACAGTGTAGCATTGATGCTGGGAAAACTGCTAGCGACTGGTTGGTTTTGCAATTCAGCAGGCAAGATCTTAATCTTATCTAAAAGCAAATTGTTGGCCCATAAATGGTAAGACGATAATTGTGTGAGTAAAATTTTCATGGCAATTGACTTCTTGTTGCAACTTTGTGACTACTAATTAACTGAATAATCATTTATCATGCCCAATAAAAATTTTACGCTGACAGGTTTTGGCTCTGTAGCAGTACATGGTGGCCACGAACAAGATCCCAGATATGCGCATCAAACGCCTATTTATGCATCCAGTACTTATGTGTTTGATTCCGCTGAGCAAGGCATGCGCCGTTTTAGTGGACAGGAAGAAGGGTATATCTATTCACGCTGGGGCAATCCTACGATTACAGAGGCCGAAGAGAAAATTGCAGCTCTGGAAACGTTTGGTTTGGCAATAGAAGCAAAAGGCATTTTGCATGCTTCGGGCATGGCTGCTATCAGTACTTTATTCCTATCGACATTGAAACCTGGCAACAAAGTACTAACGCATTATTCTTTGTATGGCGGAACAGATGAATTGCTACACAAAATATTACCGCAGCTTGGCATTGAAGCACTCATTGCCGACTTAAGAAACTTAAATAGTGTAGAAGATATCATTAAAGCAAATACATCCATCAAGATGATGTATTTGGAAACTCCTGCCAATCCAACTGTTCAATGTGTAGCTATTGAAGAGTTGGCTAAGATTGCGAAGCAGCATCAGTTATTAGTCGCCTGCGACAATACATTTGCCACACCATACCTACAACAACCATTTAAGTACGGAGTTGATTTTATTGTTCATTCAACTACCAAATTTTTAAACGGACACGGTACTATCATTGGTGGCATTTTGCTTGGAAGCGATATTGACTTCATGAAAACAAAAGCCACCAAAACGCATAGGCTGCTTGGTGGCAACTCTAATGCTTTTGATGCTTTTCTATTAATTAATGGCATTAAAACATTAGAGGTACGGATGGATCGACATAGCAGTAATGCTTTGGCTGTTGCGCAGTTTTTAGAAAAAAATGACAAGGTAAGCAAAGTGAATTATGTTGGACTACCCTCTCATCCAGATTATGCCATTGCACAAAAGCAGATGCGTAATGGCGGTGGCATGTTGAGTTTCGAATTGAAAGAGGGACTGCAAGGAGGAATTCAATTTATGGATCGTTTACAAATGTGTTTGCGTACTGTATCGCTTGGAACCGTGGACACATTACTTTCGCATCCTGCATCGATGACGCATTATAGTGTGCCTAAAGAGCAAAGAGAAAAATATGGTATTACAGATGGTCTAATTCGCATGAATGTAGGCATTGAAAGCATAGATGATATTATTGCTGATTTAGCACAATCACTCGGTTAATGAAAATGAAATTGTAAATGGAAAATGTAATTATAAGAAGAGCAGTAAAAGAAGATTGTCCGCGTATATTAGAACTGGTTCAGGAGTTGGCTGAATATGAACGGGCACCCAACGAAGTAACCGTTACACTGGAACATTTTACAGATAGCGGCTTTGGCGAAAAGCCTGTATGGTGGGCTTTTGTAGCAGAAATAAATGGTAAGGTCGAAGGATTTGCCATGTATTACGTTCGTTTCAGCACTTGGAAAGGACAACGCATGTATTTAGAGGATTTGATTGTAACCGAACGCTTGCGTAGTAAAGGAATTGGCAAGAAGCTATTTGATCAACTAATTATCGAAGCAAAAGAAAAAGGGTTCAATGCCATTGTTTTGCAAGTGCTGGAGTGGAATGAGCCTGCTATTAATTTCTACAAAAAATACAACGCCAGTTTTGATGCGGAGTGGTTGAATGCTTCGATACCTATCAATTAAAAGTTGGAAAGTTCTCCAGTTTTTAATTGATACTTTCTGCAGTAATAGTTTTATCAATTTTCAAAATCAATCCTTGTAATACCTTACCGGGCCCGCATTCAGTAAACTTAGTTGCACCATCTGCAATCATTGCTTGCACGCACTGTGTCCATTTAACAGCACCTGTTAATTGATCAATTAAATTTTGTTTGATCTCGTCTTTATCTACTACACCCTTTGCAACCACATTTTGATACACCGGGCAAGAAGGCGTTTGAAATTTGGTTGATTCAATTGCTCTTTGCAATTCCACCCGTGCTGGCTCCATTAATGGTGAGTGAAAAGCGCCACCAACAGGTAACACTAAAGCTCTTTTTGCACCAGCAGTTTTCAATTGTTCACAAGCCAACTCTACTCCTTTCACTGTGCCTGATATAACCAATTGCCCGGGACAGTTATAATTTGCAGGAACCACAATCTCGCCGCTCTCTTCCTGTACCTTGCGGCAAATTTCTTCCACCTTATCATCTGCTAAACCAAGCACCGCAGCCATAGTGGAAGGTTGTGCTCCGCAGGCTTTTTGCATGGCTTGTGCCCGAAGACTTACTAATCGCAAGCCATCATCAAAATTTAAAACACCATTAGCTACCAAAGCTGAAAACTCACCTAAAGAATGACCTGCCACTGCATCCGGTTTTGCACCTTCTATACTTTTGAAAGCTATAACTGAATGTAAAAAAATAGCTGGCTGTGTAACTTTTGTTTGCTTCAAATCTTCCTCAGAACCTGTGAACATGATATCAGAAAGACGAATGCCTAAAATCTCGTTTGCCTGTTCAAATATTTTTTTAGCAAACGCACTGTTATCATAATACGATTTTCCCATGCCAGTGAACTGTGCACCCTGTCCAGGAAAAACAAAAGCATGCTTCATCTTCTTATCTTATTTGCGGCGAAAATAAGCAAATGAAGTTTCATTAACTCAAATCGGCTGCAATCAGCTTCAGGAACTCATTTCGGGTGACATGGTTATTTAAAAGTTCGCCATCAAAGGCTGAGGTCGTTGTTACGGAGTTTTGCTTTTGCACACCCCGTACCATCATGCATAAATGCTTTGCTTCTATCACCACAGCTATGCCTAGCGGATTTAAACTTTCCTTGATAGCACCCAAAATTTGCGTGGTCAATCGCTCTTGTACTTGTAAGCGTCTAGCAAACACATCGACTACTCTTGCAATCTTACTTAAGCCGGTTATATAGCCATTTGGTATGTAAGCAATGTGTGCTTTGCCGTAAAACGGATGTAAATGATGTTCGCACATAGAATATAACTCAATGTCTTTTACAATCACCATTTCACTTACTTCTTCTTTAAAACGAGCAGAATTTAAAATAGCCACTGCATCCTGCTGATACCCTTGTGTAGCAAATTGCATTGCTTTTGCTGCACGTTCAGGTGTTTTCAATAATCCTTCTCGGGTCACATCTTCTCCTATGCACTGAATAATATTTTTATAATATTTTGTTAGCAGTTGTGTTGTTTGCTCGTCGTATTGCTCAATTTTTGTATAAGCCATCTTAATATGAATGATTAATAAATGAATAATTAAGCCGGATACTCTACAAAGTTTCTCGGCGTTTCGCATAAACGAATAAAGAGGTCTAATGGTTGCGGGATGTGTGGTCGAAGCAAATCATAAATGACTACAGCAATATTTTCTGCAGTAGGATTTAATGTTTTGAACTCCTCTGTGTCCACATTCAAATTCTTATGATCAAACTTCTCCAACACGTGTTCCTGGGTTATATCAGAAAGTTGCTTCAGATCAATGACGAATCCAGTGGCGTCATCAATTTCTCCCACCACTTTTATTTCCAATTCGTAATTGTGCCCATGATAATGGGGCAAACTGCATTTGCCAAACACATTACTGTTTTGCTCCTCATTCCAATCCTTTCGGTACAAGCGATGTGCGGCATTGAAATGTTCCCTTCGTATAACGGCTACTCGTTTCCCCATAATATTCAAAAATACATTGTTGCTACAAGTTACGAACGATGCTCTACAATAACAGTTGTGTGTCATTTAAGTTCAAATGGAATTAATTTTGGTAATGCACATTTTGCTTTGCGCAGCCACATTGTTTGAACTGCAGCCTACCCTTGACTATTTAAGTGAAAAGAAAAAAGCGATTGAAGCATTGATCACAGGTGTGGGTTTAACTGCGGCGACTTACCAGCTAACAAAAAGAGTGACATCACAGAAACCTTCACTGATCATTCAGGCAGGAGTGGCAGGAAGTTTGGATCATTCATTAAACTTAAGCGAAGTAGTTGTGGTAGAAAGCGAAATCATTGGCGATCTGGGAGTGTTTGAAAACAATTCATTCAATGATCTGTTTCATTTAAATCTCTGTGAATCCAATTCAATGCCATTTACCAATGGTAAATTGCTCAACCAATATTTAGAACAATTTTCGATTAACCACTTAAAAAAAGTGCAAGGGGTTTCCGTAAATGAAATCACAACAAATGAGCAACGAATTAGTTATTATCGAAAACTTGGTGCACAGGTAGAATCATTGGAAGGTGCTTCCTTGCATTATGTCGGTTTAATGGAAGGCATTCCGTTTTTGCAACTGCGTTCTACTTCCAATTTCGTGGGTGAACGTAATAAAAATAAATGGACGTTGAAAGAAGCGATCCACAATTTGAATAGAGAACTAATTACGATCATTGAAAAAACAGAAGAAATATGAAATTAAGTATTGGATTTTCTCCCTGTCCGAACGATACATTCATCTTTGATGCATTAATAAACAAAAAAATTGACACCAGAGATTTAGAATTTGAGGCAGTGTTGGAAGATGTGCAAACACTTAATGAATGGGCTGCTGAAGGGAGATTGGATGTTACCAAATTGAGCTTACCTGCTTTGTTTGACAATACTGACAAGTACACCATTCTAAATTCAGGTGCAGCTTTAGGCCAGGGTTGCGGACCATTATTGATTAGCAAAAATGAAATAGATACTAAAGCAATTGATCAATATAAAATTGCTATCCCAGGTGTAAACACAACAGCCAATTTTTTATTAAGTTTTGGTTTCCCAAATGCGACCAATAAACAACCAATGTTGTTTTCACAAATTGAAAATGCAGTTTTAAGCAATGAAGTTCAGTTAGGTGTAATCATTCATGAAAGCCGTTTCACCTACGCAGAAAAAGGATTGAAGAAGGTTTGTGACCTGGGAGAAGTGTGGGAAGAAAAACAACATCTACCTATTCCATTGGGCTGCATTGCGGCAAAAAAAGAATTACCGAAAGAAGTTATCAGCAAAGTTGATGAACTAATCAGAGCGAGCTTGACTTATTCATTTAACCATTATCCGCAAATTTCTGATTATACCAAACAGCATGCGCAGGAAATGAATCAAGATGTGATGCGCCAACATATTGAATTGTACGTAAACAATTATTCAATGGATTTAGGAGAACCTGGCAAAGCAGCCATTCAACAATTGTATGAAACCTACGCAGTACAACAAAACAATCGAGTGCCGTTAAGCCAACTCTTTACCTAACGCTTTTTTGTACGCTTTTAAACAGCGGTCTCGGGCATACTGCTGGTCAACTATTGGTTTGGGATAAGTTAATGATTCCCATTCCGGCACCCATCGTTTTATGTACTTGAATTCAGGATCAAACTTTTTTGTTTGTGCGTCAGGATTAAATATCCTGAAATAAGGTGCTGCATCACAACCGCAACCAGCCACCCATTGCCAGTTTCCATTATTAGAAGCCAATTCAAAGTCCAGCAGCTTTCTTGCAAAATAGGCCTCGCCCCATCGCCAGTCAATCAATAAATTCTTCACTAAAAAACTGCCGACAATCATCCGAACACGATTGTGCATAAAGCCAGTTTCATTCAGCTCACGCATACCTGCATCAACAATGGGAACACCTGTTTCGCCATTGCACCAGCGTTCAAATTCTTGTTTGTTATTGCGCCATTGAATCGCATCATATTCTTTCTTGCATGCTTCATTGACCACTCGTGGCTGATGCCACAATAATTGCATAAAGAACTCACGCCAGATTAGCTCACGCAGAAAAGCATCATTTAGACGTAATGCTTTTTGCACTAATTGTCGGATACTAATCGTACCAAAACGAAGATGAATACCTAAGCGAGATGTGCCATGAACACCAGGAATGTCGCGAGTTTGATCGTAGTGCTGAATAATGGTTTCGTCAGCATCTTTTAGCAGTGGTATATCTTCATTAAGGATGAAACCCATTTCCTTTAAACTAATTAGCGGAAGCGGATTTTGTTTATAACAATGCTGCAATAAATTTTTAGTCTCGTAAGAAGTAAACTTTTCTTCTGTCAATAAAGAACGCCACTTTTTCGAATAAGGCGTGTACACCATGTACGGTTCGCCATCATCTTTTACCACTTCACTTTTTTCAAAAATCACCTGATCTTTAAAACTGTAAAATGAAATGCCCTTCTGTTGTACTAGTTGCTGTATTTGCTCATCACGTTTTCGGGCATAAGGTTCGTAATCGTGGTTGGTGTAAATAGAAGTAATGGAATATTCTTGAACAAGCTTTGAAAAAATCTCTATCGGATTTCCATAGCGAACGTCTAAGGTTGATCCGACTTGAACTAATTGTTTTTGAAGATTAGTTAACGCAGCGTAGATAA
The DNA here is from genome assembly GCA_040290035.1 of Chitinophagaceae bacterium. GTDB lineage: Bacteria > Bacteroidota > Bacteroidia > Chitinophagales > Chitinophagaceae > Flavisolibacter. Next base: position 15,208 of record PSMG01000039.1, read on the forward strand.
AACTTACTCTTCGATCATCCTTATCCTGAAGATCATTTAAAATAGTACTATCGAAAATAAAAATAGGTAATACAGGTGAACCGGAAGATAAGGCAAGATATAAGCCTGCATTGTCGTGAAGGCGCAGGTCTCTTCGAAACCAGAAAACAGCTAGATTTTGCATTTGTTCCTAAAACAATACTACCGAAAAATGGTTGAGAGAACCGTGGTGTAAATTTCTTTTGTTCTGCTATTAGAGTAGGCTTTCTGTTCAAAAGAAGACACCCATCGAATACCTCGTATGGCATTGGTGAGAAATAATTCATCGGCAGCTAATAGATCATTTTTTGCTATTTGTGTTTCTTCTACTATAACATCTCCTTTCTTAAAAGAATCAATAATGTATTGACGCATTACGCCGCTAATACAAGCTTCAGTGAGAGCTGGGGTTTTTATTTTCTCACCTTGAATCAAAAAAATATTTGTCTTTGATCCGTCGCAAATAAAACCTTTACTGTTCCGAATTAAAACTTCATCAAGCGCATTATTCTTTGCATAGCGATCAGCCATTAAATAAGGCAAATAATTGGCAGATTTTAGATTTGAAAAAAGATCATATTGCTTTCGAACATCTTCATAAAATCCAATCTTCCATCCTTCTTCATTTAGTTCATTTTCCTCTGAATCTAATTGATTCGCTTCAATGATATAATCGGTTTCATTGTTATTGTTTCTATATACAGTAAGTCTAACTCTAGCCAACTGCATACATTTATTCTGAAGACATAGTTCCTGTATTTTCTTTTCAATCAGTGATCTATCAATTGTCTTTTTTATTTGCAATAAAGCCAAGCTTGCAAACAATCTTTTGAAGTGATAATCGGATAATAAAATTTCTCCTTTATAAACTTTTATTGTTTCAAATAGCCCTTCACCATATTTAAAGCTTCTGTTTGAAGCTGTAAGAATGGGCTGCTTCTCAGAAATAAATTCACCATTGAAACAAATCATTTTCATCATTCAAAATGAAATAAAAAATGCCATGAAAACTCACGGCATTCTATACTATTTATAAATAATTTTAAGCTTGTTCTACTATACCGGCTTTTACTGCATACATTACCAAACCCGCCATTGACTTAGCACCTGTCTTTGTTTTGAGTTTATCACGAATAGCTTCCACTGTACGAGGACTAAGATCAACTTCGTCTGCAATTTCTTTGGTGCTTTTCTCTTCGCACATTAACTTTAAAATGGTGATTTCTTTTTCGGTTAGTTGCACTTCAGGTGCAATTGCTTCAGGCGCCTTTTTAGTACGTAGCCCGTTCAACAATGCTTTGTTAGTAAGATCGTTAAAGAAGTAATCGTCTTCATAACAAGTTCTGATTGCCTGGTAAATGGTTTCTGAATCTGAATCTTTTGTCAGATAAGAATTAGCACCAATCTCCATCATACGAGTGATCATCGAATGATCGTTGTGCATCGAAAGCATAATCACTTTTAAATCTGGATATAACTTCTTTACTTCTGGAAGAGTAGTTAACCCGTCCATGATTGGCATTTGAATATCTAACAAAAGCACATCGGGCTTAATATGACGAAGAAGATTGAGCAGTTGCATACCATTTTCTGCCTCTGCGATCATCTGTATATCTTTTCTGCTGGAGAGTGAGATTTTTACGCCAGTACGAAATAGGGTGTGATCATCTGCAATGGCCACTTTAATAACAGCATCTGGATTTTTCATATAGGATTAAATTTAACGGTAGTATGTTTCGGGATGCAAATTGGAAAAAAGAAGGCAAATCTGCTATAGTACTTCTACGCAATTTAGCCGTGTTAAATCTACGAATATATTGCAAATCACTGCTTAAGAAAGTTGAATACGCATAAATACGAGACAATAATACGTAAACTTACGAGCAGAAAAGTAAATACTGAAGACGTAAAATTGGGCAGTAGTGCTCTTGTAAACGAATGACTGGCAAAGTAGTTTTGTATCAGAAAGTTGATTGATTAGATAGTTGCCACGTCCTAATTCCAATGTCCTAACACCGTCCAGTAAGTTTTTCTCATGCCAATTCTTATGAAAACCAAAGCGACACTGACAATCAACTTTTTTATTTGTGCCGTTCGCTAACCATACGAAACTCTTTAATCCACCAAGTTATTTTTTACGGCAAAGAAGACTAAACCAGCTGTATTCTTACTGCCAAATCGTTCCATCAGCCGATCCTTAATTGCTTCTACGGTTCTATGGCTGATTTCCATTTTTTGTGCAATTTCCTGCGCTGTGAATTCCATACAGATGTATTTCAATACTTCTCTTTCTCTTTCAGAAAGGGTTATTTCGTTATTTAAGGAAGGAACAACTTTTTGCTTAGCATGAGATCGTTTTAATAAAATACGATTAACAAAGTTGTTGAGGTAATAGCCTTTTTCAAAAACATCCATTACAGCCTTGCGTATCTCTTGTGGTTCTGCATTTTTTAGCAAATAGCCATGAGCTCCATTTTCCATTAAATGATAAACGAATTTTTCGTCCTCATACATGCTTAAAACAATCACATGAACATGGGGATATTGCTTGCTTAATATTTTCGTGGTTTCAATACCATCCTTAAAAGGCATGCGTAAATCCATCAAAACAACATCAGGTTCTGCTGTAGGCATGCCGTTCAAAAGTTCATCCCCATTATCAGCTTCCAATACAAATTTTATGTTGGTATAAGGACGTAACGAGAGAATTACGCCTTTTCGAAATATTTTATGATCATCAGCAATCGCAACTTTAATCACTTCCATAAAGCAAAACTGAGCGACTAAAATAAGCATTAAAGGATACACTACTCATAGGAATCGTCCTTGGGAACTTCGATGGTAATCTTATAGTACGTTTGAGAAGGATCTTTTTCAAAAAATATCTTTCCTTGACCAACCTTTAAGCGACTACTGATATTTTTTAGACCTAAACCAATCGTGCTTTTGTTTAGGTTTTCGAAATCAGATTGTACTAAGCCTCTTCCATCATGATGCATGCGCAGAATGAAATTATCGCCGTGCATGTTTTGAGTAAGGTGTATAAAGCTAGAGTTACTGTGCTTTAAAATATTATTGACCAATTCCTGAACCACCCGAAAAATAATCAGTTCCTTCTCGCCTTTTAAACGTTCCTTATAATCGTGAAAACGGCTACTTGCATTAATTCTTCCTGAGCCACTAATTTTTTGAAACAAGTCATTTATTGCTGATTCAAGGCCAAAGTTTTTTAAAGTAGGAGGCATTAGGCTATGACTAATATTCCGCACTAATTGAATCGTATCATCTAATATTTGTCGGGCCTGGAAAATACTTTGCAACTGTGTAGCTTTATCCTGATTCACCAGATTCTCAGTAAGATATAATCTTGCAGTTGCCAACAAAGGACCAGCATCGTCATGCAGATCTGCGGCAATGCGTTGGCGTTCTTCTTCCTGCAGACGGATAGACGCATTCAACAAAAGCTTTTGTTGCTCTTGTTCCACACGTTGTAACTGCATTTGATAGTGAATTACTTTTCGTTGGTGAAAAATAATAAATAGTACGAGGCCAATAGTTAGTACTAACATTCCGAGGGTACCCAGAAATAACACTAAGGAAACGCCGCCTGGAGCGGATGAGGCTTGCAAGAGGTACATCATTCGTCTTTGAGCAATTAGTTTAAAACATTCAGTTGTTTCTTAGGATAGATTTTTGTGCAGGTTTTTCGTTAGCGTGCACCACAATTGCCAATGCAAAAAGAGCATTCTTTAAAATGTTGGAAATATAATTGATGATCCAATAGGTATTCACTTCTTTGGCTGACAAAGTAGATGCGTAGATGAATAAGAAAAAAGTTCCGGCCATATACAAGAACATTCCAATCACCACCCAAAACTTATAGCTGGAGTAAATAAATGTTACGTCAGGTTTATTAATTTCTTCGAATAAATAAATTAAAGACGCAATAATTACCACTATGGCCTCGACTGAGGTTTGAACTGAATCAAAATTTGCATCTTTTCTTAGCTTAAATACAAACAGGTATAAACAAAAGCAAATAAATAATATTGAAACCGTCAAGATCAGCTTTTTGGATAATGAGCCTTTTAAGAAAGAATACAAAAAGAAAGAGAACGTTAAAAACTCAATTAAGGTAAATATGAAGAGGAAGCCTTGATAAGATAAATGATGAATAACTCTGTAAACAATAACCTCATCATTAATAAATGAATAGAGACAGTAAAATAAAATTGCCCATAGTCGCCAATCTTTAATCTTATTGAACAAGACAAAGCCGACGATTATGGGCAAAAAAGCTGAATATTGAGATATGTAGGCAATCAGAGGCAGTTGCATTGGTATTGGCTTGTAAGCTCAAATATAACCAATGCTTTCTGATAATGCAAAGGCACTAGTCAACATTCCACCAATCGAACCAGTTTTCTAAACCGCCAACTAAAATTCTATCTGCAACAATTCCTTTATTTGACTCTAATTGACCAGAAATATTGATGCTGCTAACAGTAAGCATATCATTACCTTCTGCATTAACACCAACATATACCAATGTTTTTTGACCTACTTCGTTATAAGCGTTGTAGAATTTTACGCCAGCGCAACCAGGCTGAGCTAAGATTTGTTCTAAAATGTTACGTCCTACACAATAAGAAGTAACATCAGAAGGGTTAGCAGTACGGTAAGACGAAATCATTTGAGCACCTAATTCCTTACCAATCTCTTCCCCTACGTTTGTAATTTGCATCGGTTTAGTTTGTACCATAACATTAAGTTTTTAAAAGTTTGTACTGTAAATCTTGCCCAATCCGCTTTTTTTCTCAAGTGCGTCAGATTAGGGAAAAACCCTTATTACTTGCCAAAAGTAGCCACCAGACTTTGTTTCAGCGATATTTACAAGTACAACTACGAACAAATTTTTGGTAATTGTACGTCAACAAGATAGTAATTTTACGATAAAGTATTTAGTTTCTAAGTTTAAAAAAACTGCAAACAAGTTGTCACTTTTTTAGCTTGCTATTTTTAC
>PSMG01000040.1:0-19995 GCA_040290035.1 Chitinophagaceae bacterium
GTTTTTTTAAACTTAGAAACTAATATGGAACTAAATCAATTTATCCGGCGTGATCGGTAAATCACGAACACGTTTTCCAACAGCATTATAAATAGCATTCGCAATAGCAGGTGCCACACCAACGTAAGAAACTTCGCCCATGCCTTTAGAGCCCATTGGGTTTAAAACGGGGTCAGGTTTGTTTACGAATAGGGCTTCAATTTGCGGAATGTCTGCATGCACCGGCACATGATAATCTGCAAGGTTGTTGTTCACAATTTTTCCAAAGCGATGATCAATTACCGCTTCTTCCATCAGCGCCATACCTATGCCGCCAACCACTCCACCAATCACTTGGCTGCGGGCTATTTTATCATTCACAATTTTTCCAGCATCGATCGCACTCACAGCACGTTGCACTTTCACTACACCTGTTAACGGATTTACGGCCAGCTTGATGAAATGTGCTGCGTAGGAAAACGTGGAATATTTATTATCACCATAGCCGGTCGACTCTTCTAATATTTCCAACTGTTGCATGCCGGCACGTTGCAACACATCACTGTACGAAATGCGCTTAGTGCGGTCAGGCGCTAACGCCATATATCCATTCTCAAACACCAGGTCATTCAGTTTTACTTCATGAATATTCTCTGTATGAAAAAGTGAGTTGTCTTTTACCAGCTCTGTCAATTTCTTTTTAATTGTTACACAAGCGTTATTCACGGTTGTACCCAAAGATGATGTTGTGCCTGACCCACCTTGCATAATACCCGGTGGTAGATTGGAGTCACCCATTTCAAATTTGATCTTCTGCGGAGCCAATCCTAAAACATCCGATGCAAGTTTGGTCATAGCAGTTGCTGTACCAGGCCCCATATCGGTAACAGCGGTTTGTAAGGTAAGAGAACCATCAGCAGCTAAGCGTGCATTCACTTTTGCACCACCACGCCATGCCGTAAAAATGCCGCCTGCCATTCCATAACCAATATACCAATCACCTTCTTTAATGGCTTTCACTTCTTGCTTCCTGTCCTTCCAGCCAATAGCATCGGCAGCCAATTGATAACAATCCTTTAAAAACTTACTAGAGTGTGGACGATTGCGTTCAGGATCGTTTTCAGCATAGTTGATCAAACGCAGCTGCAAAGGGTCAATCTTCAATGCATAAGACAATTCGTCAAGTGCACATTCCAAAGCCCATGAACCCGTTGCTTCACCCGGACCACGCATCCAGGTTGGTTCGCTCAGATCCAATGGATAAACACTATAGCGAGTAGTAACGCTGGGACAGGCGTACAAACTTCTTGAACCATTTACAATGCCTTCTGTGAACTCTCTATACGACGCTGTATTCGCACTCGCTTCATGTAATAAACCCACAAGCTTTCCATCTTGTGTGGCACCCATAGCAAGGTGTTGCACCGCCGCCGGCCGATAACCCACCGAGCTAAACATTTGCGTTCGATCCAATACAAGCTTCACCGGCTTGCCGGTTTTTCGGGAACCAATTAATGCTGCCACCGCATGCGGCCATGTATTGAATGCTGAACCAAAAGCACCACCAATATATTGTGAAATAACACGCACATTTTCTTCTTTCAAACCAAACAAACGCATGATGTTCCGTTGCGTATCTTTCAGCGATTGTGTTTTTTCGTACACCGTTACTTTATTTTCTCCATCCCACACCACGGTGATGGCATGCGGCTCCATTGGATTGTGCACTTCAATGGGCTGCGAATAAGTAGCTTCTATTTTCACTGGTGCAGATTTCCATGCATCCTTTTCCCCACGATTGTATTCTTTGTATGGGTTACCTTCTAAAGGTTTGTCTTTCTTAATAGCTTCTTCAAATGAAGTATGCGCTTCCTCTTTTGTGTACTGTGCTTTAATAAGTGAAGCAGCATGTTTTGCTTGTTCCAGCGTATTAGCAATAACCAATGCTATAGGCTGCCCATAGAAACGCACTTTATTATCTTCCCAAATCTTAAAACCTTTTTTATAAGGCGGTGTTTTATCATCACCGGGTGCCGATTGATAACCCGTGATCTGTGGCAGATTTTGATGCGTTAAAACAGCAATGACACCGGGAGCTTTTTCAGCAGCTTTCGTATCAATAGCATTGATAATACCTTTTGCTATAGTGCTTGCAGCTAATACGCCATAAGTAAGATTGGTAGGAAAATACTCCGCCGAATATTTTGCAGCTCCTGTAACTTTTGCTCTTCCATCTACCCGGTCTAAATCATCAGCAAAATGTGTATCGAAAAAATTATCTGGCATAAAAGGATGTTGATGTTGTGCTAAAATGGTTTATCCTGCTATGGCTTGTAATGTTTGTAAAATGGTATTGGGCGCAAGCTTTAGTTTAAAGTTGTTGAAGCCATAGCCTTTTGCGCTTTTCACAGCAAGCGCCGCCGCTTGTTGAAACGTAGCTAACGAAGCAGGCTTTCCTTTCAGGAAGGTTTCCACTTCTGTTAATCGCCATGGCTTATGTGCTACGCCACCCATTGCTAATCGTGCATTATTAATGGTATTACCCTTCATATCCAGAGCAGCCGCAACAGAAACCAGCGCAAAAGCGTACGATTGACGGTCACGTATTTTGGTATAAAGCGAGTGTGCAGCAATTGAACTGTCGATGGGAACTTCAATAACTGTAATCAATTCGTCATGCTGCAGGTTGTTATCAATATGCGGCGTAGTACCCGGTAAACGATGGAAGGCTAAAAAAGGAATACGTCTTTCACCCTTAGCACTTGTTGCAATCACAGATGCATCGAGTGCAGCAAGCGCCACGCACATATCACTTGGATGCACTGCAATGCAGGCATCAGAAGCACCAAGTATTGCATGCATTCGGTTATAACCATTCAAGGCGCTGCAACCGCTTCCGGGTTGGCGTTTATTGCAAGGTGTATTTACATCGTAGAAATAAGGACAACGTGTTCGCTGCAATATATTGCCACCAACAGTTGCCATATTGCGCAGCTGTGGCGAAGCACCTGCTTGCAATGCCTGCGAAAGAAGCGGCAGGTTTTGTGTCACTAACGGATGTTCAGCAACTTCACTATTAAGTGCTAAAGCGCCGATACGCAACACACCATTCACCTGCTCAATAGAACGAAGCGGCAAACGATTAATATCGATCAAACGTTGTGGTGCAGTCACACCCCGCTTCATTAAATCAACAAGGTTGGTGCCACCGGCAATAAATTGTGCATTGGCTTCTTTTGTTATGGCATCCAGTGCAGCCTTGGTAGTTTGCGGACGGCTATAATCAAAATTGATCATAGTGCACCCCCTTTTGCTTTTACATCTTCAATAGCAGCTATAATATTTTGGTAAGCACCACAGCGACAGATATTGCCACTCATGTATTGCTTTATTTCTTCCTTGCTATTAGCATGTCCTTCTTTGATGCAGCCAATGCCCGACATGATTTGCCCCGGCGTACAATAGCCGCATTGAAAGCCATCGTGTTTGATAAATGCTTCCTGCATGGGATGCAAATCATCTCCTTTTGCCAGCCCTTCGATGGTTGTTACCTGTTTGCCTTCCTGCATAATAGCAAGACTCAGACAACTCAGCACACGTTTGCCATCTACATGAACGGTACAAGCACCGCACTGTCCATAATCACAACCCTTCTTTGTTCCGGTTAGTTGCAGTTGTTCACGAAGTAGATCAAGCAATGTGGTTCTCGGCTCTACTGAAAGAGCATAGGCTTTTCCGTTAATAGTTACATTAAATGGCGTTTTTTCAAAGAAGCCTGCTGCTTTTTCATCTAACCTGTTTTCGGCCGCTTTGATAATGCTGGTAGGCGCTAAGGCAATAGCAGCCGCAACTGCAGAACCCTTTAAGAAACGTCGCCTGCTTTGATTGGGGCAGTCGCGTTCCTCTGCATAATGTTCGTTGGTCATTTCAATGCTGTTTAAAGAAGTAGGAAGTTAGGTAAACTTAAGCACTATTAAACCGTAGTATATACTAACAAAGGCTTTTCATCCAGGATTATTTCTTTATCAAAGCGCAGACCTAATTTGTTCAACAATTTAATAGAAGAAGTATTAGTGGGAATGGTGGTAGCTAGAACCTTTTCATGGGTTTGCAATACATAGTCTAACACCGCTTTAGCCGCTTCGTACGCATAGCCTTTGCCATTCTGTTGGGGCAAAAAAGCAAAACCGATATCAAAATGTTCCAGGTAATCTCGCTTGAGAAAAGAAATGATGCCAACAGATGTATTATCCTCTTTTGTGCTGACTACCCAGTAACTAAGATTAGGCATTGCCAATATGCGATTGATATAGGCTATTGCATCATCATGTGAATGCACCTTACGATCGCCAATGAACTGTAACCAACCCGACGTGTTCACCAAAGCCTGCATAAAAGAAGCGTCTTCAATACTAAGTAAATGGAGCCAAAGCCTGTCAGTTTCAAATGATGATTGCATCCTCTAAAATAAAAAAGAAAGGTAATTACCTCTCTTTTTTTTTCAATGCTTCGTCTACTAATCCCTTCAACTCTTTGTATTTTTCACTACGTCCTTTGTTTTTTAAATTGAACGTCATTAAGAACGCACAATATTTTTGCTCGTTATCTACCCACGGAAAGGAACCAAACAATCCTGGGCTGCTTACAGCCTTCGTCATAGTGTTGGCTGCAGCATTATCCATTACCCATTCGCCATAACCATAGCCCCAATTCCCTGCTTCGGCGGGGGAGTAGGCTACTTTCACATCCGGCGTCACACGGTTGATCTGCATTTGCTTAATGCTTTGCTCACTTAAAATGCGCTTGCCGTTGTACACGCCTTTGTTTAGTATCATTACTAAGAAATTCATATAGTCTTCGGTAGTGGCTTTGGCTCCGCCGGCAGGTAGCGGCACCTTGCCTTTTCCAAAATCAGTGTTCTTCATACCCAGTGGTTGTGCAATGCGTTCCGCAAAAAGTGTTTCAAACGATTTGCCGCTGATTTTTTCAATAACAGCACCTGCTATTTGTAAACCCACATTGCTGTAATGAAATACTTTTCCATGCTCACCTCCACTAGGTAGTTCGGCAATGGCTGCAATCGCTTCGTCCATGTTATTCAAACTGCGCATTTCCTGTATGCTTTCTTTTAGCTCCGGTGCTTTAATAGCTGTGCGGTGCGATAAACATTCATCAATCGTAATATTGCCTTTACCGTGTTTCGATAATATGGGCAAATATTTGCCAACGGTATCCGTTAGTTTTAATTTGCCTTCATCCACAAAGGTCATCACCAAAGCAGCACTCAACCATTTACTGCAACTTGCAATAGGCACACGAGTGGTAGTTGTATAATCATCCAGGTCAGCTTCTTTACCCGTGCGACGAGCTATGATCTTGCCCATCATTTTTTGTCGCCGCGATAGTTCATTAATGGCCTTGGTGTATACCATCTTTCCATCTTTGTAGATCATCAATACAGTTCTTCCACCTAATTCAGGTGTGTTCTCTTCTAACCAATTATCAACCTTCGAGAAATTTTGTGCTTGAGTAGTGGTGGTAAGAATAAATGCTGCAATGAAAAAAAAACGCATGTGTGGCTTTTTTGAACGGTTATGACTTGACGAGATAAAAAAAGTTTAGCGGTACAAGGATAGGAAAAATAAAACAATAAAGAATTGAAACTAATTTGCCGGTCCATGCAAAAGGCACCCGAAATAAGAACCGTTGACATCATTCGCTATGTCACGCCTTTGCGTGAGGGTGGTTCGTTGCCAGCTATTGTAGAAGGCGATGACAGTTTTCTGTACGTGTTGAAGTTTCGTGGTGCAGGACAAGGCATTAAAGCATTGATTGCAGAATTGATTGGTGGTGAAATGGCAAGAGCCCTTGGCTTGAAAGTTCCGGAAATTGTTTTTGCAACGGTTGATCCAGCTTTTGGCAGAACAGAACCCGACGAAGAAATTCAGGACTTATTAAAAGCAAGTGCAGGTTTAAATCTCGCTACACATTATTTATCCGGCGCCATCACCTTTGATCCTGCAGTGAATAAAGTAGATGTTATTACTGCTTCTAAAATTGTGTGGTTAGATTCTTTGATCACTAATGTCGATCGCACTGTTCGCAACACCAACATGCTGATGTGGCATAAAGAACTTTGGGTGATTGATCATGGCGCTTCACTTTATTTTCATCATGCACTGGATAATTGGGAAGAAAGTTCCAAACGTACTTTTGCGAAGGTAAAAGATCATGTACTCTTACCGTATGCAACAGCACTAAACGAAGTGAATAAGGAAGCACTTGGTATGATTACACCGGAACGCATTGAAGGCATCTTATCCATTGTTCCTGACGAATGGTTAACAATGGCCTTTGGTGATGCAGTAAATGGCAGAAGCATCTACCAGCAATATTTGCAAAACCGTTTATCCATAACTGATTTACTCATTAAAGAAGCAACCAATGCCCACTAAATATGTATATGAATATGCGGTCATTCGCATTGTGCCCAGGGTTGACCGGGAAGAGTTTATCAACGCTGGTGTGGTATTGTATTGCAAAGACCTGAAGTATCTGGATGTTCGCTTTGCCATCAACAAGCAACGCATACAAATGCTTTGCGATAAAGTAGATTGTCGCGAAGTTGAAGACCATTTACACTCCTTCGAAAAAATTTGCAAAGGCGATAAGGACGGCGGTCCAATTGCAAACCTTGATCTGCCTTCGCGCTTTCGTTGGTTAACCGCCACACGAAGCACTATTGTGCAGGCATCAAAAACACATCCCGGCTTTTGCGAAGACCCAAAAGAAACCTTAGAGAAATTGTTTACACAATTGGTGTTGTAAATAATTATAATCTGCCTGTATACAGGTCCATCGCATAAAAATCACCCAATGCAAGCACTGCTAGAATCACTGTGAAAATAAGAGCAATACCGGCACAGCGCCAATTGCTGTACACCAGTCCGCCGCTGACGATGTGGGCATCAATCAACTTTCCCTGCAGCGATTGTGTCATATAATAACCCAAAGCAGCATTAGCAAAAACAAAGGAAGCATTGGGTACTTGTTGCGGCAATACCGAAGCAAGTGTCACCAGCAACACAAAGGTGGCAATGCACAAAAGCCACGTTTTGCCGGCCTTTTTGTTTTGCACCAAAGCCGTATAGTTTTTGGAAAGCAGATAGCCAGCAACAATAGGCCAACCCATCAAAGAACCAATGGTGATGCCGCTTTGCGAGTAAATGCGTTGTGTGGCGGTAGTGGATAAGATGGAGTCTTGCATAAAAAAAGTGTCACGAATAAAACGGAACGGAAAGCTAAGATTTGTCTTTTGGTAGTATTTCGTCAAAGAAAAAAGTCACATTCGGCACCTGATTTTCCCTCTGAAAAGAGTATTAGTATACATCAACTATTCGATGTAAATTAGCGGACATAATTTTTTAATACTAACCCAAAAATTTCAATCATGGCAAAAACTTCAAAGAAGGCGGCTTCTAAAACAAGTGCAAAGAAAGCTGCTCCCAAAAAAGCTTCATCTAAAGGTGCTGCTAAAAAAACGGCCCCTGCTAAAAAAGCTGGTGCTTCAAAAGGCGCAGCAAAAAAATCAACGCGTAAACCTAACGCAGCTTTTATGGCTCCATTGCAGCCTAACGATACATTAGCTGCTGTTGTGGGCAACAAACCATTACCACGTACAGAGATCGTTAAGAAAGTATGGGATCATATTAAGAAAGCAGGTTTGCAAGACAAGAACAATCGCCGCATGATCAACGCTGATGAAAAAACAAGAGCATTATTTGGCAAAAACCAAATTTCTATGTTCGACTTAGCGAAGATTGTGAACAACAACATCAAGAAATAAGTATAGTAATACTTCGAAGCAACCTTGTTGTTTCAAAAGCAAAAAGATCATCCTTAGAGTGATCTTTTTTATGTTATCTAATGGACAGACGCATCAGGTAATTAATTTGACTTGTGTCTTATTAAACGGAATCAAAGGTCATCCGTTAAAATATCAGGTAACCTGCTAAATCTGAATTGACTTCCTAATGCGGCATTAGTTTTTCTGTGTTTTCCGTATGACACAAAATGTCGTTTCCTATCAAATTGCGGATACCATTGATGTAAAAGGCTTTAGCGCTTTCTTTAAAGCCAAGCTTTTTTACAACGATCCAGCCGAACTGTTTTAAAAAACAGATGGCGATCAGTATGTCTATGTATTTAAGTTTGGCACCCTTTGTTTTTTAAATAATACAGCAGACCGCATTAAAGAGTTTTTGCCTGCACTAATGATTTGTCCCGGCTCATTGGTTTGAGATTGTGCAAGCACGCAAGGCAAAGGTGATCATGCCAGCCGGAATTTGTTTCATGCCCTCTTCCACGCTGATGCGTTTGCAGTCTGCCGGAATAATACTCGATGTTTTGATAAGGTTACAGGTATGGATATCCGCATCACGCAACGCTTCTTCAAAAGTGCTTAATTCTTTTTCGTGTACGCCAACGCTTTTAGTGAGGAAAAACTGCTTCGGAACTATTTTCATGTGCTAATGCATGCAAATGGGATAACAAGGGCAATTCGTTATCTTATTATAATCACCTGATCATTTTATTTCTGACATAGCGGTTTTTTATCTAAATAATGTAGCGTTGAAATAATAACACATCGGGCTCACTAAGGTTATTTAATGAGAAAACTATTCCCGAACCTTTTCATCAAGAACACCAGCCAAGTCCATATTTATCCTGATGGCTAACCTTGTCTACCACTTATACTATACTTATACTGAAGCTTACCCGTGTTTCACCCCAGTTTCACCAAAGGATGGTAAAAGGGCACTACGGGTCACGTCCGGCTGCTCCATTACCCAAGCCGTCAAAATATCTCTTTGCTTACAACCCTGCACTAATACCAATCACATAAGCACTATTGCGCTGCCAGTCTCTTGCTTTATTCCAATGATAAAAAGCACCGGCAGTAAAATACAGGTCAGCAAAGGAAATATTCATCCGCAAAAGCTGGTTGATTAGCAGGCCGCTTTCATGGTAGCCGTTGCTAAACGAATGAATACCGTTATTGGCAGCCGCATTGCTCCTACTCAAACTGCCATACACAAGATTATGGGCAAGGCTAAAAAACGGCTTGCTCCAACGTTTATCCCACAGGTACTTATCAAAGTCGTGCCGGTAATAAAAAGCGGCATAGCGGTCAGAGTAATAATCATATGGCTTCATGGTAATGAAGCCATATGATGCATAAAAAGAAAGGTTGCTGGTATTAAACCCATTGCCTGCCAGCAAATACGATTGCGGCAGCGGTTGATCATTAGCGGTACGCAGCACTCCACCATCTACACGAAACCAATCCTTACCCCATCTGTTGGTGTGATGATTATAGGTAACGGCGGCAAGCACACGTAAATAATCAGCCTTGTAGTCGGTAGCGGTAATCACTCCCTTGCCCACTTGTACATAAGCAATAGGGTATTTCGTTTCCCCGGCTACATAATAGTCAAACACAGGAAAGCGTTTTTCTCCATAAGCATAGCGTATGCCCAGGCTTGCTTCCTTATTGGTGTACTGCGTAGGCGTTTTACCCTGCATCGTAAAATTGCTTTGATACAAAGGCTGCGTGGTTTCCCATTTAGCCGCAGGCCTCAGCTCCCAATAACCAGCCCTAAAATTGCTGGTAAAGGAATACTCTTCAAATAGATCAACCTGTCCCAGCCGCCAGCCGCTAAGCCCATTCTGCAACTCCTCGTGCAATACCACTTCACCAGGGCTTCCAATATTCTTTTGGTAGGCGAACGCTAACCAATTCTCTCGCTTGCCATTAGGATAAATAGTTGCCGAGGCACCATACTTCCAAGCCTTGTCTTTAAAACCATAGCCTGCCCACCCGCCAACAGAATAATACTTAGAGATCTTGTCGTTCGTGTATAGTCCCAAGCCAAGCCTTGTACCCTCATAACTATTAGATGCAAACAGGCGCTTGACGTCTACATCCAGCTTACCAATCGGAAGCCGACCAACATTCAATCGTGCGGTAGCGGTAATCAATTGCTCTAACTTATTCACCCGCACAAAACTATCCAGGTAGTGATAGGTGTTTTGTTCTTTTACAGAAATAGTGTCCTTTCTAAACCGTGCCCAATCCTGCTCTGTGTGTAGGTCAATAGAATCTGCAAGCTTCAGCGAATGCGCCTTATCAAATGCATTAGACGACAGCGGTTGATAACTTATTGAATCAATTACCGAGTGCCCGTTCCATTCCAATGTGGTTGCTGCATTCATCAAATGTTTGATGGTAAAGTCATAATTCAACTCTTTCGGAAACCACTTGCCATTGGTATAAGTATAGATCTGTTCAAAGCGAACGGTTCGCTCCACTGTTGTATCACCTGTGCTCGCCACCATGTGCGAGATGGCATAACCGTTGGTATTGATGTACACCACGCCTCTAAGCGAATTAAATACAACGCCTTTCTTTGGCGTGAACGCAAGCACATATACCGTGTCGTTATCGACTGTCAATTCATCCTCTAACCGAAATCGATAGTGTTGTTGCCAGCCTGCTGCTATGGGGTTCACATACTCTTTATCGTTGAGTAAAATATAATTGCTGTAGATATGAAAGGGCAACATATCAGTGATCATGTTGGAGAAATAGGTCTTCTTCAGACCAGAAAAGCGTGAAGCCAGAATGGTTTCCTGCAATTGCTGCGTACGTTTATACACTCGTCGGCTATAGGTTTCTGAAAAGATCAGGTGTTTGTCGGGACGAAAGAAAACATCTCTATCATCAGCCAAGCCTATCAGGTCTGCATGCATCTTGTAATACACATTGCATTGATAGAAGTCGTACAGTTCAGGATTGTGTTCTTTCTTGTGTGCGACGGCTGTATTTACAATACGACGAATTTTATCTTGTATCGGGGCAATAATTATTTCTGTCAACTCAACACCTGCGGGTGCTAGAAAGACCGTGTCTACTTTTTCAATACTGCTTACAGTTAATATTTTGGTTTTATGCCCTGTATAAGAAAATTGAAGATGCGACGTGCTTTCTAAAATACTAATGCTGAAACGGCCGTTGATATCGGCCACTAAAGATGCCTTATTGTTGCTGGCTTGCACCGTAGCAAATGGTAAGGGCTGATGAGTAATGCTATCAGCAATAATGCCTAGTACTTTTTGACTGAAACTTTGAACGGTAAGAAATGAGGTCAGCAATAAGACAACATATTTCATAGCTACTGAACCAAAGTAGGCATTCCGCTTTTCTTTCCAGCACTTAAACACTAACTTTAACATACCTACGTACTCCTCTATAAACAACTTCTTCATATACCTTTGAGAGCTACTTATTCATCACTTTAAAAACGACAATTATGCAAGCAACAATTGCTCAAAGCAGTGCACTTGCATTAGCACAAAAAACATGCTGGCCTATTTTGAAACGCACAATGTGCAGTATATGACCGACTATGTAATCTTCCAAAACCTTGCTTCTGGTGAAGTTTACCAAGGCAAGGCCGAAGTGGGTGGCATGCTGCACTAAATGTATCATATTGCCTTTGCTGCGAATGCTATTACCTCTAATTACATTATTACAGAAGATAAGGCTATACCAGAAACAACATTTAAGGGCAAACACGTTGGCGAACTAAATGGTATGCCTGCAACTGGGAAAGAGGTTGCGGTGCCTATGTGCGTAAGCTATGATTTGGAAAACGGATTAATAAAAGAAGCCCGTATTTATTTTCTTTTCGACATTATGGTAAAGCAATTGAACAGCTAAAAAGAAGATTAAAATTCTTTATTTGTTGAAGCGGTAAGTGAAGGGCCTGTTAACGCCTTGCCGCTTCTTACTCCCGTAAGTACGCCGTTGTCTACAACCACTCGTCCATTTACCAATACATATTGAAAACCTTTGGAATAAGCATGTGGCTTTTCGTAAGTAGAAAGATCCTGTACTTCGTTCTCATCAAAGATCACAATGTCTGCAGCATATCCTTCACGCAGCAAACCACGATCTGTTAACTGAAATTTTTGTGCAGGCAATGATGTCATTCGGCGAACGGCTTCTTCAAGTGTCAACACTTTTTCATCACGTACATATTTGCTTAGTACTCTTGCATTAGTACCATAACCTCTTGGGTGAGGTGCACCTTGTCCAAACACACGAATGCCTGCGTCAGACGCAAACATGTTGAACGGGTATTGCATAATGCGTACAACATCTTCATCTCCCATACCGTGAAACACCATGCCGGCACCACCTTGCTGCATCATATCCATTACGGTTTCTGTTTCGTCCTTTGCTTTATGTTTTCTATGAAGTAATAGGTTTACTTCTTCTATGCTCTTGCCATTAAAGGATGTGTCGGCTTTGTAATAAGCAACTACAGGATAACTAAAATGTTTCAACTTACGCTTCCTCAACTTAGCTAATAGGTATTGTGTAACATACGCTCTTACTTCTGGTCTGGATAGGCGTGCTTTAATAGAATCTTGCCCATCGGCTAATAATTCATCTGGAATAAGTGTACCTAAATTAGTACTGCTGGCCGTGTACGGATATTGATCAATGGTTACATCAATACCTTCTTTTCGTGCTGCCTGTATCATTGCAACGGTTTGTTTGCTACGACCCCAATTCTGTTGACCACTCAATTTGAAATGCGATATTTCAACAGGCATGTTGGCGGCCTTGCCAATGTATAATGCTTCTTCAATAGCCTGCGTTACACTATCCCCCTCATCACGCATGTGCGATGCATATATACCTTTGTACTTGGCTGCTGCCTTTGCAAGTCTTACCACTTCATCAGTTTTGGAATAAGTACCGGGTATATAGATCAATCCTGTGCTAAAGCCCACTGCGCCGTCTTTCATACCCTGCTCTACCAAAGCTTCCATGCGTTGCAGTTCTGCTTCAGTTGGTGTTCTGTTGGCAGTGCCCATTACTGTTTTACGTACATCATTATGTCCAATAAGCGAAGCAATATTGATAGATAGTTTAATAGAATCTAAACGATGTAAATAGTTTTTGATATTCACATTGGAAGAACCGCAGTTGCCGGTAACACAGGTAGTCACGCCATCCAGTATAAAATTATCGGCGGTAGGGTTCTTAAACTCATCTCCTTCCAAATGTGTATGTACATCAATAAAGCCCGGTGCAACGATCATCTTCTTTGCATCAATCACTTTTGCTGCGCTTACATTTTCAACGTTACCAATCTTTACAATCTTGCCATCTTTCACAGCAATAGAACCATAATACCAAGAGTTGCCGGTACCGTCCAGTATGCGGGCATTGGTAATGAAAACATCAACACTTGTTTGTGCACCAACAACAACACCAATAAGTGCAAGTAGAGAAAGAAGTAAAATGCGCATGCATTAAAACTACTGAATTACAAATAACTCAACCACCAATCTTTATGCTTCATTTTATAATTACTAAACCATTTGCAAAGCGGATAAAGAGACAATACAACAAACATCCAAACATCATATACTACCCAAAGATTATAGCCTTCTCCGGGAACGATAAATCGGATATCAAAACCTGGTGGTAGCTTTACGTTTTCACTGGGTGAATGCCGCATAAAGAAAAACGCTGTCGCTACTAAATGGATCAAAAAGAAATGAAGGATATAGTAGAAGAAAGGCACTCGTCCGTAAACAGTTACAAACTTGGTAAGTCCACTCGTTTTATGACCCGCAAGAGCAATAAACAAAATAGCGGGCCCTATGGTCATGCACATGTACATTAACGATGGTGGATACTTATGTGTGTCCAGAAAGGACAGCAGTGTATAAACAAAGTTTTTCTCCGTATGCCACGGATCCGGATTGCCGTAGATATTAATGGCTCTTAAAAGAATAAATAAGGCAATCACACCAATACCTAATTGAGTAAGTATTCTTTTACGCTCAGCACCTTCGTAAGAAGTAAATAGTTTGCCAAAACAATAGCCAAGCATCATCAAACCTGCCCAGGAAAGAAAAGGATACATGATTAACAAATTGTGATCTGCCCATAAATGATAAAACCCCTGGTGATGAAGAAATGAATAAGCAACCGGATACTGATAGTTGGGAGCAAAATGTGCCTCATAAAAGTCAAGGCTATTATGACCTAGCACAATTAATAACCCAAGTGCAAGTATAGTCCTAAATGGCAACCATATTACGCCACCTAGGATGATCATGCTGATACCAATAGACCATATAGTTTGCAATCCAATTGTATTCCAATGCGGATTAAATGTAACAGCATAATTGATGATCACGATCTCTACCATCAATAACCACAAGCCTCTTTTGATAAGGAATAAACTCAATTCTTTTTTACTCTTGCGCATACTTTGAAACCAGCCGGAGGTACCCGCTAAAAACACAAACGTTGGTGCACAGAAGTGAGTGATCCAGCGTGTAAAAAATAAAGCTGGCGTGGTTGTTTGCATATTCAGTGGATCATCAGTCATGGCCTGTGCGTGAAAAAAATCGCGTACATGATCCAGTGCCATGATGATCATGACTAACCTCTCAAAAGATCAATACTATTAATACGATAAGCGGCCCTTTGCGTACCCGGAGCCGTAATGACCGCAGGTGGCGGTGTTGCAAGCATTTGTTCCATGTTGTTGGTTTTGATTGCACTTTCAGTGAGGGATTATCTAAATATAAAAAATAAATATGGGATAACAGAACAAATTCTTGATTTAGGTCATAAAAACTATTTGCGCCGCAAAATAATTTCGCTTCAAATTGTTCACCTAAAACACAAAACAGATGAAAAAGAACATGGCCATTTTTGATCGCTTTTTGCGTATGCTTGTCTCAATCATTTTGATTGTGCTTTATTTCAAACTGGATATTGCAAGTCCGTGGAATTACATCATGCTTGCTGTTGCAGGCATCTTTATCATTAGTTCTTTTTTTGGTGTGTGTCCACTCTATAGCTTGCTGGGTATTGATACCCGTCAATTCAAGGAAAACGATAAGATGGCTTAAGGCAATTATTGTCCGCTACCCTTTTCGCCTACAAACCACTGCTCTTTGTTTTTGAATAAAACATTGAATGTGGTAAGCGTGCCATAAATACGAGTGATGTATTGCTGCAGGTTCACTTTATCTTCATCGCTCAGGCCTTTGTGTGCATTGATCTGTTGTTCCATCACACGCAGACGGTCACGAAGCATTACTATTTTATGAAAGAAGTCTTCAATGGGAACTTCTTTTGGTTTGAGCATTTTATCTGCAGGTTGTAAGATCATAGTTCCTTTTTGCCAGCGTTCGCCTAAAGGAATTACTTCCGAAAAGCCACCCCACAAGCGAAGTATTTTCAAAAGCGACCGTTCTACATCGGAATGTGTTTCTATTTCTTCCGAAACATTTTCAGGGATAATTTCTTCCAGCTTATCCTCATTCTTATCAATCTCCTTAATGCCGTGATTGATAAAAGAGATTAAATACGTAGCATAACGAACGCCTACAATGACACCCGGTCCATATTGCGTGTGTTGCAGTCTTGTTCCAATACCTAAATTCAGTTGATCCATAGTAATCTAATTAATCCTGCAAATCTTAGTTCTTTTTATAAAATTCGTACGGAGTAAATTCTACAAAATCTGCAACGGTAACCGTAACCAATTTTACCTTTCCGTTATCAATGGTAAATGGCGACACTTTATCGCCATACAATGGATCATTAAACGTAGCCAGAAAACGATTGCCACCTAATGCTTCCAGTTCTGCATAGCGGCCTTTATGATGCTCGAATGTGGCAACAAGTTTATCGCCTTTTTGCGTGATGGCCATGTTGCCATAAATAGCATGACTATACGTGCCTGCAAAGTTTGCTAATGCTACAGCTGGTTTTGGATGCATGGCAATAGTATCTCTTTTTAATGCCTCCCATTTGTCTTGCGCTGCTTGTTGTTGTTTCTGATTGGCTAAGTAAAAATTGCTGTAGTTGCGATATGGCAAATGCATATATGCATCCATGATCTCCCACTTAGCTGCCTCAAAAAATTCGTTTGCATCGGTATTGGTTAATACAACAATGCCCAACTTTTCTTCTGGAATTAATGTAACTGAAGTAACAAAACCATTCACGCCACCGGTGTGCGAAATTATTTTTCTTCCATTGTACTCCTGCAACATCCAACCAAGACCGTATAAGTCGAAATGCCCTTTATTAAACAATACACCACCGTTGCCCAATATCGAGGCCGGAGTTCTTGTTTGATTAATGGCTGCTGCGGGTACAACTTGTACGTCGTTGTACTTACCGCTATTCAATTGCATCAGCACCCAATGGCTTAAATCATTTACCGAAGAAGAAATGCTGCCTGCCGGTGCCATGTTTTCCAAATGTCCATAAGGAACTTTTCTTACTTCACCTTTCACCACTGTATGTGCAGATGCTTTGTTGCTTGCCGTTTCAATATCTTTCGAAAAAGCCAGAGAGTGTGTCATTTGAAGCGGAGTAAAAATGCTGTCGGTAATAAACTGCGCCCAAGTTTTGCCTGTTACTTTCGGAATGATCTAGCCTGCCGTCATGAAAGCTGCGTTGTTGTAGCCCCAGCGACTACGAAAGCCATACACCGGTTTTACTTTAGCAAAGCGATCACGTACTTCCTGCAATGAGAGATCTGAATCGAAGTACATGAAATCGCCTTGAAAAGTTTCAAAACCTAAACGGTGACAAAGCAGGTCACGAACGGTTGCTTCCTTTGCTACCCAAGGATCATACAACTTAAAATCAGGCAACCACTTTTGTACTTTATCATCTAACGACATGCGCTTCTTTGCATCCAACATTGCCAGCGCAGTTGCAGTAAAGGCTTTGGTGTTGGAGCCAATCATGAATAAAGTATTTTCATCTACGTTGTTGTTGGTACCCACTTCTTTCACACCATATCCTTTTGAAAACACAACCTTTCCATCTTTTACAATGCAAATAGCAGCGCCGGGAATTTTCCAGTCAGCCAACCCTTTTTGCACATAGTTGTCCAAACTGTCTTTTACAAAAGATGGTGTGTCTTGTGCTAATGCAACTTGTGCAAACAGGGTAAGCAGTACAAAAAGTATTTTCATTACAATTGTAGTTTGTGTTTTTTAGTAATGCGCTTGTTCACCAGTTTCATCACTAGGGGAATAAGCATGGGTATGTAAACAGCAACAAATACATAAATAAAATAAGTAACAGGCAGCATAAATAAAAAAATGATGTGCAAAATAAGTGATCGTGCCTTAGCCTTCTTAATGGTCAGCCGATCCATGGTTGGTGATACGATATTGTTCTTTGGGTTGGCGATGTAGCTCTATAAGAAATAAACCACAATGCCTGCTGCACAGAAATTAAGTACATAAAAGGTAAGTGGCACTTTAAGTTGTTTTGTGAATAATTCTGAGCCCGCATATTCACTATAAAAGCCGGTGCTAAAAGGCATGAGCGCTATGAAGAACAGGAACATAAGATTCAGCACCAAAAGCATTTGGCTATAGTTGACCACATAACCAAACATGCGGTGATGTACCACCCAATAAAGGCCAATAAGCATAAAGCTTACTAAAAAACTATGAATTTTGGTATCAGGTGTAACAAGGATTGACCGAGCAGTTTATCAGAAACATCTCCGTGGATGTCTGGTATTTTTATTTCAATGACAAGAAGCGTGATGGCGATGGCGAATACCGCATCGCTAAACAGGATCATTCGTTCCAGTTGAAATTCTTTGTTGAGTTCGTTGTGTAAATGGTCTCTCTTAATTATTGCCTGGTTTAAACCTATAGGGTATTCGAGACCTTATAGGTTTTTTTGGTTTGCTTTGAATACACGAATAAAGTTGCCACCCAATATCTTCTCAACCTCTTTTTTAGAATAGCCCCTTTCTAATAATGCTTTGGTGATGAGGGGAAAAGAACTGACATCATCCAAAGTTTTGGGTGCTGACTCAATACCGTCGAAATCAGAACCAAGGCCCACATGATCCACACCAATCAACTTCACGATGTAGTCAATATGATCGATGAGTTGAGAAAGGGTTGGGCGATATGCTTCTACTTCTGCCGCATATTTTTTGGCCAGGTATTGTTCAATATCGTAGTTAGGCCAACGATTGTTTTTTAATGAATCAACTTCTTCCTGGTGACGCTTCCAGAACTTTGTTCTACCATTGTTATAGGCCGTATCAATAAAGCCAGAGAAAAAGTTGACGTGAATAACACCACCATTTTTGCCAATGGCTTTTATCTGATCGTTTTTCAGGTTGCGGAAGACAGGACACAAAGCATACACGCCGCTATGCGAAGCAATGACCGGCTTAGTACTGGTGTTAATCGCATCACAAAAAGTTTGTTCGCCTACATGCGATACATCTACCAACATGCCTAACTGGTTCATGCGTTTAACAATGGTCTTGCCAAGCTCTGATAATCCCTTATGTGCTAATGAATCTTTCTTCTTTGTTTCCTCCATGGCAGACGTAGCCCATGATGTAGAGTTGTTCCAGGTAAGTGTAAGATAACGAGCACCTCGCTTGTATAAAGAATCTAAATAGTCAAGGCGGTCTTCAATCATGTGACCACCTTCTACGCCTATCATACAACCCAAGTTATGGCCCTTCACTGCCTGTTGCAGTTGTGCGGGGTTTGTTACCAACATCATCCTGCTTTTATTTCTTTTGATGATGTTGTATAAAGAATCTATTTCGATGTTGGCATATTTAAAAGCAGCATCTTTGCCGAAGCGTTCATCGCAGAAGACAGAAAAGATCTGTACATCTACACCGCCTTTTTTAAATCGTGCAATGTCAGAGTGTGCCTTGCCGGTAAGATCTACATCAATGTTCATTCCTTTCATGATCACTTCGGAAAGCACATCATTGTGCGTATCGATCACAATTGCATTATTATGTATTGCCTGGTAAGATTGACTGAAGCCTGCAAGAGATAGTGAGCAGAGCAAAGAAAGCAGCAATGGTTTCATGCGATGGAAT
This sequence comes from Chitinophagaceae bacterium, assembly GCA_040290035.1. Lineage (GTDB taxonomy): Bacteria > Bacteroidota > Bacteroidia > Chitinophagales > Chitinophagaceae > Flavisolibacter. The sequence continues at coordinate 18,981 of PSMG01000040.1, forward strand.
TAGACCATCAAGATAAACCATCTAAGCGTAGTATTAAAACCCTTTGCCTTTTCTGTATTGGGCAGAAGCAGACTTGATGTATGCCTGGAAATCGTAGTCGTTGGCATATAAGCTGAACTCGTAGCTAGGACGATAGAGGATAATAAATTGATTCAAGGCTTCATCAGAAAGATTAGTGAGGCGACGTACCAGTTGTTTGTTGAAACGATGATCCACAAACTTGTCCCGCTCTTCCTGCAGCAGGCGTTCCCTGAAACGTTCCATACTACGGTTCTTGCGGAACTGGAACACACGGATCAATTCATCCAGGTCAAAGGCAGCACCAATGGTGGTCATGCTTTCCAGATTGGGACGTCTGAAATTGAAGGCCTTGGCATAATCCATACGGTTTTGAATTGAGTCTTGTCGGTAGTTACGGGGAATAACCTTTACTTCTTTTAATGTCTCCACATTCACATGCAGGGCAATGTCGAACTGGGTCACGTCGGCAATCTTTAAGACAGGGTATTTGACGGTGGGCTTGTTTAGATAGGAGAACCAGATAGAGTCCTTTTCTCCAACATCAATGCTATAGTGACCGTTGGCATCGGTAGTGGTTCCTTTTCCACTGCTGCTTAACACGCTTACTGCCTGCAGCGGAATAGTGCGAGAGCTGTCATACACATTGCCCTGCACTTTGTACTGCGCCTTAGCGGCTAAGGTCAGTAAGATGATCGTTAGTAAAAAGGAGATGTGTATGTATTGGTTGTTGTTCAACAAGAGGCAATTAACAAAAGAAAATGTAAATGGTATGGTAAAAGAAAAAACGGAGGTAGAAGCGGTTAGAATCTATTTAACATAATACTACCTGCCTTAAAGTGCCACTATCCTGCCTTAGAAGTGGGGTGAAAGTGCCTTAGACTATTAAGTAGGTACGAAGGATTGGTAGCTTTTTACCTTATTTTCTCGTAACAAAATACAAAAAACTATGAATTTCTGTAACCAGAAATAAGCCCTTTGGGGAAATTCCCCGGTG
>PSMG01000008.1:0-3401 GCA_040290035.1 Chitinophagaceae bacterium
TGTTGTGTGCATACGGCCAACCAGGTTGCCGGAAGCCGTGAACACGGCGTATTGGACAGAGGTGATCATGCGCAAATTGCTACTTATATTCAAAAATCCCTGGACCATGAGATGATTGGTAATGTGATTGATGTATGTCCTGTAGGTGCCTTAACGGATAGGACTTTCCGTTTTAAAAATCGTGTTTGGTTTACAAAACCAATGAATGCACATCGTGATTGTCCGCAGTGTAAAGGAAAGGTACGCCTTTGGTTACGTGGCGATGATGTATTGCGTGTAACGGCAAGAAAAGATCAGTGGGGCGAAGTAGAAGATTGGATCTGTAACGAATGTCGTTTTAAAAAGAAGCATGTGAACGATTGGGTGATCGAAGGACCAACAAAACTAGATCCTCATTCGGTGATTAATGCAGGACATTATGTAGGTGTTAAAAAGCCAAAAGAGTTCATCACCGAAGTAATGCACGGTCATGCACCAAGGTATTTATTGGATATTCATATGGTGAGTGATGTGAACATGGTTGATTTGAATGAGATTGAAGGACCCGCAACCAGCGCAACCTTCAATGGAAGTCCAAAAGCAATTGGTACTAATGTGACGGATGTGAAGGAAGGGAAAGGAAGGAACTTATCCGGTACAGATAGCACAAACCCAAATACACCTTAATTATTCGATTATGAAAAGAGCACTCTCTTTATTGATTGCATCTTTATTAATTGGTTCTGTTTGTTTTGTTGTTTTTTGTTTTGTGTTTGGATATGAAAGCAGCACAGCCGTAAGTATTTCAATTGGTGCTGTAGCTGGTGGATTGGCTGGCGAATGGATAAGAGAACGTTTGAAAAATGGGAAGCAGAGTAGTGTTACCGAACGTACAAGTGAGTGACACAACAGAAGCTGATTAGGATTACTGAGTTGATCATAAAAATAACTAGCTGTTGGCTTCGGCTAATGGCTCATAGCAATAAACATGTATTTATTAGTAAGCGATTTGGTTTTTACCTTGATTGAGAAGTTAGTGCTGATTGCACTTATTGTAACCATTTCTTTGGTGGTGGCTATGTACAGCACTTATTTTGAAAGAAAGATTGCTGCCTGGTTACAAGACCGTGTTGGGCCCAACCGTGCCGGTCCATTTGGTTTATTACAGCCATTAGCAGATGGTGTAAAGTTGTTTGCAAAAGAAGAAATCATTCCAACCACTTCTTCTAAATTCTTATTCATTCTCGGGCCAATGTTGGCGATGATTACGGCTACACTTACCTCAGCTGTAATACCGTGGGGTAGTACCATTGATGTAGCAGGCAGACAAGTGCCTTTGCAAATCGCAGACATCAACATTGGCATCTTATACATTTTTGGCGTGGTGAGTTTAGGCGTGTACGGAATTATGATCGGTGGCTGGGCTTCAAACAATAAATTTTCGTTGTTAGCTGCTATTCGCGGTGCATCGCAAATGATCTCTTACGAATTAGGCATGGGCTTATCATTGCTAGCGGTATTAATGATTGTTGGCGATTTAAGAATGAGTTCTATAGTATCGCATCAGGTGCAAACACATTGGAACATCATTTATCAACCTCTTGGCTTTATTATCTTTTTTGTTTGCGCTTTAGCAGAGTGTAACCGTACACCATTTGACCTTCCGGAAGCAGAAAACGAGTTGAACTTTGGTTACCACCAAGAATACTCATCCATGAAGCTGGGCTTTTATCTGTTTGCTGAATACATCAATATGTTTATCAGTGGCGTGGTAATGGCAACACTTTTCTTTGGTGGTTACGATATTCCGTTTGTGAACGAAGCAGCCTGGGGTAATCATTGGTGGGTTGGTTTGATTGGCTTCTTAGTATTGATGACTAAGGCATTGCTCTTTGTTTTTTTGTTTATGTGGATTCGTTGGACTATTCCACGCTTCCGTTACGACCAATTGATGAGTCTTGGCTGGAAAGGCTTGTTGCCGCTGGCTTTGATCAACATGTTAATCACAGCAGTAGTAGTGCTGCTGTTGAATAAATAAATTTTTCAGCCGCAAGGCTAAATGAAAACGGCTAATTTTGCGCCGTTTACGAGGACAGAAAAATGCAATCATTAACAAACAGAAATAAGACTGTAGAACGTAAGCCGATGACGTTTGCAGAGAAGTTATACCTGCCTTCTATCCTGAAGGGTATGGGTATTACTTTTTCGCACTTGTTCAAAAAAAGACCTACGATCAAATATCCTGAAGAACAGCGTGAGTTTCCTGCGGTGTTTCGTGGCTTGCACGTATTGAATCGTGATGAAGAAGGACGTGAACGCTGTACTGCCTGTGGCTTGTGTGCCTTGGCTTGTCCAGCAGAGGCGATTACTATGGAAGCTGCAGAGCGCCAAACAGGTGAGGAGCATTTGTACCGTGAAGAAAAGTATGCAGCTAAGTATGAGATCAACATGCTGCGTTGTATTTTCTGTGGTTTGTGCGAAGAGGCTTGTCCAAAGGATGCTGTTTACTTATCAAAAACAGTAGCGCCTGCTAATTACGATCGCAAAGGATTTATTTATAAGAAAGAAGATTTACTAATACCCGATCCGGTGAAAGATCCTGAAGGTTATGCAAAAGCAAAGGGTAATAGTTCAATTGATATCAAATAAACAATTTCAACCACTGTAATGAGTATTACGCAAATACTTTTTTTTATTTTAGCAGCCGCATCTTTGTTTAGTGCATTGATGGTGATCACCAGCAAAAACCCTGTATATAGTGTGTTGTGGCTGATCATTACTTTCTTTACTATTTCTGGCCATTATATTTTATTGAACGCACAATTTTTAGCCATTGTAAACATCATTGTTTATGCAGGGGCTATTATGGTGTTGTTCTTATTTGTAATCATGTTAATGAATTTAAGCAAGGATAATGATCCTCAAAAGAGCAAATGGTTGAAGATGGCCGGAGCATTGGCAGGTGGTTGTTTGCTTTTGGTGATGGTAGCTGCCTTGCGCAATACTGAGAAGCAGATGACTGAAATGGCCACTGGCGACATTGGCTTAATTCAAAATTTAGGTAAGGTTCTTTTTACACAATATGTGGTACCGTTTGAAATTGCGAGCATTTTGTTTTTAAGTGCAATGGTAGGTGTTGTGGTAATTGGTAAACGTGATCCTAAACCTACTATCGAAGATGCTGAAATGCATATTGTGAAAACTGAATTACACAGAACCGAGCCTGCTGGTTATTTAAACAGATAATCGTTTATGCCAATTAATTATTACTTATTTCTTTCTCTTGCTTTGTTTATTATAGGCATTATCGGGGTGCTTACACGCCGCAATGCTATTATCATATTTATGTGTATTGAGCTGATGCTGAATGCTGTGAATTTGTTGCTGGTCGCATTCTCTAAGATGCATCACCTGACAAACGG